>JAPOVF010000015.1 GCA_026708285.1 Acidobacteriota bacterium
GCGGATCTGGACCAGGGAACCCCGCTGCTCGATCTCCCAGTCCCTCGGATCGTGCAGCCACAGCGCCTTGCCGGTCGCCGGATCGAGGGCCGCGACCTGGCCCAGATTCGTCGCGATGTAGACCACGCCGTCGATCATCAGCGGCATGCTCCGGTACGGCCCGGGTGTCTTGTCGGACACGTCTGTGAGCAGGACATCGGCCGACTCCCAGCGCCAGGCGACCTCCAGCCGCGAGAAGTTGTCCCGGTCGATCTGGTCCAGAGGCGAGTACCGGGTGGAGCCGCTGTCGCCGCCGAAGTGTCTCCACTCGCCGCCTTCCGCGCCGTGCTGCGCCGCGGCCGGAACGGCGGCGACCCCCAAGACCAACGACCACAAGAGACCTGTCAGCAACAGCCGATCGACTCTCGACATCCGGAATCCCCTTCGTTGAAACCGGCGCATCTTACTGCGGCGTCATCGCTGCTAGCGTCAACCAAGGCATGCTTCCCGCCCTGACCTCAGTTCTCGCGGCAACGCTGGCCGCCGCGACTCCAGCCGAGACGGCCCCCGGGGACGACGGCATTCGATTCGTGGATGCGGCTGACGCCTGGGACATCGCTTTCCGTCACCAACACGGCGGTCAGGGTGAGTACTACATGATCGAGACGATGGGCAGCGGTGTGCTCGCCTTCGACTACGATGGTGACGGCGACGACGACCTTCTCTTCGTCGACAGCGGCGAGCCGGCGCCCCACGGAGGCCAGCCCGGTCGCACCACCCTGCTCCGGAACGACAACAGCCGGTTCGTCGACGTGACCGACATCTCCGGCATCCACTTCGACAGCTACGGCATGGGAGGAGTGTCCGGCGATGTCGACGGGGACGGCGACACGGATCTCTACCTGACCGCGTTCGGGCCGAACCGGCTGTTCCTGAACGACGGCGACGGCACGTTCAGCGCCGCGGCGCCCGAGGGAGGCGCCGCCGATGCCGCCTGGAGCGCATCGGCCGCGTTCGGCGATGTCGATCTCGACGGAGACCTCGATCTCTACGTGACGAACTACGTCGACTTCGGCTACGACAATAACCACGTCTGCGGGCAACCGGAACACGGTCTGCGCTCCTACTGCCACCCGGACGTCTACGACGGCCTGCCGGATCGCCTGTACCGCAACGACCAGGGAGACGGCGGCCCGCCCAGGTTCGTCGACGCGACGCAGACACTCGGCCTGGCCGACGCCGACGGTGCGGGACTGGGCGTGGTCATCCTGGACGTCGACGACGATCGGAGGCCGGATATCTACGTCGCGAACGACATGGACCCGAACTTCCACTTCCTCAACCGAAGGACGAGCGAAGGGCCGCGCTTCGAGGACGCCGCGCTGCTCGCCGGCACCGCCCTCTCGGACCGCGGTGAACCGGAGGCCGGCATGGGGATCGCGGCCGGCGACATCGACGGCAACGGCCTCGAGGACCTGGTTGTCACCCACCTGGACCGGCAAACGAACGCCCTCTACTCAAATCGCGGCGACGGACTCTTCCTCGAGCAACGGTTCTCCGCGGGCATCGCCGAACCGTCCATGCCCTGGGTCGGCTTCGGCGTCGCTCTGGCCGACTTCGATCTCGACAGCGACCTCGACCTGGTTGTCGCCAACGGCCACGTCATCCACAACATCGCCGAGCAGGAGGTCTACGAAGGAGCAGCCCACTCGCAGCCGAATCAACTGCTCGAGTATCGCGAGGGCCGGTTCGTGGAACAGAGCGGCAGCGGTCTCTCAGCGGTCAGGGTGAGCCGCGGGCTGGCCGTCGCCGACTTCGATCTCGACGGCGATCCCGATGTGGTCATCTCGAACTGCAACGACGAGGCCGAGGTCTACCGGAACGAGAGTCGCCGCCGGGGCGAAGTCGTCAAAGTGGACCTCTTCGACCGTGAATCGCCGAACCGCAGGGCGATCGGCGCGGTCGTTCAGTTGCGATCCGGCGCGCGTGTGCACCGCCGCGAAGTGCGGGCCGGTTCGTCCTACCTTTCCCAGAACTCGCTGACCCAGACCTTCGGCGTGCTCACGGACCGTTCTGGAACCGAAGCTTCCGATCGGAGCCGGCCGGTCCAGGTTCAACTGCGCGTACGATGGCCGAGGGAGGGCAACCTGCAACTGCCGGGCCTGCCGATCGGACGGCGCTTCCGGATCGTCCGCTGACAACTAGACTCCGCGATCCACATCGCAACCCGTCCCTACCCTTGACCGCGCAATCCACCTCGATCTCCTCCGTAGCTGGCCGCGAGGTCCTCGACAGCCGCGGCAATCCGACGGTCGAGGTCGAAGTCCTGCTCGAGGGCGGCGGCCGTGGCCGCGCGATCGTCCCCAGCGGCGCGAGCACCGGACGCCACGAGGCGGTCGAACTGCGCGACGGCAACCCGGCACTCTACGGGGGCAAGGGCACGGCAACGGCCGTCAGCAACGTGAACGGCGAGATCGCCGATGCCGTCCGCGGCTTCGACGCCGCCGACCAGGAAGAACTCGACCGCCTGCTGGCAGAACTCGACGGAACGCCGAACAAGGGCCGCCTGGGCGCGAACGCGGTCCTCGGAGTCAGCCTCGCCGCGGCCCATGCCACCGCCGCCGCGCGCGGCCTGCCGCTCTACGCTTCGATCGGCGGAAGCGATGCCCGTACGCTGCCCGTTCCGATGCTCAACATCCTGAACGGCGGTCAGCACGCCGCCGGCTCGACCGACTTCCAGGAGTTCATGGTCATGCCGACTGGGGCCGCCTCGTTCGGTGAGGGCCTGCGCTGGGGCGTCGAGATCTACCAGCGGTTGCGCTCGATCCTCCACGAACGCGGTTTCTCCGTCGCGATCGGCGACGAGGGAGGCTTCGCACCCGCGCTCGGCGGCAATGAACGGGCGGTCGAAGTCATCCTCGAAGCGATCGAGGCCGCCGGCCGCCGTCCCGGCGATGACATCCGCATCGCGCTCGATCCGGCGACGAGCGAGCTCTACGACGAAACGACCGGCCGCTACAGCCTGCCGATCGAGGGCCGCGAACTCGACAGCGGCGAACTCGTCGACCTCTGGGCCGACTGGTGCCGAAAGTACCCGATCATCAGCATCGAGGACGGCCTCGCCGAGGACGACTGGGCCGGCTGGAGCGAACTGTGCCGGCGTCTCGGGAATGACGTGCAACTGGTTGGCGACGACCTCCTCGTCACGAACATCGATCGCATCGACCGCGCGATCCAGGAACGCGCGTGCAACGCCCTGCTGTGCAAGGTGAACCAGATCGGCTCCCTGACCGAGAGCGACGCCGCGGTCGAGCGGAGCCGCGCCGACGGCTGGGGCGTCGTGATGAGCCACCGTTCCGGCGAGACGGAGGACACGACGATCGCCGACCTCGCCGTCGCCTGGAACACGGGCCAGATCAAGACCGGCGCACCCGCCCGCAGCGACCGGGTCGCCAAGTACAACCAACTCCTCCGGATCGACGAGCAACTCGGCGACCGCGCCGTCTATCCGGGCCTCGACGCGTTCCCGCATCGGCGGTCGGCGTAGCCAGTCTCAGGACTCAGCCGCCGCACAGGAAGACCGCCACATCCGCCACGTTCGTTCCCGTCGCTCCGGTCCGCAACAACGCACCGCCGGCATCCAGCGCCTGGTAGGAGTCGTTGTCCTGGAGCGCTGCGACCGGATCGACAACGGCGCTTCGGATGCGGCGTATCGTCGAGGCGTCGACGACGCCACCCGCGGCGTCGGTGGGGCCGTCACGGCCGTCCGTGCCGGCGGCGAGGAACACCCAGTCGTGACGGTCGGCGAGCGAACTCCCTGCCGCTTCGAGCGCGAAGGCCAGGGCCAACTCCTGGTTGCGGCCGCCCGTGCCGCCGCCGCGGACAGTGACCGTCGTCTCGCCGCCGGCGACCCAGGGGCGGAACGGCGCAGCAGCGAAGCGTGCCGCGAGCATCGCGCCGACTTCGCGCGCCTCGCCCTCGAGCGGCTCGGGTTCGACTTCGACACCCTTGCCGCAGGCCGCCGCCATCGCCCCGACGCTGGTGCGGTTGCCACCAACGATCCGGTAGATCGCGCCATCGAAGATCGGATCACCTGGTTTCGGTGTCTCTTGCAGCTCGCCGCGGACGCCGGCCTCGAACCGTTTCCTCACGGAGGCAGGGCACGTCTCCAGCACATCGCACCGCTCCAGCACCGCGCGGGCATCCACAAACGTCGACGGATCTGGCGCCGTCGGACCGCTGCCGATCACGGACGGATCGTCGTCGATCACGTCGGACAAGGCCAACGTTACCACCCCGGCGGGGCGCAACTGGCGTAGCAATCCCCCACCCTTGGTCGTCGACAGGTGCTTGCGCACCGCGTTCAGCTCGTGGATCGTGGCGGCACCGCGGAGTAACTGGCGCGTCACCTCCAGCTTGTCCGCCAGCGCGATCCCGGCAGAGGGTGCCGGCAGCAGCGCCGAGGCTCCGCCCGAGATGAGGACCAGCGCCAGATCATTCGCTCCAAGCGCTCCGGCGCGCCGCTCGATGTCGCGCGCCGCGGCGAGGCCCCGGTCGTCCGGCAGGGGGTGTCCCGAACGTAGAGCCTGGAACTCGCCCGAGGCCACCGCTTCGTCGTGCGTCACGAGCAGCACGTCCGCGCCACGGACCTGGCTGCCCAGTCGGTCGACCGCAGCTTCGGTCATCCCGAATGCCGCCTTCCCCACTGCCAGCACTGCCACACGGCCTCTGGTCACGGCGTGCAGGTCCAGCTCTTCGAGCGCTAGGGACGTCGAGGCAACCGGGTCGGCGGCCGCCACGCCGGCGAGGAAGACCTCCACGGCCCGTTGTCTGAGCTCCTCCGTCACACGTCAAGGATATGAGGACTGAAGACGGCTGGCGGCTAGAATGGCCGCCCAGCCGGGGACGCCATGGACTTCACTCAAGCGCCGCCTTCCGCCGCCTGCAGGATTGGCTGGCAGTCCCGAACGCCGGTACCTGACGGCCACCGTTTCAACCCCTTCCTCAAGGCGGCCGGCGGTCGTCTCCAGGCCCACGGCCTCGACTTGGCCGCCTTCTTCGAACCGGATCGTCGTCCCGCGTCCCGCCTGCCCGCGAAGGCAATGCCGAGTCCACTGGAGATCGCCTTCCTGCCGAACATCCGTGCGCAGGTGAAGGCGATGAATCGCCGCTTCCGGCGCGCCATCGACGAACTCGGCTACCCTGCACCGTTCCACTTCGCTTTCGCCTCGAAGGCGAACACGGCCGAGGAGATCGTCCGCTCGACGCTGACCGCCGGCGCTCACCACGAGATGTCGTCCGACGTCGATGTCGAGATCGCGCGCCGCATGATCCGGGCAGGGCTGCTGCCCGAGGACCGGCTGGTGCTCGCGAACGGATTCAAGGGACCGGGGAGTGCCTATGCACGGAACCTCCTGGAGCTCCGGCGCGAACATCCGCGGGTGGTCCCGATTCTCGAGGACGCCTCGGAACTCAAGGGCTTCGCCCACTCCGGAGTGGAGTTCGAGTTCGGCATCCGGATCAAGAAGCCGCAACAGGCGAGCGGGGCCGGCGACCGAGACTCGCGGTTCGGCGTCGACGCAGGCGCAGCGGAACGTCTGGCAGCCGAGATCGACAAAGCCTCGGGTGCACGTTTCGTTCTCCTGCACGCGATGTTCGGTTCGGCCACCGACACACCGGAGGAGTTGGTCGCGGCCCTCGAACCCGCGCTCGATCTCCACGCGCGGCTCGGCCGGCGACGCCGGAACCTACGTTTCTTCGATTTCGGTGGCGGCGTGCCGGGGCGCACGACTCTCGACGACAGCTTCGACTACGACCGCTTCGCCCGGCGACTGCTTGAGATGGCAATCGAGCGCTGCGCGGCGCACGGCACCAGGCCGCCGGAACTGATCGGCGAGTTCGGCCGCTACACGGTCTCGGA
>JAPOVF010000387.1 GCA_026708285.1 Acidobacteriota bacterium
ATCTCGGCGAAGCTCTGGAGCGCCGGCTTCCTCTCGCCGGAGCACGCCGGTGTCGGTCTCCAGACGGGTGACGAGCCGGTGCTCTACCTCAAGGACCCCAAGGGCGTCTCGCCGGACGTCCGCCGGCGCGTGCTCGACGGCATGAGCGAACTGAACCGGCTGCGCCATGCCCAGGTCGGCGATCCGGAAACGCTCGCACGCATCGAGCAGTACGAGATGGCGTTTCGCATGCAGTCCTCGGTGCCGGAGATGGCCGATCTGGCGAGCGAGCCCGAGAGCACCTGGGAACGCTGGGGCGAAGAGGCGCGGCAGCCGGGCAAGTTCCAGAACGCGGCCCTGATGGCGCGGCGGCTGGTCGAGCGCGGGGTGCGCTTCGTCCAGATCTACCACCGGGGCTGGGACGTCCACCGCGTCCTGCCGACGGTGCTGCCGGCACAGGCCCGCGACGTCGACCGGGCCGCTTGGGCACTGATCCAGGATCTGAAGGAGCGCGGCCTGTTCGATGAGACCCTGGTCATCTGGGGCGGCGAGTTCGGACGGACGATCTACTCCCAGGGGGCCCTCACTGCGACCGACTACGGACGCGACCATCATCCGCGTTGCTTCAGCATCTGGATGGCCGGCGGCGGGGTCAAGGGCGGCGTCGTCCACGGCGAGACGGACGATTTCTCCTACAACATCGTCAAGGATCCGGTCCACGTCCACGACTTCCAGGCCACGGTCCTGCACCTGTTCGGCATCGACCACGAACGGTTCACGTACCGGCACCAGGGCCTGGACGCCCGGCTGACGGGCGTCGAGAAGGCGCGGGTGGTCAGGGAAGTCCTCGCCTAGGACCCGCCGGCATACCGCCGGCTGATCGCCGCCTGCCGCGCTGCCACGATCCGCGCGCGTTCCGCGGGAGAGACCCTCACCGTTTCGGGTGGCAGGTATCGATCCAGCTCCTCCAGCTTGACGACGCGGGCGTTGATGCCCGTCGGGTACTCGCTGCAGTACGTCCACCGGGCACAGAGCGACCCCTCGGCCCAGCCGGCGGTGTCCAGCCAGTTCTGTACGCCCGGATCCCGGCCGCTGATCACGTAGCGCACGCGGCCGTCGGCGTCCGCGTGCGCGGTGCGGTGATTCAGGCTCGACTGGTGGCTGGCGTAGTCGAGCGACTCCATCCACGGATTGGCGAGCTGGATGTTGGTGTACCTGCAGTCGGCGACCGGCACGTCCACCAGCAGGGCTTCATCTTCCTCCAGTCGGAAGTAGCCCCGGGCGCCCGCCTGGAAGGCGTCGGCCATCGCCAGATTCGGGTCGGACTCGGCGGGTTCTTCCACCGTGTTGGGCCGCAGCCTGAGCTGAAACGTGATCCGATGCGCGAGTGTGAGCAGTTCTCGCAGGGACCGGGTTTGCGTCACGGCGTCATCGAGCGCCCGTGCCACCGATTCCGGCGTCGGGCGGGGCGCGCCAGTTCCCAGCGTGGTCAGGTTGAGAATCTCCCACAGGCCTTCGTCGGTCTTCTCCCAATCGGAAACCAGGCGCCGTACGACGACGATGTGCGCGTCCGGTTCCAGCTTCAGCCAGTCGCCTTCGGCCCGCACGGCGCTAAGCGTCAGGACGAAGTCGCCGTTCTCGTCGATGTCGAGATCGTCCGAGGCGATGCTCGACACCGTGCGGATCTGCCTGACCGGCGTATGGCCGAGCATGCCGCTGTAGACATTGATCGTGACGAGGTCGAAGCTGGTCGTGTTGCCGCGCAACCGGTAGACGTGATCGCCCCGCACGGGAAACACGAGATAGGGATTGTCCGGATTGTCCCAGCCGACGCGGGCGACGCCGTTGGGGAAGCGCGAGAACTGCGGGTAGTCCGGGTTCCGAAAGTCCGTGTATTCGGCCAGGAAGGTCGAGAGGTAGCGGGCGATATGGCGATACCCCGCGGCCGCGGTCTGCTCGTCGCGATTGAACGGCGCGCTCTCGATGGCACGGCCGAGGTCCGCGACCTCCTCGGCGAACCGGCTCCACGCGGCGTTCACCTCCTCCTGCTCCTCCGTCTGGGGATTGAAGAAGAACGCGAAGTACAGCGCCAGCACGATGACGGCGAGGGCCGCCAGGGAGTAGAGAAGGATCTTCATGGCTGGTTCTTACGGTTGAGGCACATGCGGCCATGTTGCTGGATGGGACAGTCCGGTGCAATCCGGCACTACCATCGGAGTCGTGGAAACCGCCGGGAACTCTGGACAGCACCCGTTCACGATGGCGCCGCTCGGGGTCTGGCTGCGGCTGATCGCGGACAACGGCGGCGTGCCGCCGCGATACTGGGGCAAGCTGGCGAAGGTGCTCGCGGTCACTGCCCTGATGACGCCGCTACGGGTCGCCGAGCGCCTCCGCTACGGCCCGTCCAGGATGGCGCGCGTCGCCATCGACGAGGCCCCTCTGTACGTCCACGGCTTCGGTCGCTCGGGCACGACGCATCTCCACAACCTGCTCGCCCAGGACCCGGGCTTCGGCATCGTTTCGACCTTCCAGGCCATCGCGGCGCCGATGTTCCTGACCGCGCGCGGCCGGCTGGAGCGTCTCGTCGCCAACGGAATGCCGGCGACACGCCCGATGGACAACATGGCGGTGTCCGTCGAGCTGCCCCAGGAGGAGGAGATCGCGCTCGCCAACACGTCGCACCTGTCGTTCGTGCACCACCTCTCCTTCCCCAACCGGGCGAGGGAGTACCAGGAGAAGTACGCCACGATGCGGCTCACGAGTTCCGAGATGGCGCGGTGGCGGCGCGCCTATCTCGATGTGCTCCGCAAGGCCACGCTGGCTTCCGGCGGGCGCCGGCTCGTGCTCAAGAGCCCAACGAATCTCGGCCGCACCGCCGAACTGCTGCGCCTGTTTCCCGACGCGAAGTTCATCCACATCGTGCGGAATCCCTACGTCGTCTACCGGTCGATGACGAACCTGTACCGCCACGTGCTGCCCATCTGCCAACTGGCCGACGCGGAACCCGAAGAGGTGATCGCCGGCATGCTCGACTCCTACGCCGCGATGATGAAGCAGTACATGAAGGACCGGGAATCGATCCCGGAAGGACACCTGGCCGAAGTGCGCTTCGAGAATCTCGAACGAGCGCCCATGGCGGAACTCGAGCGTCTCTACGACGAGCTGACGCTGCCGGGCTGGGAGCGGGCCCGCAAGCCGATCGGCGACTACCTGGGCACCCTGTCGGGCTATCGCAAGAATGCTTATCGGATCGACCCGGAGACGATCGACGTCGTCGATCGGAAGTGGGGATTCGCGGTGGAGGCCTGGGGCTACCGGCCGCCGAACCAAGGACCAACGAAACCAAGAGGAGAGGAGACAAACCCTTGATTCGAGCTGAAGAACGCAACGACATCACGCCGCTGTGCCCGCACTGCGAGCATCCCGTGAGTATCTACTTCCGGGAGATCTCGGGAATCCTGGGCAAGCGCTACCTCTACTTCTGCGCCCTGTGCAAGAAGGTGCTCGGCGTCTCGCACCGCAAGGGCTTCTTCATGGGGTAGACCGCTCCCACTCCTCAATCGACGCGGAGGCGATCGAACTCGTCCCACGCGGACATGTCCGACAGGACGACCTGATCGCCGGGCTCCAGTCCGTCGAGCACTTCGATCGTGTTGGCCGAGCTCCTGCCCAGGAGCACGCGCGTTCGGCTAGCTCCGTTCCCTTCGCCGTCCAGACGGAAGAGGCCGACTTCGCTCGCTTCCTGACCGACGACGGGCCGGCCGACGAAGACCACCTCGTCCAGCCGTTCGAGTTCGATCGTGCCGGCTACGGTCAGGTCAGGCCGGGCGCCGCGGGGAAGATCGCCTTCCAGCGCGACGTCGACCGTCACCGTCCCTTCCTCCACCGCTGGATCGATCCGTACGACGCGGCCGGGAACGATGCCGTTTCGCGTGTCGACCGAGGCGACCTGCCCGAGCTGGACGTCCTTCGCCTGCGTCTCGGCGATCCGCAGTTCGGCCTTGAGCGCCGTCGGATCGCCGACCCGGGCCAGACTCGTACCCGCGGAAACCCGCTGTCCCTCCTCGACCGGCACCTGCTGGAGGACGCCGTGCATACCGGCCCGGACGTGCAGGGCCGCGACCTGAACGAGCCGCAGTTGCCAGATCGCGCGTAGACGATCCACTTCCGCCCGCTCGACGGCGAGCTTGGCCGCCTTCGTCGTCTCCGCGATGCCGAGACGCTCCTCCTCCAGCGCGAAGCGCGTCTCATGTTCCCGCTTCGACGCCTGCGCTCGCTGGAGTTCGATCTCCGAGGCCAGACCGTCCTTCGCCAGCTCGGCGTCGGCGTCCGCTTCGAGCCGGGCCACGACGAGAGCGGCCTCCACGCTCGCGAGCCCCGCCTTCTGCATCAGCAGTTCGCTCTCGAGTTCCACCTTCCGGTTCTCGTAGCGCGCCTCGGCGGCGCGGAGGTTCAGCTCCGCTTCGCTGGCCTGGTGCTCCAGCTCCGGGTTGCTCAGTTCGACGATCACCGAGTCCGGCGTCACCTCGGCGCCGGGATCGATCACGATCCGCTCGACGGTGCCTTCCGTCGTCGCCGGAATCCATCGGATCTTCTCCGGCACCAGCGTTCCCCGGCCACGCACTTCCCTCACCATCGGCCCGCGCCGCACGGTGTCGATGTAGAGCGCCTCCCGGTCGACGCGCGGCGCCGACGGCTGCACCTGCTGCAAGCCGAGGGTGACCAGGACGAGCAAGACGCCCCCGAGGGAGAAGTACGTCACCCGGCGGACCTTCTTCTTCCGCGCCAGGTCCGGTCGAGCAATGTCCATTCCGGTCGCCAAGAGCACGTACTCCGTTCAGGTAGTCGCCCGCCCATCGAAGAGATGTATCTCCCGCTCCGCATAGTCGGCGTACCGAGGATCGTGGGTGACCATGCAGATGGTCGACCCCTCCTCGTGCAGCGTCCGCAGCAGGTCCATCACCGCGCCGCCGTTCTTCGAGTCGAGGTTGCCCGTCGGCTCGTCGGCGAGCAGGATCGAGGGCTGGCCGGCAACGGCCCGGGCGACCGCGACCCGCTGCTGCTGGCCACCGGAGAGCTGACTCGGCAGGTGCTTCGCGCGCGGCGCCATCTCCACCTTCTCCAGTGCCTGGCCCACCAGCTCGCGCCGCTCCCTCGGCCGGATTCCCCGATACGTGAGCGGAAGCTCGACGTTCTCGTAGACGGTCAGGTCGCCGATCAGGTTGAAGTTCTGGAAGATGAAGCCGATCTCCCGGTTACGGATCCGCGCTCGCTCGGACTGCTTCAACTGCGCCACCGGGTAACCGTTCAGGGTGTAGTCGCCGGCGGTCGGCGTATCGAGCAGACCGAGAATCGACAGCAGCGTCGACTTGCCGCAGCCGGACGGGCCGGACACCGCCACGTACTCGCCCGAGTCGATGTCGAGAGTGACCCCATCGAGCGCGTGGGTCTCGATCTCGTCCGTGTAGAAGACCTTGGAGACGTTCTCCAGATGAATCAGCGTACTCATGGTGTAGACAATCTACGTCATATGAAGTAGCTTGTCTACACCATGACGCCAGCAAGCCCCCGCAACCAGCTTCTCTACGGAACCCTGGACCTGCTCATCCTGCGCACGCTGGTTTACGGCCCGGCACACGGCCACGCGATCGCCGGCCACATCCAGCGAGTATCGGAAGACGCACTCCGCATCGAGACCGGCTCGCTGTATCCGGCCCTTCACCGGCTGGAGGCGCGCGGCTGGATCGCGGCGAAGTGGAAGACCTCCGACAAGGGCAAGCGCGCCAGGTACTACCGGCTCACCCGAACCGGCCGGCGGCAGCTCGTCGTCGAGCAGTCACGGTGGCAGCAACTCTCGGTCGCCGTGACCAGGGTGCTGCGTCCGGCGGACTGAGCCGGGAGACCA
>JAPOVF010000020.1 GCA_026708285.1 Acidobacteriota bacterium
AGCCGCAGGAGAGGATGCCGGCGAAGTCGTCCAGGTCGGTGCAGACATTGAGCGCAAAGCCATGCGTGGTGACCCAGCGCCGCAGGTGAATGCCGATCGAGGCGATCTTCCGGCGCCCGACCCACACGCCGATCCGCTCCCGCTCTTCGCCGCCCTCCGCGGCGACACCGAACGTCGCCAGCGTCCGCACCAGGACCTCCTGAAGGTCCCGGACATAGCCGCGGACGTTCCGGCGCTCGGCCCTCAGATCGAGGACCGGGTAGCCGACGAGTTGTCCCGGGCCATGGTAGGTCGCGCGCCCACCGCGATCGCACTCGGCGACCGCGATTCCCCGCTGGCGGAGCCAGTCGGGGTCCGCCAGGACGTCGCTCCGGTCGCAGTTCCGGCCGACCGTGTAGGTCGGCGGATGCTCGAGCAGGAGCAACGTATCCGAGGAATCGGGTTCGCCGTCCAGAAGCTGCTGCCGGAGCCCGTGTTGCAGCTCGACACCGGCCTCATAGCTCACTCGCCCGAGATAGACGGAGCGGATCGTTGCACCCTTACCTAGTTCCATCGTCGGTCAGCCCGTTCCGGTTCAACCCGGCAGCGCCTGCTCCAACGCCACTTCCACCGCTTCCATTCCTATCACCGGGCGCGCTCCTCCCGTCGTCGGCCGTCTGCAGTTGACATGTTCTTCACATGAAACTACTGTTTAGCACATGTCCAAGATGCTCCAGATCCGGAACGTCCCCGAGGAGACCCACCGCCTTCTGAAGAGCCGCGCCGCGCTGGAAGGAGTCTCCATGTCCCACTTCGTGCTGCGCGAGATCGAGCGGATCGTCCGCCGGCCGAGCCGCCGGGAGGTGCTGGACGCCATTCGCAGCGAACCCCCCGTGGCGCTCGACAAGAGGCCGGCCGATGTCGTGAGGGAGGCCAGAGAATCCCGCCGGTGGTGATCGACGCCTCCGCGGCCGTCGAGATGCTGTTGGACACCGCGCCCGGCCGCCGCCTGAGCTCGAGACTCGCGGCCGATTCGGTCGAGATTCACGTTCCTCACGTCGTGGACCTGGAGATCGCGCACGCGCTTCGGCGCTACGTGCGCCAAGGTGCCTTCGACGCCGCCCGGGGAACCCGAGCCCTGCGGCGCTGGCGCCACCTTCGGGCGGAACGCTACGAGCATCGTCGATTCCTGGACCGCATCTGGGAACTCCGGCACAACGTCTCGGCGTATGACGCGGTCTACGTCGCGCTGGCCGAAGCCCTCTCCACCAGCCTGCTGACGGCGGATCGGAGGCTTGCCGGTGCTCCGGGGCTCGAAGGCCGCATCGAACTGATCTGAACGAGGCTGCCGGAGAGCAGGATCGAGGGCTGAGCGCGTGCCGCTGCCAACACGAGAAACACCCGAGCGCCAGCCCGCCGGCAGCGGCCGCGGGAACGACGGCGGGAAGCCCCGAACCGGCCTCGTCCTCACCGGCGGCGGGGCGCGGGCGGCCTACCAGGTGGGGCTGGTCCGGCACCTGGCGAAGCGGCTACCGGAGTTCCACTTCGACGTGCTGACCGGCGTTTCGGCCGGCGCGATCAACGCTTCCTTCCTCGCCTCGCACACGGGGAGCGCCGCGGAAGCGACCGAGGAACTCATGCGCACCTGGCTCGATCTGACGCCCGATCACGTGTTCCGGGACGACGGCTGGTCGTTGGGAAAGATGGTCTTGCGCTGGCTGCTGAACCTGGCTTCGGGCGGTCTGCGCTACCGGCCTCAGGTCCGCGGCCTGGTCGACACCTCACCGCTCGGCAATCACCTCGCGAACGTCCTCGGCGTCGAGGCGGCCAACGGCCGCGTCCTGCCGGGAATCGCGAAGAACCTGGCCCGCGGCCGGCTGGACGCGGTCGCAGTAACGACCGTCGAGTGGTCGACCGGACAGACCGTGACCTGGGTTCAGGGCCGCGACATCGAGACCTGGGAACGGCCGAAGCGCCGCTCGGAGCGAGCGTTGCTGACGCTCGACCACGTCCTCGCCTCCGCCTCGCTGCCGCTGATCTTCCCAGCGGTGCGGATCGGGGACGCCTGGCATGGCGATGGCGGCGTCCGCCTGACCTCGCCACTGTCGCCGGCCCTGCACCTGGGCTGCGATCGCCTGATCGCGGTGTCAACCCGCTACGAACCCCTGGCGCCGAGGGTGGCGGCAGCAGCCTACCCGCCGCCGGCCCAGTTCGCGGGCGTGCTCCTGAACGCCGTCTTCCTGGATCAGCTCGACCAGGACGCGAACCGGATGGAACTCGTCAACGGCCTGCTGGCCCGAATGCCGGAGTCGGAACGTGGATCGCTCCGGCTCGTCGACCTGGTGCTGCTGCGGCCCTCCGAGGACCTGGGACGGCTCGCCAGCCGGTTCGAGCCCCGGCTGCCCAAGGCGTTCCGATTCATGACCCGCGGTCTTGGCACCCGCGACACGAAGAGCCCGGACCTGCTCAGTCTCCTGATGTTCCAGCCCGACTACATCCGGGCCTTGATTGAAGTGGGAGAAAGGGACGCTGAAGCACGCCACGGCGAGATCGCGGCCCTGCTGGGCGGGGCGGCTACGCGATCGTGATGTCGTCGCAGAGGTAGACGTCCTGAATGTGGTTCAGGAGTTCCACGCCCTCCGCCATCGGCCGCTGGAACGCCTTGCGGCCGGAGATCAGTCCCTGGCCGCCGGCGCGGCGGTTGATGACCGCCGTGCGCACCGCAGCCGCCAGGTCGCCGGCGCCGCCGGACGAACCGCCGGAGTTGATCATCCCGACGCGGCCCATGTAGCAGTTCGCGACCTGCCAGCGCACCAGGTCGACGGGGTGGTCGGACACCAGATCGCTGTAGACGAGCTCGTGGGTCTTGCCGAAACCGACCGCCGTGTAGCCGCCGTTCTTCGTCGCCTGCTTCTGCTTGACGATGTCCGCCTCGATCGTCACGCCGATGTGGTTCGCCTGGCCGGTCAGGTCGGCCGAGTCGTGGTAGTCGACACCGTCGACGACGAAGGCGCTGTTGCGAAGGTAGCACCAGAGAATGCACGCCATGCCGAGTTCGTGGGCCTGCTGAAAGCAGTCGGCGATCTCCACCAGTTCCTCGCGGCAGACGTCGGCGCCGAAGTACACCGTGGCGCCCACCGCGGTGGCGCCGAGATCCCAGGCCTGTTCGACCTGCGAGAACAGGACCTGGTGGTATGTGTGGGGGTGGGTCAGGCTCTCGTTGTGGTTGATCTTGACGATGAACGGGATCCTGTGCGCGTAGCGCCGGCCGATGCTGCCCAGCACGCCCAGGGTCGAGGCGACGCCGTTGCAGCCGCCCTCGATCGCCAGCCGGATGATGTTCTCCGGATCGAAGTAGATCGGGTTCGGCGCGAACGAGGCCGCACCCGAGTGCTCGATTCCCTGGTCCACGGGCAGGATCGAGACGTAGCCGGTGCCCGCGAGCCGTCCGTGGCCGAGCAGCCTCTGAAGGCTGGCGAGGGTGCGGTTGTTCCGGTCCGAAGGTCCGAAGGCCCGGTCCACGGTGTCCCGACCCGGCACCGTCAGCAGCTCCTTCGGGATTCCTGTGCAGACGTGTCCGAGGAGGCTCTCCGCCTCACTGCCTAGAAGATGTTCGATGCGCGCGATATCGGCCATGGGTGCTCTTGGGTACTCCCCTCAGGAAAGGTGTCGGTGGGTCAGGCTCGGCGCGATTGTAGCGCCGCCGCAGGCGGCCCCGCGTCACCGGTCAGTTGAGGCTGCCGACCGGGAATTCGGGGCCGGATTCGCTCCGCTCCAATCGTTCGAGCAACCGGAGGAGCACGTCGAGCGGAGGCCCCCAGAGACGGTGACGTCCCACGTGGTACACGGCAAGCGGCACGTTCTGTCCCTCGATGTCGAAGGTGCGCTCCTCGATCAGCCGCGGATGCCTCAGAGCCGACAGCGGCAACCGTACGGCCGGTGCTTCCACGTTGCTGCCGTCGTCCTCGGGAGACGGTACGGCGACGACGCAGGCCCTCAGCCGGAATCCACCGGACCCGCCCAACTCGTCCAGTTCACCCAGGCGGAGAACCCTGGACGGTTCGACTCCGAGTCCGACGCTGACGAGCCGCGCAACCGTCGGCCAGGGGTCGTCCCCCTCGAAGGGCGTGGCGGGGAAGCTCAGCGGCGGCGTCTCCTGCGGCTCCTCTCGCAGCAGGGTCCAGAGTTCGGCCGCCTCAACGTACAGCGGCACCACCAGGACGACCTGGGTGCCGCTTCCTCCGGCAGCCGGAAGTCGTTTCGACTGATCCAGCATGCGCCGGACTTCGAGAATCCAACTCACTGGCGCCGACACTATCCCCGGGATTCCGCCCTTACTCCCGCCCCGCTGAGAGTTCAAAGGTCGCGGTCGAAGACCTCGGCGCCGCAGTGGATCATCGAGCCGCCGCCGAACAGGTGGGGCTCGAGGCGGAGCCGCGCCGGCCCGATCGGTCTGCGGAGCCTCAGACCGATCCGGCACGCTTCGCCCGGGAAGAGATCACGCGGCAGGGGAATCCACGGCCTGCCCTTGAACAGGTCGCGGCCGCCGCTGATGAGCTGGGGTTCGAGCACGACGCCGCCGTCGGCGTGACGGCCCGACAGCCAGGTGGCGAAGCCGGTGTTCGTGACCACGATCTCCACCTCGCGTCGCTCGCCCTCCGCCCAGGGTCGTTCACGGCCTTCGACTTCGATTCGACCCGGCAACCAGCCCCACGTCAACGACGTGGGCGGCGACGGATGCGGCGGTGGAGGCGCGGCGGCCGCGTCGTGTGGTGCGCCGGACCACTCCGTGAGGGCCTCCGCAACGACTTCCGCCGCCCTCGCCGGCCGGTGCTCGCGCTCGATGAAGGAGCGGGCCGCATCGCCCATTCCCCCCAGCCGGTCGGGCGTCGCCAGCAGCCGGCGCAGGAGAGCGGCGAGGGCCTCGGCCTCCGTTTCAGGTTCGTCGGCAAGCGGCGCCTTGATCACCACGTCGTCCGGCAGGTCGGTGAACTGGCCGTAGTCCGAAACCACCGCGGGCCGTCCGAGAGCCAGAATGCGAAGCAGCGACGCCGAGGTCTCCCCGGCACTGGGATACCGCAGATTGAGGCACAGGTCACAGCCGGCGATCGCGACCGGGAAGGCGGCCTCGTCGAGGAAACCGGTCACCGTGACCCGATCCTGGACTCCCAGGTCCCGAATCAGTGTCGCCAGATCGAGCTGCGGCGCGACCTCCCCGGCCACGACCGCATGCACATCCTCCATGCCGGGTTGCGCCAGCGCCCGCAGCAGCACGCCCGTCCGCTTGATCGGCGTTTGAAAGCCGAAGGAACCAAGAAGCACGGCCGTAGAGGGGACACCCAATTGTCGCCGCCAGGCCCCAGCGGCCCGGCGGCTCGGCGGATCGGGCACCGGCATCGGCATCGGTACGCACCGGATCCCCGGGAGTGCATGGCCGGGCACCCGCTCTTCCAGTTCGTCCTCCAGAAAACGCCGGCCCCATTCGCTGTGAACCAGCAGACCGCGCTGTCGAACCAGCAGCGAGCCGTGGGCCGGCATCTCGAACAGCCGCGCCCGGCCATGCGCACCCCATCGGGTGGGTAACGCCGCGGCGGCGCCCTCCCAGCCGTGCTCACCGCCGAGGGCCGCCACGTAGGCGTCCAGATCGCCGCTGGCCAGCGTGGCCTCGACCAGAAGGTGATGCAGGCGCAGGTCATGAACGGTGACGACGCCAGGAGACTGCAAGGCGAGCCGCCGCACACCCTCGTGGTACACGTTGTTCCCCAACTGGTAGAAGGGAAGGCGCCGCGCCGGATCGAGCGCCGCGGATTCGACGACGTCGTAGCGGCGGCGCACGCCGGACGCCACCTCCTGACCGGGCAGG
>JAPOVF010000302.1 GCA_026708285.1 Acidobacteriota bacterium
CTCGGCGAAGAGGCTCTTCGGCGGCCTTGTAGTTCTGATCCCGAACGAACTCGCGGCCGATCCGCGCCCAGTCTTCGACGGTGGCGGGTTCGGCCGGTTCTGCGCCGCCCTGTAGCCGGTCGAGATGCTGGCGGGCCAGAGTGTCGCCGGGCCGCAGCTCAAGCACTCGCTCAAGGTGCCGGAGAGCCTCGTCGTTGCGCCCCTGGCTCATCAGCAGGACGGCGTAGTCAGAGAGCGTTGCGATGTGGTCCTGCGACGCCGCGAGTGCCTGACGAAACATGCGCTCGGCTTCCGTGAGGCGCTGCAACGACATCAGGACGGCCCCGCGCTGATACAGGCCGTCGGCGCCTTGGGGCGCCACGATCAGGGCGTGGTCGGCAAGTGCCAGTGCCTCCTCGGGGCGACCGGCATGGAGAAGAATGGAGGACGCCGCGTAGGCGGGCCTGGGATCGTCCGGTGCCAGCCCGGACTCGCTGCGGAGCTTCTCCAGCGCCGCCTCGACATCGCCAGCCCCCGCCTGTTGCAGCGCCTCCCTGACGACGCGCCCCGTGGGGTCGTCGACATCGCGCTGCCTTCGGTCCAGGACCACGATCTCGTTGGCCGCTGCCTGCGAGAGATCCTGGAAACGATCCAGTGCCTCCCTTGCCAGGTCCCGTTCCCCAGCCGCGGCGAACGCCTGTCCAAGCGCCTGAAAGGCCGCCGGGGTCTCGGGGTCCAGCTCGGTGGCCAGGCGCAGGAAGGGGATTGCGCGCAGCGCCTCGCCGGCCGAGTGCAGGTAGCGGCCGTACTCCAATGCCATCTGGCCGGCGGCCGCCGGCCGGGGAGTGGAAGGCGATTCTCCGAGAAGTAGCTCCGCATGCGGCGCCAGAGTCTGGACCGCGTCCTCGAGCCGGCCGGCCTGGAAGTACGCGCTGGCGAGGATGACCGCGTCGTCAGGACCGCCTCCCTCAAGCGGTTCCATTTGCGCCAGTGCACCCTCTGCTTCACCCACGACGAGGTAGGCGCGGGCAAGCGTGCGGCGGAACGCGCTGTCGAGCGCCGGTGGCGGTTCGGCTTCGAGCAGGCGCAGTTGATTGATCGCGCCCCAGGGATCGGCTCTCTGGAGCAGGACCTGGGCGCGCAGCAGCTTCACGCCCGGGTCGTTGCCGGGCAACCCGTCGAGCAGGGCGTCGGCCTCGGGCGCGCGTTCGAGTGCGATGGCGCCCGCCGCGGCGGCCATTCGCGCCTCGGTGTCGCTCGGGTTGACCCGGGTCCAGGGGCCCAGGAACTCGTAGGCGACCTCAGGCTGACCGAGGCGGCCGATCATCATGCCGAGCGATCGCAGGGCGGGCGAGCCCGGCTGGATCGCCAGGGAGCGCCGGTAGAAGGTGTTCGCGTCCTGGAAACGACCGAGTCCCTCGGCGGCGCGGCCGGCGTTGTAGAGCACCGCGGGATCGGCCGGATCGCGAGTCGTCAGGGGTCCCAGGACCTCCATCGCCCGCTCAAGGTTCCCTGCTTCGACGTGCAGCCCGCCCAGCATGGCGAAGGCCGCTTCCGGGGTGCCCGGTTGCGCACAGAGAGCCTCGACGATGGCAATCGCCCCGGTGAGATCGCCGCCACCGGCCAGCGTGAGTGCCTGGTTGAGTTCCGGCGGTAGTTCTTGTGCGCCCGCGGCGGTCTCTTGCGGACGGGTCGCCGCGGTTGCCGATGCGGTGAAGGGCGCGGTGGCAAGTGCGGTTGCGACCAGGAGCGCAGCGCGTGCTCGATCTCGCCGGATCATCGCGCGATGCTATCGCCGGACCTCGAGCCGCCGGTTCGCCGGCAGGTCGAGCGCGACGAGCGGTAGCCCGCCGCCCGGAGATCTCACAACCAGCCGATCGACCGACTCGCTGGCGCCGAGGCCGAAGAATGTGGTCAACGTGCTTTGCGAAAGGTAAGACGATCCGGCACGTGTTTCTCTCGCCTGGAGATGATCTCCGGCTACAAGGACGATTCGGACTCCGACCGCGACCTGGTGCGCCAGGGATACGTCAAGCGCCAGCCACTGTCCGCTCGTCCGGTTCTCGTAGACCTCGGCGTTCTGGTTCGAGTTGACGACGATCACTTCGAGATCGCCGTCGAGGTCGAGGTCGGCGACGGCTGAGCCGCGGCTCGGGTGTACCTGGTCGAGGCCGACATCCAGCCGTTCGCGGAAACGGCCTTCACCCAGGTTCTCGAACAGTTGGTTCGGCTGCGCATACGTCCCGATTTCGCCGATGTGGGCCGGGTTGGGCTGGATGTGGCCGTTGGCGACGAACAGTTCGTTGTCCCCATCGAGGTCGGCGTCCAGGGCGTTGACGCCGAACGCCAGGTGCTTGAGCGATGGCTGCGCGAGACCGGATGGGTAGCGCCGATCGAGGAAGATGCCGTCACCGGCGCCGGCGTAGAACGCGTTGGTCTCGAGGGCGAAGTTCGTGACGACCAGGTCCTGGCGGCCGTCCCCGTCGAGATCCGCGAGTTCGACGCCCATGCCGGCTTCGGCGTTGCCGTTCCGGTCGTGGGCGGCGCCGGAGAGAAGCGATTCGTCTTCGAATCGGACGCCGTCAACGCCCCGAAGGAGAAGGTTCGGATCCTTGTCGTTCGCGACGTAGAGGTCGGGCCAGGCGTCCCCGTCGAGGTCGCCGATCACCACTCCCAGTCCGGCCTCCGCCACGTTGTCGAGGCCGCTTTCCCTGGTCGTATCGGTGAAGAAGCCCCGGCCGTCGTTCCGGTACAGGCGGTCGTGAACACCGTTGTACATGTCCGGGTGACAGTAGCCGCGACCTCCCGTGGTCTCTCCGATTCGCAGTTGCTCGGTGGCCGGCTGCGCGTTCGCGTTGCCGCCGGGACCGCAGAACTTGTGATTCGCCAGCGAGAAGTCGGTGTAGTTGACGACGTAGAGGTCGAGGTCGCCGTCCCGATCCACGTCGCCGAATGCGGCCGAGGCGCTCCAGCGGGGATCGTCGACTCCGCGTCCGGCGCCGGCGGCGCGGAAGCGTCCATCGCCCAGATTCAGGAACAGTTCGTTGCTGCCGAAGGCGGTCACGTAGACGTCGACGTCACCGTCGCCGTCGACGTCCCCGGCCGTTCCACCCATTCCGTAGCCGCCGAAGTCGATGCCCGCGGCGTCCGTCACGTCCACGAAGCTCGGTGTGGCTTCGCCGGTGTCGTTGCGAAACAGCCGCGAGCGGGGCCGTGGGCCTTCGTATCCGGGAAGCCGGCCGCCGTCGACGAAGAAGACGTCATCGTCGCCGTCACCGTCGTAGTCGAAGACGACGACGCCTCCGGCCATCGTCTCGACCATGTACATGCGGCCGGACACCCCGGCGTTGTGGCGAAAGTCGAGCCCCCAGGCCGGACCGACCTCGCGGAAACGGATCTCTCCTCCGTTGGCGCCGCTGGCCAGACTGAGGCTGGCCGCCAGCGCCACGCCGGCTCGCCAGGTTCGTTGCAGCGACTGTGCCGGGATCAGGGCGAGAACCACGGTTCGCGTGCCGGTTCGCCGTTCCTGTAGGCGCTCAGGCGCTGGCGTTGCCCGGCGGTGGACGAGGCACCGCGGCGTTCGACTTCGGACAGCACTTGCTGTTGTAGCTCGGCCGCGCGCTCGAAGTCGCCGGTTTCGGCCAGCGCCATGGCCAGGGTCTCGGCGCGGTCAAGCGTAGGCTGGGCACCCATCAGCCGTTGCGCGATGGCGAGCGCCTCGGCCCCGTTGCGGACACTCGGGTCTGGACTGGCCGACAGCAGCCGGGCGAGGAGCGTGTCGAGATGATCGATCGCCGCGGTGTCGGCACCGCCGCTCGCCACGGCGCGCCGGCCACTCCTGAGTGCGCTATGCGCGGCCTTGTGGCGCCGTCCGAGAATCAGAGCCATCGCCCGGCCGGCGTGCCAGCCCGGGTTGGTCGGGTCGCGGGCGAGGGCCCGTGCGTAGTGACTCGCGGCTTCAACGTAACGTTCCTGCTGCCCCAGCAGGTTTCCGAGCAGTGCGTGCGCTGCGGCAAAGTCGGGATCGATCGCGATCGCCTGCTGCAGATGGAACGCGGCATCCTCGGAAACGGGAGAAGTCGTGGGCGTCGCCTGCTCGGCGCGACCGGCCTGGGCGATCAAGGCAAGCCGAAAGTGGGCATCGGCCCGCTGTCGGGGTGCGCCGGGAGCGGCCTCCAGTACGCGAAGCAGGGCCTCGACAGCGGCTTCCACGTCTCCGGCCGCCTGATGCGCGGCGCCCAGCGTGAGATTCGCCATCGGCAGGGCCGGATCCGTTTCCAGCACCTCCTTCAACAGTTCGATCGCCTGATCGGTCCGCGCCAGCCGGGTCAGAACGTCCGCGCGCTTCACCCTTGCCTCCAGGTCGACCGGGTCGATCTCCGCCGCCCGGCGAAAGTGCCGTTCGGCGGCTTCGAGGTTGCCCTCTTCCGCCAGCACGAGCGCCAGGTTGTAGTGGGGGTCGCGGAAGTCCTCGTCGGCTGCGATCGCCTGGCGCATCAGGTCCGCGGCCGCCGCCTTGTTGCCCAGTTCGACCATGGCCATCGCCATGTTGAACAGCGCAAGAGGATCGTTGGGGGAGGCTTCGAGCGCGGCGCCGAACGCCTGGAGCGCGGTCCGCGGATCGCCGGCTTCCATTGCCTCGGTGCCGCGGCGCAAGAAGAAGGCCCATCGGCTGACGTTGAGCCGCTGCAGCTCCCGGTACAGGGGATCCGGGAATCCGACCTCCACGTGCTCGTTTCTGGCGAGGGCGGCCTCGGCCTCGTCGCGTCGCCCCAGGCGCCGCAACGCTCTTCCGATGTGGTGGTGGATCACGGTACCGGCCGGCTGTCCCGGGAGGGCAGCCTGGAAGCGATCGACGGCCCTCTCCAACTCGCCGCGCCCGTAGTCGACGCGGCCCAGGCCGAAGAGCGCGGCGGAGTGGGCCGGATCGAGGTTGAGGACGCGGCGATAATCGGCCTCGGCGGCGTCGAACCGGTCGAGTTCGAGCAGCACATCGCCTCGGCGGACGAGCGCGGCGAGGTGGTCGGCGTTCATTGCAAGAACCCTGTCGAAGCCGGCAAAGGCTCTCTCGTAGTCGCCGATCGACGCGTCGTGGATCGCCCCGTAGTAGGGCCAGCGGATATCGGTCGC
This sequence comes from Acidobacteriota bacterium, assembly GCA_026708285.1. Taxonomy (GTDB): domain Bacteria; phylum Acidobacteriota; class Thermoanaerobaculia; order Multivoradales; family Multivoraceae; genus Multivorans. Next base: position 5,110 of record JAPOVF010000302.1, read on the forward strand.
GTCCAGCGCCTCCGCGTTGCGTAGAGCGGCGGCCGCGGGAGCCATGAAGTCGTAGAGGAGGTAGAGCTGACCGAGATGGCCGAAGGCCGCCGCAAGGTCGTCGCGGTCAGGTTCGATGGCCTCGAGAAGACGCTCAAGCGTTCGGCGGGCCGCCACGAGTTGATCCTGGACGACCTGTTCGTAGTGGTCGATTCGTGGTTCTTCGACGGGTTCGAGAGCCGGCAGGGTCTGACCGAAGGCCGCGGTTACGGTGAGGAAGGCCGTGAGCGCGACAGGCACGAGGTTGACCCCGGCGTTCGTTGCCGTCCAGGTCACGGCTCCCCCCGGCCGCGGACCAGCGTGAAGTAGCGGCCCGTCTCCTCGAGGCGGAAGAACTCCTGTTCGCCGTCGGGCCACGATACGGCCAGCGTGGGCGTGGCGCTGCCGGTGACGACGAGCACGCGCGGATCGTTGGCGGAGGCGTAGGAACCGTCAGTATGGAATCGTCGCTGACGTGCGGGCTTGGCGGTGCCGTCTTCGAGTACTCCAACCCACGAGCCCAGAGGACGGTGGGCGGACTTCGCGTCCTCGCTTCCGGGAGTGCGCAAGTCGATGCCCACCCATTGCCCGGGCGCGGGCGCACCCTGGTTGATCAGGATTCGCGCCGGTCCGTTGTTGTTGGCCACCACCAGGTCGGGGTCTCCG
>JAPOVF010000094.1 GCA_026708285.1 Acidobacteriota bacterium
GAGGAGGGCGAGTACAAGAGCACGGCCTTCGGGGAGGAGACGGAGAACCAGTAGCTGCCTCACTAGCAACTAGCGCTGGAAGAGGTAGGTGGCTTTGAGGATGAGCTGCCGGCCCTCCGTGCGTCGCTCCCTGAGCGACGGCGCGGTCCAGTTCTCGTTGTAGACGAGGAAGATATCGGCGCCGGGTCGGTAGATCCAGTGAAAGCGGATGTTGACGCCGAGGTCCTCGGCGGCGTCGTTGTACTGGGCGATCATGTTCAGTCGCAGGTTGGGCGTGAACGACAGGTCGAGGCCCTGGCTCCAGAGGTTGATCTCGAACGCCCCCTGCGGCAGGTCGACATCGTGGTGCGACCAGGTGGTGGAGGCACGAACGAGGCGTGACAGGCGAAGACCGACCGTCTGCCGCAGGGAGACCCAGTCGCCCTGGTAGAACTCGCCCCAGTTGTTGAAACTCCGCAGGCTCACCGATCGTGATGCGTCGGTGACCGACAGCAGTTCCCATCCGTCGAACTCGAACAGGCCCGGCGGGATCACAACGCCGGGGAAGATCTCGAACGGTGCGAAGATCCGCTCCTTCGTCCGGACGGCGCCGAATTCAAAGAAGTCGTTCGTCTTGAGGATCATGCCGAGGGGGTAGACGTAGGTGTCCTCGCTCTCCAGGCGTCCGTCGCTCGAGCGCTCGAAACGGCGGTGCGCGCCCTCTGCGTACCAGGAGCGGATGCCGGCCCGTTCGATCCGGGGCTGCCAGATGAAGCGGGGGTTGAAGAGGCGGAAGTTCTCGCGCAGCAGGAACCCCACGCCCGGATCGAAGTTCTGCTGCGACTCGATGAAGTCCAGCGAGGTCGTGAGCGTGGAACCCTGGTAGCCGACGCCGGCGCCGAAGGAGGCGTCGTCACCGTCGATGCCCGGGCGCTCGCTGCGGCTCCAGTAGCCGTTGAGCTGGAGGAGCTGGGTCGGCTTCAGCTCGATGTCGAAGCCGTAGAGGCTCTCCGCTCCTGCGGCGGCGGGATCGCGCTGGGTGAAGATCGCGCCGACGCTGGAGCGCTGGCCGATGTTGCGCTTCACCCGGGCGACGGAGAAGGCGGTTTGCGGCACGCTCCGGCTCCCGACATCGGCTTCTCCCGTGCCGACCCCGAGGACGCCGAGATTCCATTCGCCGAGCCGGCCGGTCAGGCGAGCCCCCAGGTCCATCGGCACCGTCTCGCCGCCGTCGAGCCCAATGCGGCGCGAGAAGAATGCCTTCATCAGGGCGGGCAGCCACGGCACTCGCTGGGGAGGGCCGAACTCGAAGATGCCGGCGTTCTCGAGAAAGAAGTCCCGCTTCTCGGGAAAGAAGAGGGAGAACCGGGTCAGGTTCACCTGCAGATCGTCGACCTCGACCTCGGCGAAGTCCGTGTTGTAGGTGAGATCGAGCGCCATCGACTTACTCAGTCCCCACTTGATGTCGAGTCCGCCGTCGAGGTCAGTCGCCGAAGTACGAGCCCGTGGCTCTTCGGAAGCGGAACCGATCAGGTAGGGCTTGACGTCCAGGCTGCGCGAACTCCGGAGTCCGGCGAGGCCGGTCAGCCTGCCGGCCAGGGAAACCCGGTACGCCGCCTCATGGGCCACGCCGGACGTGGTGATCGGCAACGCGGAACGAGGCAGATAGGCCCAGTTGACCTCCTCGTTCTTGCGGCGGATGAGCCGCTGGACGTGCAGCCCCCAACGGTCGAGCGCCGGATCGAAGCGGAGGGTCGCGAAGGGAATGGCGATCTCTGCCGTCCAACCATCGGTCGTTCGTCTAGCCTTGACCGACCACACACCGTCCCACTCCGTGTTGACGTCGCGCCCCTCGTCGGTGACCAGGGCATCGTGACGAGCGCCGTTCGGGTTCGTGGCGAAGGCGAAAGCGTTGCGGCCGTCGAGAAACGTGTCGAAGACCAGAACGAAGGAGTCGTCCGAGGTGAGCTCGGCGTCGCGCTCCATCTCCTTGGCGATGATTCTTCCCGGCTCCCGATCGAACGCGCGCAGCGCGACGTAGAGCGTCGACGGGGTGAACGCGATGGAGAACTCCGTCCGCTCGGAAGCCGGCGCCCCCTCGCGGGGCTCGCGCTGTCGGAAGCCGGCGCCGACCTCGGCGCTGTGCCAGGCGGGCTCGTCGAGTCGGCCGTCGACGACGATCGGGTCGTCGATGGCGAGCGCCGCGATCGAGGGGCGTTCGGCGAGTTCGGCATCGACCTGACCGGTCGCCGGCGCGCAGACCGTCAGGGCGACGACGACAGGAGCCAGCACCGGCCTGACGCGGGAACGGGCCGGGAGACGGGCCGAAAGCAATGGAGAACTCGTGGAACGCGGGAGAGTCAGGTCAGAGCCGAGACTATTCGAGCCCGGGAGGCTGCGCTGGAGCTCAGAAACCCTAAGGTTCTCTAGTGTTTTGCTCTAGATCCAACCCTGTTCGATCAGACAGAATAGGCTCTCTTCCCTAGGCGACGACAGACCGGAGGTGGCCATGTCGAAAACGCGCTCGTTGGTGTCCGTCTCACTGCTCCTTGTGTTCATCGCGGCGCCGGCACTGGCCCAGAACGTCGGCACGGTCCGCGGCGAGGTGCGCGACGCGAACGGCGATCCGCTGCCGGGCGTCCTGATCGAAGTCGACGGGCCGCTGGTACGCGGCGACCGCTCGACGACGACGGGCGTCAACGGCGAGTTCCTCGTCACGGCGCTGCTTCCGGGCACGGTCTCCGTCACCGGAACGCTCGACGGCTTCGAGGACGAGACGGTCGAGGACGTCCGCGTCTCGATCTCGCAGACCAGCACCGTGCACATGGTCCTGCAGCTCGCCGCGACGTCGGAGGAGATCACGGTGACCTCGGAGCGGCCGATCCTCGACGTGACGAGCAACGTGATCAGCACCCACCTGACCGAGGACTTCATCGACGACCTGCCGACCAAGCGGAGCTTCCAGGACTACGCGAGCATGGCCAAGGGGGTGACGCTCCAGGGGCGCGACCAGACCTACGGCGACTGGAGGTACTCGGTCTACGGCAGCGGCGGGGTGCAGAACAACTGGAACATGGACGGCCTCAACTCCGCCATGCACGACTACGGCGGCGTCTGGTGGTGGATCAATCCGGACACGATCTCCGAGGTCCAGGTGCTCGGCGTCGGCGCCCCCGCGGAGTACGGAGGCATGTCCGGCGGCGCGATCAATATCGTGACGAAGTCCGGGACGAACGAGTTCGACGGCCGCCTGAACTACTACGGCCAGTTCGACTCGCTGACCGCCGAGGGCCCGAAGGTGGCTGGATTGACCGGTGAGGAGACCGGCTTCTATCGGGACAAGTTCAACAACTACACGCTGGCGCTGGGCGGTGCGTTCGTCAGCGACAAGTTGTGGTACTTCCTGTCGCTCGAGTACAAGGAGGACGCCCTCGGGGAGCCGGGTTCGGTTCGAGAGTTGGTCCTGCCGGACCTCTGGGAGCGCTCCGCCCTGAAGCTCGACTGGACCTTCAACCCCTCGAACACGCTGACGCTCAGCGCCCAGTACGAGGACTACGACTGGCAGCAGTCCTCGGACCCCTTCCGTTCGCAGGATGCGCAGACGCACGAGTTCGGCATCCGGCCTGCCTTCCGGCTCGGCTGGCAGTCCGTGTTCTCGAACCGGACGTTCTTCGAGATGAACGTCGCCGACTTCGACAACTACGACCGCGTGGCCTCGGTCACCGGCAGCACGGAACCGCCCTTCGTGGACTACACCCAGCCGGTGCCCACGACCGTCGGCGGACCTAGGTATCCGTACGACTACGGGCCCGCGATGATCCGCTCCAGCGCCAAGTTGACCCACTTCGCCGACGACCTGGCCGGCAGTCACGAGTTCAAGTTCGGCGTCCAGTTCACCGACGCGACGACGAAGACGCCGCAGCTCTACCCGGGTTCAACCGGTCTCTATTACGCGAAGTTCGCCGAGAGCTTCTACTGGCGCTACACCCGGCAGCAGCACTACTACGGCAGCGACTCGACCTCTCTCGGGCTCTTCGTGGACGACTCGTGGAACCTTGGCGGCAAGACGACCCTGAACCTCGGTGTGCGCTACGACCACGACAACGGAGGCATCCCGCCCTACGAGGTGCTGCTGTCCCACGGGGGCGGCAAGGGGAATGCCGTCTTCAGCGGTGACTTCTACCCCGCCTACGACGATCTCGTCGACTGGAAGAACATCTCGCCGCGCCTCGGGATCGCCCACCAGGTCGGCGAGGGCGAGCGGCAGGGCGTGCTGCGCATCTCCTACGGCAAGTACTTCGAGGCGAACAGCACGTCATTCTGGAACGGCCCCCATCCCGACCGGCCGCCCTCGGTCTTTGCCTTCAGCTACTACCGGAACGGCCCCTGGTACGTCTACCGGTCGGTCGGGGACGAGCACCTGATCGAGCCGGACCCGAACATGAAGGCGCCCGAGTACGACCAGTACGCGCTCGGCTACGAGCAGCAGATCAGCGAGTCGCTGACGCTCGGCGCGGAGCTTGTCGTCAAGCGCGGCACGAACCTGATCGGCTGGCACATCCTCGACGACGGCGTCTACGAGGAAGTACCGTTCGAGAACCCGGAGACGGGCGAGACGATGATGCTCTACAGCATCGTCGAGGAGCCGACGCGGCGCAAGGGCAACAGCCCGGGTCCTGGCGCGAACGCGCCGCCAGGCGCGAGGTACGACCAGGACTACGAGGGCATCTTCGTGAGTCTGACCAAGCGGAAGGTCGGCCGGTGGGGGATGAACGCGTCGCTCGGCTGGTCGAAGTCGGAGGGATTTACGGCAAAGAACATCAACCAACAACAGCAGGAGCCCTTCTACGGGGGCCTGTGGGGTGCGGATCCGAACCACCACATCAACTCCGACGCGCTGTTGCAGGCGGACCGCACCTGGGTCTTCGCGGGCCAGGCCCAGGTCGACCTCCCCTGGAAGCTGCGCGGAGCGGCGGTGCTGAAGGTCCAGGACGGTCGGCCGTACGCGCTGTTCCAGCGGATACCACTGGGTCAGGGCCGGGTCGATGTCGCCCTGCGTCCGCGGGAGGACGACCGGAGGATGCCGGGCAGCGCGACGCTCGACCTGGCCATCGGGCGCAACTTCTCGCTCGGCGGCGACGCCTCGTTCGGTCTCGACCTGCAGGTCCTGAATGCCCTGAACGAAGACGCCTTCGACTGGTGGCAGAACCAAGGTTTCAGGGACGGTAATCTGGTGCCTTCCCTCTACCAGTATCCGCGCCGGCTGATGCTGCGGCTGAGCTTCGACTTCTAGGAGCTTGCGCCGTGCAACGTAACGGAGTGAGTCAACGGCGGAAGCTCCTAGGTAGGTGGGGGCTGGGGCCAAACATGGAGTCTGCGACAGGTTTGGCGGCGCTAGGGCGCTGCGCCCGTTCGGTCCCGGCCTGACTACTGACCTCGACCAGAGGAGATCACTGTGATGCGGAAAGCGACAGTCGTTCGGTCCACCGGAGCGCTGAAGCTCCTTCTGTGCCTGGCTCTCTTGGCGGCTGCGTGGTCCGCGCCGACCCTTGCCGCCGAGGGCGACTGGTCGCAGTGGCGGGGTCCGGCCAGGGACGGGTACGCGCCCGTGGCCGGCAACGAGAGGCTCGCCGCGGCGCTTCACGGTCCGCTGCCGGCGTCCCTGCACCAGGTCTGGAAGCTGGAGGTCGGCCTCGGACAGTCGGCGGCGATCATCCACCAGGGCAAGCTCTACATCCACGTCCGGCAGGGCGAGGAGGAGGT
>JAPOVF010000050.1 GCA_026708285.1 Acidobacteriota bacterium
GCGCCCGCCGGCGCGCTCCGGGCCCCGGCGCGGTGGGAGCGCCTGCTGGTGGACGCGGCCGTGGTGGGTGGCGCGGACCGATGGCGCAAGCGTCTCGAGGGCCTCGACGCCGAATTCCGGCTGCAACTGCGCGACGTCGAGGACGAGAACGAGGGCCGCCGGGGCTACCTCGAGCGTCAGATCGCGCGTCTCGGCACGCTCAGGAACTTCGCGTTGCCGCTGGTCGAGTTTCTGGACGATCTACCGGTACGTGCCGACTGGGGCGTCTGGCTCGACCGTCTCGGCCGGCTGGCGACGATGGCGCTCCGGCGCCCTGAATCCGTGCTCCAGGTGCTTGCCGAGCTCCGGCCGCTCTCGGAGGTCGACGAGGTCGGCCTGGACGAGGTAGAGCGCGTGCTCGCCGAGCGCTTGCGCTTGAGCCGTCGCGAGCCGCCGAAGCGCCGTTACGGACGCGTCTTCGTGGGCTCGGTGGAGGAGGCTGCCGGACGGTCCTTCGATCTCGTGTTCGTGCCGGGTCTGGCCGAGGGAGTCTTCCCGAGGCGGTCCAGCGAAGACGCGCTCCTGCTGGACGAGCGGCGGCGCGCCCTGGGTGGCGCGGGCTTCCGCCTCGCGGTCGACGTCGACCGAACGCGCCGCGAGCAGCTTCTGCTGCGGCTCGCCGCCGGTGCGGCTGACCGGCAGCTCGTTGCGTCCTACCCGCGGGTCGATCTCGTGCAGGGCCGGGCCCGAGTGCCGTCGCTCTACGCCCTCGACCTGCTTCGGGCCGCCGAGGGTCGGTTGCCTGACCTCGACACGCTCGGCCGGCGGGCCGCGGCCGCCGGCGCGGCGGTCGTCGGCTGGCCGGCGCCCGCCGACCCGGAGGAGGCGATCGACGAGGCTGAGTTCGACCTCGCCATGCTCCAGCCGCTGCTCGGCGGTGGACTGTCGGACGCGGAACGCCGCGGCCGGGCGCGGTTCCTGCTGTCCTCGAACGAGCACCTTGCGCGGGCGCTGCGGGCCCGGGCCCGACGCTGGCGCAGGGGGTGGTTTCCGGTCGACGGCCTGGTGGACGTGGGCGACGAGGCTCGGGAGGTCCTGTCCCGCCACCGCATCGGGGCCCGTTCCTACTCGCCGACCGCGCTCCAGAACTTCGCTGCCTGTCCCTACCGGTTCTTTCTCGGAGCGGTACTGCGCCTGTACCCGCGTGACGAACTCGTGCAACTGGAGCAGTTGGACCCCCTGACCCGTGGCAGCATCTTCCACGAGATCCAGTTCCGGCTGTTCGGGGCCCTCCGCGAGGCGGAGCTTCTGCCGGTGACCTCCGCACGGCTCGAGGACGCGTTCGGCGTCCTCGACGTCGAGCTGGACAAAGCCGAGCGCGACTACCGGGACCAGTTGGCGCCGCCCATCGAGCGCGTATGGCAGGCCGAGTTCGAGGGCCTGCGCGGCGATCTTCGTGGTTGGCTGCGCCACGTGGCGGACGAGCCCGGCGGCTGGACGCCGATCCATGCCGAGCTCGGCTTCGGACTCGCTCGGTCGCGCGAACGGGACCCGCAGAGCGTTCGGGAAGCCGCCCCGGTGCTGGACGTTGCATCGCTCAGGGGCTCGATCGATCTGGTTGAAGCGGACGCCGTCGGTCGCCTGCGGGTAACCGATCACAAGACCGGCGGCGCGCGCCACGCCGGCAACCCTCTCGTGATCGGCGGCGGCAAGGTGCTCCAGCCGGTCCTCTACAGCCTGGCGGCTGAGGCCGTGCTCGGTCGGGACGTCGTTTCGGGCCGGCTCTTCTACTGCACGCAGCGCGGCGGCTACCGCGACGTCTCCGTCCCCTTCGACGAGCGGAGCCGCGGTGCCGTCCGAAGGATGCTCGGGACCGTCGACCGCGCCCTGGAGGAGGGCTTTCTTCCGGCCGCGCCTGCGAAGGACGAGTGCCGCTACTGCGACTACCGGTCGATTTGCGGCCCGTACGAGGAACTGCGCGTCGCTCGTAAACAGAAGCGACGCCTCGGGGCTCTCGATGACTTGAGGCTCGAACCATGACCGGCCAGGCCATGCGGCCACTCGCGGACGAGGCCGCCCGCAGGCGAATCCGGGAGGCGCTGGATGAGAGCCAACTGGTCGAGGCTGCTGCCGGTACCGGCAAGACGACCGTGCTCGTCGAGCGTTTGGTGGCGATCCTCGAGCAGGGCCTCGGCAGGGTCGACGGGCTGGCGGCCGTCACCTTCACGCGCAAGGCTGCGGGAGAACTGAAGCTCCGCCTGCGCGAGGAACTGGACAAGCGGCTCGTCTAACTGCGCGCCGCCGGCGTTGCCGACGATCGCACGCAGAACCTGGAGACGGCGATCTCGCGCCTGGAGGAGGCGTCGATCGGCACGATCCACTCGCTTTGCGCCGAGATCCTCCGGGAACGGCCGGTCGAAGCCGGCATCGATCCGGGCTTCGGCGAACTGGCCGAGGACGAGGCACCGCGGCTCTTCAACCGCGCCTTTCGGAGCTGGATCGAGGAGCAGCTCGAGTCGATGCCGCCCGGTCTGCGGCGGGAACTGGCGCGGCTCACGACCGGGCCGTGGTCACCGCGGCAGCCGCCGCTCGACCGGTTGCGCGACGCCGCCTCGCGGCTGGTCGAGTGGCGCGACTTTCCGTTGAGCTGGCGAAAGCCGGACCTCGACCGCGAACGGCAGCTCGCCGACCTCGCGGCGCGGGTGGAGCGCCTTGCGGGTCTCCTGCGGCACGGGCGGCGCGGCGACATCCTGCGGCGGGGCCTCGACCGGGTCGTCGAACTGGAGGCCTGGACTTCCCGCGCGCGGGAGCTGGGCGCTTCGGGACCTAACGGCGGTGACGAGGAAGCGGACGGCGGCGAGGCGTTTCGGGATCAACTGGAGGCGCGGCTCGTCGAGCTGCAGCGTCGCCTGAGCGGCTACGGCGCGCCTCGCAAGGGTCGCGGCGGTTTTGCGGAGGGCGTCGCGCGGGACCAGGTGTGGGGACTCTGGCAGCGGCTGGCGGAGCAGCTGGAGGAGTTCGTGGGTGTGGCCAACGCGGATCTCGCGGCGCTGCTCCGCGACGAGCTGGCCGGGGCGGTCGAGCGCTACGAGGTGGCGAAGAGTTCTCTCGGCAAGCTGGACTTCCACGACCTCCTGATCAAGGCCCGGAACCTGCTGCGTTCGGACGGCACGGTCCGAGCCCACCTGCAACAACGCTACAGCCATCTGTTCATCGACGAGTTCCAGGACACGGATCCGCTTCAGGCCGAGATCCTGCTCCTGCTGGCCGCCGACAATCCCGAACAGGGCGACTGGAGGCAGGTGCGGCCGGCAGCAGGCAAGCTCTTCGTCGTCGGCGATCCGAAGCAGTCGATCTACCGCTTTCGCCGCGCCGACGTCGTGCTCTACCACGACGTGAAGGAGATGCTCGCCGACCGCGGCGTCGAGGTCCTCCACCTGACGACAAGCTTCCGGTCGGTCGCGCCGATTCAGCGGGTCGTGAACAGGGCCTTCGAGCCCTTGATGACTGGCGACCATGACGCCGGCAGCGCGGACTACATCGCCCTCGGCGAGCACCGCGAACCGATCCCCCGCCAGCCCGGAGTGGTCGCGTTGCCTCCACCCAGGCCCTACGGTTCCCGCAATCTGAGCAATCGGGAGATCGAGGCGTGCCAGCCCTACGCCACGGTCGAGTTCGTGCGCTGGCTGATCGAAGACAGCGGCTTCGAGGTCGAGGTTCCGGATCCGGCCCGGCCCGGCCAACGCATGCGGTCGCCGATCCGGCCGCGGGACGTCTGCCTCCTCTTTCGCCGGTTCCTGAGCTGGAACCGGGACACCTCCCGCGAGTACGTCCGGGGACTGGAGGCTGTGGGCATTCCCCATCTCCTGCTCGGCGCCCGCTCCTTCCACGAGCGGGAAGAAGTGGAGGCGCTGCGGTCGGCGCTCAAGGCGGTGGAGTGGCCGGACGACGATCTCTCGGTCTACGCGACGCTGCGTGGCGGCCTGTTCGCGTTCGACGACGAGCTCCTGCTGCGCTTCAAGGCCCGCTATGGCGGCTGGCATCCGTCCCGGGCGCCGCGGCGGGCGCGGGAGAACGGCGAGCCGCCCGAAGAGTTCCGCTCCCTGCTGGAGGTGCTGGACTTCCTCGCCGAGCTTCACCGCCGCCGGAACTACCGGCCGATCGTCCGCACGGTGCAGGAGGTGCTGGCCAGGCCCCGGGCCCAGGCGTCGATGGCGCTAAGGCCCGCCGGCAACCAGGTGCTGGGCAACGCGCAGCGGGTGTGCGATCTCGCCCGCCGCTACGAGCTCGCGGGCGGCCGCTCCTTCCGCGGTTTCGTCGAGCAGTTGGACGAGGAGGCCGAACGGCCGGCGAGCACGCAGGCCCCGGTGGTCGAGGAGGACGCGGAGGGCGTGCGGATCATGACGGTCCACACCGCGAAGGGGCTGGAATTCCCGGTCGTCATCCTCGCCGACATGACGGCCGGCCTGTCCCGCGGCGCCGAACGGACCGTGCGCCCGGAGGACGGCCTGTGCGCGATGAGGCTCCTCGGCCTGTCGCCTCAGGAGCTGCTGGACGCAACCGAGATCGAGGACCGGCGAGAGGAGGCAGAGGGCGTGCGTGTCGCCTACGTGGCGGCGACTCGCGCCCGCGATCTGCTGGTCGTGCCGGCAGTCGGCGATGCGCAACGGAAGGGCTGGGTCCAGTGCCTGAACGACGCGGTCTATCCGCCGGCGGAGCGGTGGCGGCAGTCCGAGCCGGCGGAGGGCTGCCCGGAGTTTGGTGAACGGTCGGTGGCAAGGCGCCCGGGTGAGCACGACCACCAACCGCAGCCGGAGACGTCGGTCCGGCCCGGCCGTCACCGCTTCCCGGGAAGACTAAGCGAGGACGGCGACAGCGGCTACGACGTCGTCTGGTGGGACGCTCAACTGGTCGACGAGAAGCCGCCGGCGAGCTACGGCCTGCTGGGCGAGGATCTGCTGGTCGAAGCAGGCGACGACGCGAACCGGGAACGGTTCGAACGCTGGCGGCGGCGTGGTGAGGAACTCGTTGCCCGAGGCTCGGAGCCGAGCGTGTCGCCCGTAGCGGTCACCGAACTCGACAGCGAACCGCCGGGCGAACCTGTCGACGTCGCGATCGAGGAACTGGCGCGGTCAAGAGACCGGCCCGGCGGGAAGCGCTTCGGCAGTCTGGTTCACACCGTGCTGCGCGACGTCCCGCTGTCAGGGGAAGCGGAGCGGATCCGGGATCTCGCTCGGCTTCACGGCGCCCTGATCGGCTCGACGGCAGCGGAGGTCGAAGCGGCGGAAGCCGTGGTGACCGCGGCGCTTGCCAGCCCGGCGGCTGAAGCCGCCAGGAGCTCGCAGCGACTGCTGCGTGAGACGCCATTTCTCCTGCCCCTGGCCGGCGAGGCGGAACACCGGATCATCGAGGGCGCGATCGACCTCGCCTACCTCGACGGGGATGGCCGGTGGATCGTCGTGGACTGGAAGACCGATCTCGGCGATCTGGATACTCCGGCGGTCGCGGGTTCCAACGGCAACGACGTCTCCCGCGGCGAGCGCTACCGCCGGCAGGTCCGCTGGTACTGCTTTGCGCTGGAGCAGTTGACCGGCGCGCCGGCCTCGGGCCGCCTGGTGTTGCTCTAGTTACAGAGCCGGAGTTCCCTACCGGCTGGCTCGCTTGTCCCGGTGGTACGTGAGCGCCGCAGCGATGCAGAATCGAAGGGGATCTTCCGGCAGTTCGTCCCTCTCG
>JAPOVF010000248.1 GCA_026708285.1 Acidobacteriota bacterium
GTCCCAGTCCGGAGAACCCCAGTGGGTGACGCCGTCCTGGTGCCACGACACCGAACCGCCGAGACCCGGCTGCTTGACGAAGATCGCATCGTTGAAGGGCACGAAGTCGTCGCCGTTGATCGCCGCGGCGATGGCGAGGAGGTGCGGGTGGCCATAGAGCCGCAGCCCGGAGGGCATCGCCTGGCACATGGAACCCATCAGGAAGACCACCTCCGCGGGTGCGTCCTCCGCAGGTCGGGGCTGTGTCATCTGCGTCGGGTGGCGTCCACCGAGAAGCTCGGTGCCGCCCCAGGGATCGGCCAGAGGCTTGGTGAAGAGATATGGCCGGCGGGCGTAGTCGAGCCCCAGCGCCGGGCGGCCTTTCGCATCCACGTCCGCATCGGGACCCACCGGCGCGCGCTCCAGCATCTCGTTGGCGTCGCGGCGTAGCTCGGCCAACTCGTCGCCGTCGATGACTCCTTCGAAGACGTAGAACCCGTGCTTCCAGAACGCCCCCAGGATGTCCGGATGGAGCCTGCCGCCGTCGGTCAGCCGAATCGGCCCGCGGTTGCCGATCTCGGCGGCGAGGCGCAGCCCCTCTTCCTGGTATGCCGCCATGCCGGCCGCGTGTTGCGCCCGAGTCGGCGCCGCTACTGAGTCGCTTGAAAGGCCCATAGTGCGCTCCGTGTGCGGAGGTACATCGTCGTTCCGTCGATCGCCGGCGTTGCCGTGGCCAGGTCGTCGAGATCCGAGACGGCCAGCGGCTCGAGAGAGCCATCGTTCGGCAGCACGACGAGCTTGCCAGATCTCGAGAGCAGGTAGAACTTGCCGTCGGCCACGATCGGCGAGGCGTAGTAGCTGTCGACCGCTCCCTCGAGCCGGCCCTGCTCGATCAGCTCTCCCGTCGCGGAGCGAAGCGTCGTCGTGATGCCGCTGTCGTCGACCATGAGGAGGACTCCGTCGTCGACGATCGGCGACGGGAGCTGCGGGATCTTGCGGTGGTAGGTCCACCGTACGTGGCTGGCGGTCAGGTCTCCTCGCAGCCCGGCTTCCGGCAGCTCGACGGCCAGGATGTTGTTGCGCGTGTCGAGGGCCGACTGGAAGTATTTCCAGTCCCCCTGGTCGAGGAGGCCGTCGCTGGCCAGGTCGAAGTAGGAGAAGACGCTCTGAACCAGGCCTTCTGGCGCCTCGTCCTCCGAGATCTTGCCGTCCCCGTCGCCGTCGTGCGCGGCGACGACTTCACGGAACGGCTCGAGCCGGACGTGACGCCCTTCCTCGTTCAGGGGCATGGCGTAGCCGTTGATGAAGAGGACACCGTCCTCGACCGCCGGCGTCGACTTCATCTCGAACGAGAGCCCGCTCACCCACCAGAGACGCTCGCCGGTCTTCGCCGAGTAGCTCGTGAGGAAGAACGAGCCCGGCACGATGACCTGGAGTTCACCGCCTTTGGGACGGTGGAGCACCGGCGTCGAGTGGCCGCTTCTCGCTGCCGGCCGCTCGGTGCGCCATGCCAGCTCGCCGGTCCCGGCGTCCACGGCCAGGACATGGGAGCCCTGCTGCTGGTCGACCACGAGGACCACGTTGCCCGCGGCGAGGATCGGAGAGGCGCCCATGCCGTAGATGTTGTCGAAGGGACCGAGCGGATGGCGCCAGAGTTCTTCGCCGTCGACGGAGTAGCAGAGGAGGCCGAAGTCGCCGAAGAAGACCCAGACGCGCTCGCCATCGGTGACCGCGGACGGCGACGCCGGTCCGTTGCGGTTGTCGAGCGTCTCGATCCGCGGCCTCGGTGCCTCGCGCCGCCAGAGTTCCGAGCCAGTCTCGCGGTCGAGGGCGATCGTGTAGAGCGCTTCGCCTTCGGCGGCGGTCAGGAAGATCCGGTCCGCGCTCAGGACCGGCGAGGAGTCGCCGGCCGGGAGTTCAGTCCGCCAGAGGAGGTTGCGGTCGGGTCCCACTTCGACCGGCAGGGCGCCCGCCTCGATGGCGCCGCCGCCGTTCGGTCCCCGGAACCGCGACCACTCGGCGGTCTCGGCCGAGGCGATTGAGCACGATGCAAGGCCGCTAAGGAGAGCTAGCGCGGCAGAAGGTCCGGAAACCGGCGCTTTGCGCCGGATGCCGGCCAGAAGGCCGGCGCACCCAGTCGCTGCCGCCAGCCGGCTCAAAGGAGATCGCCGCCGCACGCGGAGGCGCAGGTACCGTGCGCCTCGAACGCCTGCACGACGTTCTTGCCGGTGCGCCAGCGATGGACCTCGTCCGGCCCGTCGACCAGACGCTGCGCGCGGACGGCGCGATACCAGCCGGCCAACGGCGTGTCCATGCTGTAGCCCAGGGCGCCGTGGAGCTGGAGCGCGGTGTCGACCACCTGGTGCACCATGTTGGCGAGGAAGACCTTGGCGATGCCGTTCTCGTTTCGCAGGTCCATGCCGTTCTCCGCCTTGTAGGCGATGTGGAGCAGCATGAGCCGGGCCTTGTAGAGCTCGGCGGCGCAGTCGGCGAGCATCCAGCGAACCCCCTGGCGGTCGGCGAGGCGCTTGCCGAACGTCACCCGTTTCACAGCGTGTCCGACGGCGAGGTCGAGGGCGCGCTGTGCCCTTGCGACATTGTGCATGCCGTGACGCAGCCGTCCGTAGGCGAGGCGATGCTGGCCCATCGCGAAACCCTGGCCGCGGCCGCCGAGCAGGTTCTCCTTCGGGACGATGAGGTTCTCGATGCGGATCTCCGAGTGCGAGCCTCCGAGTTTCAGGCCGAGTTCGGTGTGCGGCTGCATCGTCTCGATGTCGCGGACGATCCGGTAGCCGGGGTTCGGCAGCTCGACGAGGAAGGTAGAGAACTGCCGGTGGCGGGCGACGTCGGGATCGGTCTTCGCCATGACCAGGGCGACGTCGGCGACGCTCGCGGAGGAGCTGAACCACTTCTCGCCGTTCAGCACGTAGTTGTCACCGTCGAGGACGGCCGAGGTCTGCATGCCCGTGGCGTCCGCGCCGGCGGCTCGCTCGGTCATCGAGTAGCAGATGCGTTTCTCGCCCGCCAGCAGCGGCTTCAGGAAGCGCTCCTTCTGGTCCTCGGTGCCGTTTTCGAGGAGCGTCAGCATGGTCGCGTCGTCGGGACCCTGGGTGTTGAGAGAGAGCGCTCCGAGGAAGCTCTCGCCGAGTTCCATCTGGACCAGCGCGTTGGCCAGCGGCTTCAGACCCATGCCGCCGTGTTCCTCCGGAATGAAGGGGCACCACAGCCCCTGCGACCTCGCCTTCTTGCGGAGCCCGGCGAGCACCTCGTCGAAGTTCTCAGGAGTGCACCCCTCCTCCGCCGGGATGCACTCGTTCTGAACGAAGTCGCGCACCTTGGCGCGCACCGCCTTGGTCTCTGCTGGAATCTCGAAATCGATCATCGTCTTTCCTCTTTCCTTCCTGTGGTCAAAAGATCGCCAGTGCGTTGAGCGGCGAGCCAGTTCCGGTTTCGACGGCCAGCGGCCCCGCCACGAGCAGAAACTCCCAGCGCCCCAGCTCGGCCGCCGTTTCGGCGACGGCCTCGAGGTCCTGGTTGTCGAAGATGTCGATGCCCATGGCGACGATCGTGAGGGTGTGAACCGGAAGATCGACGCCCTCCACCTGCGACGGAACGACGTCGAGCGCCGCGTCGGAGCCGATGAAGGAGATGTCTCGGGAGCGAACCCAGGGCATCGTCGAGGCGTGGAGGCCGGCCGCGTTCTGCGACACCGCCCAGGGTCCGAGTTCGGCGCGCCGTGCCCAGCGGCCGGTGCGGATGAACACGGCGTCGCCGGGACGGACGCGGAGTCCGGCCATCTCCTCGAAGGCATCCAGGTCCTCGGTGTAGATCGGCGTGCCCGGCTCGAGATACGGCACGCCCTTCAGGCGGGGGATGTCGAACACGATCCCTCTCGTGACGATGCCGCCCCGGAGGTTGAAGATCGAAGACCGCGTGCAGCCCTCCTCGGTGACCGTGTCCTGCGAGTAGCCGTTGTACATCTTCCCCTTGTAGAGGATGTGACACAGGGCGTCGATGTGGCTGTGCGAGTAGCCGTGGTAGCTGATCTCGTAGCGATCGCTCACGCCGCCGCGAAACGCGGGCTCCTCGTCGGGATCGGGAAGGGCCAGGATCGCGCGCTCGAACGGCAGCGGCACGTCGACGGCCTCCTCGATGATCAGCGGATGGGCGAGCGAGACGGAGATGCCCTCCGTCGCCAGGGCCAGCGCTTCGAGGCGCTTCTCCCGAGTGATCAGGTTGGCCGCCCCCAACTGGTCGTCGTCGCCCCAGCGGCCCCAGTTGGAGAGCTCCTCCATCATGCGCTCGATGTCCGCCTGGGCGAGATCGCGCGACTCGGGCGCGTAGCTCGGGGCGGGTTCCGCTGCCGAAGCCGTTTCTGTTTCAGGTGCAGGCTCAGTCCCGCCTTCCGGGGCGGTTGCGCAAGCGCCGATCAGCAGTGTGCATGCGATGCCGAGCCTCAGGTGTGTAGCCTTCATTTGCTCCCTCCCTGTTGGGGATCCCGGCCGATTCTGCCGCATCGGGGCAACAGCGACGTGTTCCGCCCAAGGTTATATCGTGGTATAACTCGCGGATATGCACACCACGAATCTCCGCAAGGTAGGCGGCTCGGTCATGCTCGCAGTACCGCCGGTGCTTCTCGATCTCCTGAACCTGGCTGTTGGGGCCAAGGTGGACATCGGTGTCGAGGGCGACCGCCTGATCGTTGCGCCCCGGAGCCGCCCAAGCTACTCGCTCGACGAGTTACTAGCGATGTGCGACGAGACCGCTCCGGTCGACGATGGAGATCGCGCATGGCTTGATGGCTCGCCTGTCGGCAATGAACTGTTGTAATGCGCCGCGGTGAGATCTGGCTCGTCAGCCTGGATCCCACCGCGGGGCATGAACAACGGGGGACGAGACCGGTTCTGATCGTGTCGCCTGCGCGCTTCAACGCGCTGACCAGGACGCCGGTCGTTCTTCCGATCACTACAGGTGGGAACTTCGCGCGCCAGCGCGGCTTTGCGGTCTCGCTCGACGACGCGGGTACACGAACGGTCGGAGTGATCCGTTGCGACCAGCCGCGCACCCTGGATCTCGCCGCCCGGAACGGGAAACGCCTCGAAGCCGTCCCCGAGGAGATCATTCACGAGGTACTGGCCCGCCTCGCCGCGATCCTGACCTAAGGAACCGCGGTCGGTTGCCGGGACGCGGGCTGCCGGCGGAACTGGCTGCTAGAAGTGCACACCCTCGACGGGACGCGGCGGCGGGGTCGTGCGTGGTCCTTCGACGCGATGGTGCATCTCTTCGTAGGACGCGCCGCCGCGTACCTTGTCGACCATCTCGTCGGGGTCGAAGTCGATGCCGACGGGGTTACGGGCGAAGTCGGCCCCCCTGATGTAGGCCAGCCCCTCCGCCTTGGTGGGGAAGTTGTCGACCTGGGTCTCGACCCTGTTGCCGTCGGGATCGGTGTAGTAGATCGAGGTCGTCATGCCGTGGTTGGTACACCAGTAGGGCTTGACGCCGTGCGCCGCGAGCCTGGCGTAGGTCTGCACGACGAGTTCGTCCATGGTCTGGTACTCGAAGGCGAAGTGGTCGTAGCCCTGGTTGCCGGCGCCGCGCTCAAGCTTCCTGTCTTCGACGAGCAGGATGCGCAGAAGGCGGTGGTCGAAGCGGAGCAG
>JAPOVF010000347.1 GCA_026708285.1 Acidobacteriota bacterium
AGGAGACGACCCGCAGATCGCCGTGGATCTCGCCGTGGCGGTAGGTCGTGCCCGAGGCCTCGGCTACGCCGTCGGCCATCCACGCTCCGGTCGCCGGCTCGGCGCCGACCGCCCGCACCCGCACCAGGTGGGCGTACGCGGCCTGGTCGCTATGCGTGGCCTGCACGAGTTCGATGCGGCGATCGGCTGCCGTCCGCTCGGCGTTGACGTAGTTGACTCCCTCGCCGCAGGACGGGATCAAGGCGCCCTTGAGCGCCGCCACGGCGACCGACTTTCGCAGTTCGGCGTCGATGCCCCACAGATCGACCTGGACCCGCCGCAGGCTGCCGCCGAGTGCGACCGCGGCCAGCCTCCCGAGCTGCTCGCCCAGCCGCAGGAAGGGTTCGCCCCGAGAGCCGGAAGACCGGAACGGCAGGTTCACCGCCGACACCGCCAGCGAGCCGCGGAGCGCGGCGAGCACCATGCGCGCCGTCTCGGTGGCGATGCGCTCCTGCGCCTCGGTCGTCTGGGCGCCGATATGGGGCGTGGCCACCACCTTCGGGTGGGCGGCGAGCCGGTAATCCGACGGCGGCTCCACGGGGAACACATCGAGACCGGCACCCGCGAGCTTGCCGGACTCGAGCGCCGCCAGCAGCGCCTCGCCGTCGACCACGCCGCCGCGCCCGACGTTGATCACGACGGCACCGTCCTTCATCATGGCGATGCGCGACTCGTCGAGCATGTTCCGGGTCTGGTCCGTCAGCGGGGTGTGGAAGGTGATGAAGTCGGACCCCGCTAGCAGATCGTCAAGAGTCACCGGCTCTACATCGAGTCGCCGCGCGACCTCCGCCTGCAGGAACGGGTCGTAGGCGAGCACTTCCATTTCGAAGGCCCGCGCCCGGGTGGCCACCCGCTGCCCTATCTGGCCGAAACCGATCACGCCGAGCACCTTTCCCTGCAACTCGCTGCCGATGTGGTTCTTGCGCTCCCAGCGCTCCGCCTTGAGCGACGCGTCGGCTGACGGAATCCGCCGGGCCAGCGCCAGCAGCAGGGCGAAGGTGTGCTCGGTGGCGGAGAGCGAGTTCGCGGTCGGCGCGTTGATCACCAGCACGCCGCGCTGCGTGGCGGCTGCGATGTCGATGTTGTCGACGCCCACACCTGCACGGCCCACTACCTTGAGACGCTCCCCTCCCTCGAGAACCTCCCGTGTGATCTCGGTGCCGCTGCGCACGATGACCGCGTCGTAGTCCGCGATCAACGAGGCGAGCCGTGGACGGTCCTCGTCTCGAAGCTGGTCCACCTCCGCGTTTTCGCGCAGTAACTCGACACCGGCCGGCGCCAGGGAGTCGGCAATCAGGATCCGCGGCATCGGCTGCACCTCGGTTCGTGCTCGGGTCGGCAGGACTCAACTACAAGCGGCCGGACCGGGAGCGACCCGCCGCCGGCCGGATTGTGGCAGTGCTTCAGGAGTACAGCAAGACCGGTTCGCGCTCCGCGCGGAACTCCTTCTCATCATCACGCCAGCTCGCGAACCAGCGTTCCAGCGCATCCGGCGCCTCGAGCGCTAGCCGGAAACGGTCGGTACCGGCGAGCAGGTCGACGGCCGGCGTATCCGACACGAACTCGTACGGTTCGGCGCGCCAGTCGAAGGCAGGCCCCAGCACGTCGCGAAAGGCGAGAAGGAGTTCGAACCCGAGACGCACAGGCTCAAGGGCTTCTCCATCGACCACCCGCAGTTCCACGCCGGCACAGACCCTTCCCGCATGCTTCTGGAACTGCGGTCTGAACATGGCGGGGACCACGGTAACGCCGGCCTGTCCGGCCGCGTCAAGGCGGTCCCGGCAGTGGCGGGCCAGTGCCGGCGCGTCGGCGCCGGGCAATCCGAGCAGGTGGAACGGCCGCGTCGTGCCACGGCCCTCGGACACCGCCGTCGCTTCAAACAGGCACAGCCCCGGATACACGGCGGCTGTGTCCGGTGTCGGCATGTTCGGTGATGGAGCCGCCCACGGCCAGCCCGTGTCCCGCCACGTCTCGTCCCGCCGCCAACCCTCGACCTCGAAGACGGCGAGCGACGTGGTGTTCCAGCCGCGGCGCCGCGCTTCCAGAAGGACGATCTCCGCCAGCGTCAACCCGTGGCGCTGTGGCATGCGAAAGGCGCCCACGAAGGAAGCGAAATCGAGGTCCAGCAGGTTGCCCTCGACTTCCCGGCCCCCGAGAGGATTCGGACGGTCGAGAATCCACACCTCGCAGCCGGCGGCGAGCGCGGCTTCGGCCGCCCAGACCGCGGTCGCCGCGAAGGTGTAGTAGCGCGCGCCGACATCCTGGAGGTCGATCACCAGCAGGTCGCAACCTTCGAAGACGGAAGGCTGCGGTCGCAGACTCGCCGCCTCGTCCCCGTAGAGGGATACGACCGGACATCCCGTCCACGGATCGCGCTCGTTATGCGCGGCGACCATGTCCTGCTCGACACCGTAGAAGCCATGCTCGGGCCCCAGCAGGGCCACCGGCCGCTCGACGGCCCCGAGAGCCAGATGCGCATGAACGCCGTCCTGGCTCAACGACGCCTGGTGACAGAGCAGGACGTAGCGGCGACCCTTCAGACGTCCCGCGTCGTCGAGCAGGCGGTCGAGACCGGAACGGATCACCACGGTCCGCTCAGCGGCCGCGACGATACTCGCCGCTCCGGCCGCCGCTCTTCGCCTCCAGCAACAGATCGGTAACGATGGCCCCGCGTTCGACCGACTTGACCATGTCGTAGAGAGCGAGCGCCGCCGCCGCACAGGCGGTCAGCGCCTCCATCTCGGCGCCGGTACGGGCGGTGACCACCACCCGGCTCCGGATCGTCACGCCGCCCTCCCCGGGTTCGATCTCCACCTCCACCTGGTCCAGAGGCAGCGGATGAGCCAGGGGTACCCAGGTGGCCGTGCTCTTGGCGGCTTGCACGCCCGCCACCCGCGCCACCGTCAGGGCGTCGCCCTTGGGCAGCCGATCCAGCCGCTCGACGGTGTCAGCCGCCAGCAGAACTCGGCAGGAGGCCTCCGCGACCCGACGAGTGACCTCCTTGGCCGAGACATCGACCATGGCCGCGCGGCCGCGGCGATCGAGGTGGCTGAAGGAGGTGTCGGAACTCATGCCTGTGCACTGCTGTGCGAGGAAGCCCCGCGCCGGTAACCTACCGCAGGAATGCGCCTTGCGATCGTGATGCCGGTGCTCGAGGAAGAGGGTACGGTGCAGGCTGCGGTCGCCGCCGCCCGCGATCACTGCGACGATCTGATCGTCGTCGACGGCGGCAGCAGCGATCGCACCGTCGAGCTGGCGCGACGGGCCGGCGCCACCGTGACGGCCGCTCCACGACCGGGCCGCGGACTGCAGCTTCACACCGGCGCCGCCCTGGCCATCGATGGCGGCGCCCAGGTGCTGCTGTTCCTCCACGCCGACACCCGCCTCCCGGCTTCGGCCCGAACCGAGATCGAACGGGCGATCGGCAGCGACGCCATCGGCGGCGGATTCCTGGTCGACTTCGAAGCCGCGCCGCGGCTCCTGCGCCTTGGACGCCGCCTGGTCGACTTCCGTACGAAACGACTGCGCACGCCGCTCGGCGATCAGGCGCAGTTCGCCACCGCGGCGGCCTATGCGGGCTGTGGAGGTTTCGCCGACCTTCCGATCCTCGAAGACCTCGATTTCATCCGGCGACTCCGACGACAGGGATCGATCTCGATCGTCTCAAGACGTGCTAAGACTTCGTCGCGCCGATTCATCGAACGCGGCGTCCTCCGGACGGTGGCGACGAACTGGCTGATCTGGCTGCTGTTTGCAGCCGGCGTCAAGCCAGCACGCCTCGCCCGCTTCTACCGCCTCGTGCGGTGAGAGTGCTTAGTGCCCGTGCGGCCCTCGGGCCGCTCGGGTCAATTCAGGGCGTCCTTGAGGGGACGGCTGACCTTGAAGCGAACGCCGTTGCTCGCGGCGATCTGGATCGACTCGCCGGTCTTCGGGTTGCGGCCCATACGGCCGGCGCGGTGCGAAACCGAGAAACTCCCCAAGCCGGGCAGTTGCACACGATCACCGTTCTGGAGGTGGCTGGAGATGCTGTCGATCAGGGACTGGACGGCGTCCGCCGCCTGCTTCTTGCTCAAGCCCGCGCCATCGGCGACGGCTTCTACGATGTCTGCCTTTCCGGCCATCTAGAGTGCTCCTTCGAGTCTTTGGGTGGAACTTCCGGTATGCTCGGGAGTTTTCAAGCCAACTCCCGAACACCCGGAAAATCTAGGCCAGAACGACCCTCTTTGTCAATGTCCACTTGAAAATATGGCTATGCCTTCTCCCACCGGACCCGGAAGGCGCCGCCTGCCGGACGGGAACTGCGGCTCTTCAATCGCCGATGCGCTCGAGCACCTGGACCGTGAAGCCATCATGATCCGCGGCCGGCAGGAGACGCCATAGCCCGCGTCCAGCGACGTGTTCGTCCGCCGGGGGTCGAAGGTCGTCCAGCAGATCCCGCAGGCGAAAGTCGGTCCGGGACTCCAGGAAAGCCGCGGCCACAGCCTCGTTCTCCTCCGGCTCGATGGAACAGGTGATGATCACGAGCAGACCTCCGGGGCGGACGCACTCGGAAGCGCCCCGAACCATGGCCAGACCCTCCGCCGAGAGCCGCTCGATCTCACCGGCGCTGATCCGCCACTTGAGTTCGGGATGTTTGCGCAGCGTGCCGGTCCCACTGCAGGGCAGGTCGACGACGACCCGATCGAAAACGGGACCGAAGGGGAGGGCGCCGCCGTCAGCGGCCAGGAGCCGAGGCCGGAGATCCAGGCGACGGGCGTTCCGTCTCATCCTGAGCAGGCGTCCCACGGACGCGTCGGCGGCAACGCTCCGGAGGTCCGGCTGCTCCGCCAGGAGCGCGAACGTCTTGCCCCCCGGCGCCGCGGCCACGTCCAGCACGCTCTCACCGGGCGCCGGCGCCGGCACGATCGCAGCCAGTTGACTTGCCTCGTCCTGCACGTAGAAGCCGCCCTGCCGGTAGGCGTCCGTCGTTAGCGGATTCCCCCAACGGACCGTGACGCAGTGGGGCGCCAGGACCGACGGCTCGACCCCCACGTCGTCGTCGATCAACTGCTCCGCCAGTAGCGCACGTCCGCCGCGATCCCGGAACGCCAGCAGGTGCAGCGGCTTGGGAAGGTTGTTGGCGCCAAGCAGGGCGACCGTTCGCTCCTCGCCGTAGATGCCCAACCAGCGTTCGACCAGCAGGTCCGGGTGGGAGTGGCGGATTCCCAGCCGCGTCGTCAGGTCACCGGGTTCGGCCGGCCAGTCGTCGCGGCGCGGCGAGCGCGCAATCCGTCGAAGCACGCCGTTGACAAAGCTGGCGCCGCCCGCGTGAGTGCGGCTTCCCGCCTGCTCGACCGCCTCGTTGACCGCCGCATGCGGTGGCACCCGGTCGAGGAAGAAGAGCTGGTACGCGCCGATCCGCAGCGGCGCCAGCAAGGCCCGCTGAATGCGGTGGAGAGGCCGCTGCGCGGCCGCGACCAGGACATGGTCGATGAAGCGCAGCCAGCGCAGTGTCCCAAGCACCAGTTCGCGCAGCAACGCGTGGTCGCGCGGATCGCAGCGCTCGAGCGCGCCGTCCAGGAACGTCGACACCGGCGCCCTCGAGTCCA
>JAPOVF010000099.1 GCA_026708285.1 Acidobacteriota bacterium
CGCGCCGGCGCTCCAGCACGTCGCTGCGGGCGTAGCACTGCTCGACCTGGCTCCCCACCGCGTGGGCCAGGGCCTGTTCGGCCAACTCCCGGTCGATTCCCTCGTCCGAGCACCACGACCGGAACGAACTGCGGAACCCGTGCGGGCTGCAATCGATCTTGAGGTCTTTCAGCAGCCGGCCGAACACGGCCGCCCCGACCATCTTCCCCTGGATGCCGGGAAAGACGAGCCCTTTGCCCCGGCCGCGCAGCCGTTCCGCCCGATCAAGGACCACAAGGGCGGCGCTGGAGAGGGGAACCCGGTGCTCCCTGCGCGACTTCAACCGCGAGGCGGGGACGGTCCAGGTGGCCGACTCCAGGTCGATCTCCCGCCACCTGGCTCCGCGAACCTCACCGCTGCGAGCCGCCGTCAGCGCCAGGAAGCGAAGCGCCAGCCGCGTCCCGATCCATGCCCCGGACGCCTGCACCTTGACCAGCACTCCTTCCCGCTCTCAATTCAGAGAAGTGTCAGAGAACGCAGGGACTTGTGGCACATGACGGTGAGCGACTGTCCCCCAATGTGGTCCTTGTTCGCCAGACGACCCGTTCAAGAGCGTGACCGGTTCGGTATGAGGCTGCTGTGCGGGTGGTGGGCAACCCGAAGTACAACTTGCGGATCGACTTCCGAGGTGGCGCTCCGTCACCGCCCTGGCGAAGACTCGGAACCCTGCCGCGCGCAGAGGAGGCTGTTACGCTACGTGGCTCCATCTCCGAGCCGGAGCCTTCAGGGGCGACAGACCATGAGACAGCCCTCGGAATGCTCCACTCCAAGAGTAGGCCGAGTCAGCCGAAGGACGTTTGACCGCCTCGCCAACGGAACCATGCCACACGAATCTCCTCGCAGATATCGGAGTGGAACCGCGCTTCTCGGCGCCGGCGCTCTCTCGCTCCTTCTGCCCGCCGCTACCGGCCCGAGCGCCGCCCAGAACGTGCGCCCTGACCAACCGCTCTCCACCGCAGAGATCGCGCGCCGTGTCACTGACAGTGTCGTCACCATCCACACCGCAAGCGGTCACGGTTCCGGCGTGATCGTCGATTCGACCGGCATCGTTGTCACCAACCTCCATGTCATCGAGAACGAGACGGATCTGGAAGTCGTCCTGGCGAACGGCGACATCTACGACGACATCGCCGTCGTGGACGTTGATGAGCGGCGAGACCTGGTCGTGCTCAAGCTCAAGGCCTACAACCTCGTGCCGGCGGCCATGGGGGACTCAGACGACATTCGGGTCGGCGACAGCGTCGTCCTTGTGGGTTCACCAGAGGGCTTCGACTCCACCGTCAGCGAAGGCGTCATCAGCGCCATGCGCGACACCGGAGCAGGCTACAGCGTCATCCAGACAAGTGCCCCCGCCTCCCCCGGCAGCAGCGGTGGCGGCATGTTCAATGCCTACGCGGAGCTTATCGGCATCGTCACATCTCAAGCACGCGAGGGCCAGAACCTGAACTTCGCCGTCCCCTTCAACTACGCTCGCGGTCTGCTCTCCACGGAGCCGACGATGACCCTCTCCGACTTGACCGAGCGGTTGAGCACCTCGGCCGACGCGAGTTCCCGTGTTGCGGAGCCGACATCCTCCTCTACTGGTATCAGTTCTGCTGACGCCGATCGGTTCAACGACCTCATGCAGGCGATCTCAGCCGACGAGGACCTACACGAGTTCGTGGAGTTTCGAGACGCCGGCGATGGCCTGTGGCTGTTCTTCTACAAGGACGGAGACCACGTTGCAGAAGTTCCTGGTTATGTGGAGCTCCTGGAAGACGGTTTTGATCGAGCCATGGTAGTGCTTCACACTCAGCAGCTTTCAAGCCCAGGATCTCCTTGGACGTCCAGACAGGTCGTGTCTCTGCTCCAGCTCAGCTTCAACTGGAACTTCGCCAAGCTCGTAGCAGACTCTGATGGTTCGCTGCGAACCATGCTCGAGCTTGAGCTCCGTACGACCGACGAACACTCTCTCATCCTTGGCGCCTACTCCGTCGGTGAGGCGGCTGATGATGTCGCCGGGATGATGAACGCGCCCGAGCCCTCCGGCTCGAGCACCATGGCCTCTGCGCTGACAGAGGCACCTGCTGCACAGACGGCATCGGTGGATCTCCTGGACCACGCAGTGCGCTTCGATCCGCGCGAGTGGTCGGAGATCCCTGCGTTGAACGACGACGTGCTCCTGCAGTTGGAGCACTCGTCGAAGGAAGTCTGGATGTCTCTGATAACCGAACGAGGGGAGATTCCGGTAGAGGCAATGGTGCAACTGTTTCGCCAGAATCTGGTCGTTGCGGGATTGCAGGACGTGGAGGGCATTCGAAGCGGCAAGCGCCTCGTAGGCGGGATTGAACTTGGGTACTCAGAAGTCCTCGCCACAGCCGAGGGGGTACCGGTCATCTACCTTGCCCATTTCTTCAGCAGCGAGCGCGGCACGATTCAGATCGTAGGCTGGACTCCGCGAAACCTCTACACCGAGCATAAGACGACGATCGAGCGCTTCGTCGCTGGTTTTCACCTGCCCTGAGAGTCCCCCAGCCAGTCAAGTTGGTTGGTTGAAAGGGTCGGCCCGGGCGTTGGAGATGCCAGGGCGACGCCTTGGCTCAGTCTCCTCTCGTACCGCCCCGTAGTGTCGTTCGTATGGCTGCTCGGAAGTCACCAGGGGCTGGTCCCCGGCTTCTCGGCCAGTCACCCAGTAAGGCGGAGCCGGCGCTCGATCGGCTGATAGGGATCCATCACGCGGCTCATGTAGATCAGCTTCCCCTGGATGCCGGGGAAGACCAGACCTCGACTCCGGCCACGCAGTCTTACCTGCCCAACGGACCGGCGCTTCACGTAGTCTCAAGAGCACCATGGGTACGCACCTCATCGGGCGCCGGTCTCTTGGAGCGAGTGGGTGTGTCGTTGCCTTGATGGCCATGACCGAGTTCGCGGCCGCCCAACTCTCTGTTCCCGGCCCTTGCGAGCCGGATGCCGAGACTCTCTGCCTGCACGGCGGCCGGTACGAGCTGCAAGCGGATTGGCGGACCGGCGACGGCAACAGCGGCTCGGCGAAGGTGGTGCCGAAGGGGACCAGGGATTCCGGCCTGTTCCGGTTCTTCGACGCCGAGAACTGGGAGGTTCTGATCAAGGTACTGGACGGCTGCGTGGTCAACGGCCATCACTGGGTGTATGGCGCTTCGACGACGGACCTGGGCTACGAGATCCGCGTCAGGGACACGGCGACTGACGATGTCAAGGTGTACCGGAACGAGCCCGGCCGGCCAGCACCCGCGATTACGGACGGCAAGGCGTTCCCTGGCGCCTGCGCGGCAGGTGTGTCGCCGCCGCTCGCTTTCCCCGATTGGAGGTTTCAGGGCACGCCGGGCGAGGAACTGGCGCCTGTTCGGCTGGTCGGCGGATCGGACTCGGGCTGTGTTCCCAACGGCACGTCGCTGTGCCTGGCGGATAGCCGCTTCGAGGTGGCCGTCGACTGGTCGACGGCCGGCGGGGCCGAGGGTCCCGCGAACACAGTGCCGGGCGGGACGAATAACTCGGGGCTCTTCTACTTCTTCGATCCGAACAACTGGGAGATGCTGATCAAGGTGCTGGACGGTTGCGCGATCAACGGCCACCACTGGGTGTACTCGGCGGCCGCCACGGACCTGGGGCTCGACATCACGGTGACGGACGCTGCGACGGGCGCGGCCTGGACGTTTGAGAAGCCGCCGGGGCCGCCGGCGCCGGCGATCACGGAGAGCAAGGCGTTCCCCGACAGTTGCGACGTGAGGCCGCTGCCGGAACTGGTGTCGCCCGGGTCGATTGCCGTCGAGTGGGACGTGTGGGAGGCCGAAATCGCGCACGAGAGTCTCGGCGATGTTCCGTTCGCGGACGACTTCGACGGCGACGGCGACGACGATGTGCTGATCGTGCCCGAAGCCGCGCCGGAGGGTGCCGACCCGTCGGACACGAGGACCGGTCTCATCCTCGTCAACAACGGGGACTTCACCTTTGAGGTCGCCGCCGGGGACCGACCCCGCGGAGTGCATCCCTCACATGTCCTCATGGCGGACTTCGACGGAGATGGCAGGAACGACTTCTTCATCGCCGACCACGGCTACGACTTTCCGCCTTTCCCCGGCTGGCACAACCAGTTGCTGCTGTGGACCGCGGGCGGCTACGTGGACGCCACCGACCGGCTGCCGACCGACCCGGACGGCTTCACCCACCGCGCCGCCGTCGGCGACATCGACGGCGATGGCGACGTGGACATCCTGGTGGCCAACGCCTTCTCGCATTCCCTGCACCCGGCGCCGTACTTCCTGATGAACGATGGCAAGGGTCACTTCGTCCGGGATCAGAGGAGGTTGCCGCAGAGTTGGGACGGCGCGCCCTGGGCGGTTCAACTGGCGGATCTCGACGGCGACGGTCACCCGGACCTGGTCGCCGGACCCAGGGGAGACACGGCGGGAGAGTCCTTCGTGCATTGGGGGTCTGTCGAGGGTGTCTACGGGGACGGCAGGGCAACGGCGCTGCGGGAAGCGGCCTTCCTGTCCGCCTTTGGCGGTGGACACGTGGTTTCCACTGCGGTCGGCGACGTAACCGGAGATGGGCGGCCTGACATTCTCCTGGGCGGCTACGACCTTGCTCTTCAGGGGAGGGGCGTGCAACTGCTCGTGAACCATGGTGGGCGCGTCTTCGTCGACGAGACGTCGCGCCGCCTCGGCGCAAGCGCCTGGTCGGCGAGGGAAGCCGCGCATACGGCGTATCGCTTCCTGGACTTCAACCGTGACGGCGCGGTTGACATCGTTCCCCAGTTGTTCTGGAGCGGCGACGGGAGCCCGAACGTGCTGGCTTGGCTGAACGACGGGACGGGACACTACGTGCCCCTGAAGACCACCGAGTTCGACGACGCCGACGCCCTGGCGCTCTTCGAGTTGGGCAGAACGGTCCAGGCCGGCGGCGGGTTCAAGACGATCGTGTTCCACGGCGAGGGTGGCTCGTTCGTACGCGCACAGGCGGGAGTCGTGGTCGAGGGTGCCGTGATACGCCCGGAGGATTGATGGACCAGAGGTGTTGCCTTCCGATCCACATCCGACATGGCTCCTCCGTATCAGCGGCCCTCCGAGCCTTCCCGCAGGGATCAATCTGGACGTGAGCGACCCTCCCGGCGGCCTGAAACAGGCCGGCACATGGGAGCTCACGTCCCAACCCGAATCGCCTGGTACGACCCGGTCACCGCGCTCGTGGGGCGCTTTCCCCGAGCGGCGACCGAGAAACGCATTGCGTTTCAAGGACATTCGGGCGATGTCCTCAGAAGAGGACGATGTAACATTCGGAGAGTCGAAAACGGCACAAAGGGGGTGCTGTCCTTGTCCGTTTCTGGTGCGGATCCTGGAGCGACCCGGAGTTACGCGGCGACCACCGAGCCCACTAGCCCATCCTGCGGGCCGCATGGGTCGAGAGCTGCTGAATGCTTTGAGGGCGCCTGAGCGTTGGGATAGTCCTACGGGGCTCCGGGTTCGATTCCCGGCAGGTGCCCACTCACCCCCGAGAGGCCTGCGGCGCGAGGCCGCGAGCGTGATGCGTCGAGTAGCCGTCGATCGCAGGGC
>JAPOVF010000180.1 GCA_026708285.1 Acidobacteriota bacterium
CCTTGACCGTCGCGTCCGCTGGGGTTTCCTGGAAGCGCTCGAGATAGGAGGCGGCACCGGCCTGCTGCGAGGTCAGGTGGACGTGCATGTCCATCAGGCCGGGCAGCACGGTGTGGCCCGACAGGTCGATCAGCGTGTCGCCGTCCTCGGGATCGGCAAGTCCCTCCTCGACGCTCGCGATGGTCTCGCCTTCGACCACGATCGTGTGTCTGCCGAGGACTTCGCCGGCTTCGACGTCGACAAGCGAGCCGGCGTGGATGACGGCGCGACCGTCGGCGGCGAGGGTGGAGGTCGTCGCGAACAGGAGAAGCGCGGCCACGGCGAGGAAAACGGCGCAGGGAGAAGGGGCGAAACGGTTCGTCATCGTCGGGAACCTCCGTTGATCTGAAACGGGAAGGGGCCGCGACTGTAGCGCAGCAGGAGGGCAGCTATTGGCGCCCGGACGGGTCCGTACGTGTCGTACCGAACCGGCTTATGGTCCAGGTCAGGACGAAGCCCACGCCGGCGAGTCCCAGGGCCGATGCGGCCTGCAGCGGTGCGCGAGAGGCCGGGTCCTCGAAGGGCCAGAGACCGACGACGGCGCCCAGGAGGAGTCCCATCAACACTCCCAGCGTCGCCTGACGGAAGCGCCGCAGGGCGAACCGCACGGCATTGCTGATGACCGTTGCGCCAACGGCGATACCCACGAGCACCGGCAGCAGGACTACTGTCGCTTCGGCGATCGGTTGGGAGTTCAGACCGCTGAGTCCTTCGAGCACCTGTTCGATGGCGCCGAGGATCGGCTCGTACTGGCCGAGGGCCAGGAGCAGGTAGGCGCCGCTCACACCGGGCAGAATCATCGCGGCAGCGCCCGCCGCGCCAGCGACCGCGAGCAGGAACGGTCCGCTGGCGGCGGATCCCGTCGCGGTGGGGCCGCTTTGGAGCAGGGCGAGCCCCACCATGGCGGCGAAACCGCCGGCCGCACCGCCCCAGAATGCGGGGACAGTCGGTTGAGCGAGGCGCCACACCAGCGGCAAGCCGCCCAGGGTCAGACCGATGAAGGCGCTGTACGTGATCCAGCGGTAGTGCACCACGAGATCGCGCAAGACGCCGGCCAGGAGGAGGATTGCCAGACCGCCGGACGCGGCGACCACTGCCAGCAGCAGCAGCGGCTGAAGCCGCAGGCGCAACCGGGTCGTGTCCGCCACCGCCTCGATGAAGCGGGGGTAGATGCCGACCGCTAGCAGCATGGTGCCACCACTGATTCCCGGCACCAGGTTGGCGAGGCCCATCAGAACGCCGCCCGCGACCGCGCGAGGCGCCCAGGAGACGACGGACTTCCTCTGATTGCCGGCCATCCGGACGGAGTCTAAGGGCGCTTGCGATCTGGTGCCCGATCGGTCTGGGAGCTTGCGCCGCGGAACGCTACGGGTAAGGTTCCGGGGCGCAAGCTCCCAGGCGAGGACGGGATGGGCCGAAACACCGAGCCTGCGAGGGGTTTCGGGGCGCTAGCGTTGCGGCCATGACGGACTACGACTACGACCTGTTCGTGATCGGCGCGGGCTCCGGCGGCGTGCGCGCCAGCCGGATGGCTGCCGGCTACGGCGCGCGGGTGGCGGTTGCCGAAGAGCGCTACCTGGGCGGCACCTGCGTCAACGTGGGCTGCGTGCCGAAGAAGCTGCTCGTCTGCGCTTCGGCCTTTGCCGACCACTACCGCGAGGCCTCGGGTTTCGGCTGGACGGCGGGGCAGCCCGCTTTCGACTGGGGCCAGCTCATCGCGAACAAGAACCGGGAGATCGAGCGGCTCAACGGGATCTACCGTGGCCTGCTCGACTCAGCCGGCGTCGAGTTGTTCGAGGGCCGGGCGCGACTGCTCGATCCGCACACCGTCGAAATCGATGCAGGTGGGGCGAGCGAGAGCCGCGTTACGGCGGATCAGATCCTGATCGCCGTCGGCAGTTGGCCCGACATGCCGCCGATCCCGGGCATCGAGCATGCGATCAGCTCCAACGAGGCGTTCTACCTGGAGCGCCTGCCGGAGCGGGTGGCGGTCGTCGGCGGCGGCTACATCGGTGTCGAGTTCGCGGGCATCTTCGCCGGCCTCGGCAGCCGGGTGACCCTGGTCTACCGCGGTCCGCTGTTCCTGCGCGGGTTCGACGAGGAGATCCGCGCTCATCTGGCCGAGGAGATGCGTGTCCGCGGCATCGATCTCCGTCTTGAGAGCCGCGTCGAGTCGATCGAGAAGACGGCGGGCAACGACGACCGCTTGCGGCTACACCTCGACGATGGCGGCACGGTCGACTGCGGCGAGGTGCTCTACGCCACGGGCCGCCGGCCCCTGGTCGCCGACCTGGGACTGGAGAACTGCGGCGTGGCGCTCGGTGAGCAGGGTGAGATCGTCGTCGACGAGTTCTCGTGCAGCAACGTGCCCAACATCTGGGCGATCGGCGACGTCACGGACCGCCTGAACCTGACTCCGGTCGCGATTCACGAGGCGATGTGCCTGAGTCGGACCCTGTTCGCCGGGGAGCCGACTCCCGTCGACCACGAAGCCGTCGCCACCGCCGTCTTCAGCCAGCCGCCCCTGGCCGCGGTCGGCCTGACCGAGGAGGAGGCAAGAGCCCGCTACGGCGACGTCGACGTGTACAGGAGCCGGTTCCGGCCGCTCAAGCTGACCTTGACCGACAACCGGGAGCGCACTCTGGTCAAGCTGATCGTCGATCGCTCCAGCGGGCGCGTTCTCGGGGCGCACATGCTGGGCGCCGACGCGCCGGAGATCATCCAGGGCCTCGCGGTAGCGGTGAAGATGGGCGCGACGAAGGACGACTTCGACGCCGCGATGGCGATCCACCCGACCTCGGCCGAGGAGTTCGTGACGCTTCGCTGACGGATCAGCCGGCGTTGCGCCGGCGCTCCACCGCGTCGAGCACGTCGACTTCCAGGCGCGGTCCGCCCAGATCGGCGATCTCGCGCAGGCCGGTGGGGCTGGTCACGTTGACCTCGGTCAGCCAGCCGCCGATCACGTCGATGCCGGCGAAGACGATGCCGAGCCGCACGAGCTCCGGCCCGATCGCCGCGGCGATCTCGCGGTCGCGATCGTCCACTTCCGTGGCTGCCGGCTGGCCGCCGACGTGGAAGTTTGCCCGCGATTCGCCTTCGGCGGGCACCCTGAGCACCGCGCCGAGCGCCTCGCCCTCGACCAGGATGACCCGCTTGTCGCCCTGCCGGATCTCCGGCAGGTACCGCTGGGCCATGATGTAGCGGCTCTCGTGAGCGGTTGCGGCCTCGAGAATGGCGCTGATGTTCCGGTCGCCGGCCGTCAGGTGGAAGATGCCCTCGCCGCCTGCCCCGTCGAGCGGCTTGACGATCATCTCGCCGCCCATCTCCTCCTGGAAGGCGAGCAGTTCCGCGATGCGCCGGGAGACGCGCGCCGGCGGGCAAACGGCCGGGAACCGAAGCGCGAACAGCTTCTCGTTCGCGTCGCGAAGCGACAGCGGGTCGTTCACGACCAGGGTGCTTTTCGCCACCATCGACAGCAGGTGGGTGGCGTAGAAGAACGCCATGTCGAAAGGCGGGTCCTTTCGCATCCAGACGACGTCGAACTCGTCCAGGAAAGCGCGCCTTGCTGTGCCGATCTCGTACCAGCGGCCGCCGGAGACCGCGTCGACGGTGCGGGCGGGAATCGCCTCAGCCCGCGGCCGTCTGTCCGGCCCGAGTTCCAGGGTGTCGATCGTGCAGACGGCGAGTTCGTGACCGCGGCGGTCCGCCTCGCGCAGGAACGCGATCGTCGTGTCCTTCTCGGGGTCGAGACGCTCGATCGGATCGATGACGAAGAGGTGGCGCATCGGCGGCCAAGGGGGAGAAAACGGGCGGCGCAAGCTATCATGTGGCGCGGGTCTTTCTGACCCGCGAGGAAGAACGCACCGCCCAGCGGCGACCGCGTTGAACGGGCCGCTAGCATCCTCCGCCATGTCCGCGGCGCAACCCGTCTGGCTCTTCGGCTACGGCTCGCTGATCTTCCGCCCGGCGATTCCCTTCCTGGAGCGCCGGCCCGCCCGCGTCCGAGGCTGGACCCGGCGTTTCTGGCAGTGGTCGACGGACCATCGTGGCGAACCGTGGCGTCCCGGCCGTGTGGTCACCCTGGCGCCGGCGCCGGACGATTGCTGCTGGGGAATCGCCTACCGGTTGGCCGAGACGGAGGCCGAGGCCATCCTCGCCGACCTCGACATCCGCGAACGGGGCGGCTACGTCCGCATGGAGATCGAACTCGAACTGGCCGCGCCTGCCGAGCAGGAGTCGGACTCTTCGCCGGCTTCGTCGCGAGTCGTGACAGGCCTCACGTACCAGGCCTGGCCTGGCAACCGGAACTACGCCGGTCCGGCCCCGCTGGCCGAGGTTGCGGCTCAAGTCCTGGAAGCGACAGGTCCGAGCGGCACGAACGCCGATTACGTGCGCGACCTTCACGTCGCCCTCAACGCCCTCGGCGCCGAGGACCCGCACGTGGCGGCTCTGGCCGTCAGGTTCGGGAAGTAGACCGCAGCAGACTACCGGCTGCCGTCCAGCCCCAGGCGGGCAAGGTCCGCGGCAACCTTCGCGTCAGTCGACGATCGCCTGCATCACGGCGTTCTGAAAGTCGGCCCGGAGCGGACCGCCCGGTGTCTGCACCATCAGAACCGCGGTCAGATCCTCCCGCGGATCGACCCAGTAACTCGTGCCGAACGCGCCGACCCAGCCGAAGCTGCCGGTGGACCGGTGGTCACCGCGGGCCGCGACGCCGTCGAGCACGACGTCCACGGTCAGTCCGAACCCCATCCCGGGGCTCCCCGCCTTCTCGTACAGGTCGCCGACGTGGTTCGACCCCATCAGTTCGACGGTCCGGGAGCCCAGCAGCCGCGTGCCGTTCAGCTCCCCGCCGTTCACCAGCATCTGGGCGAACTGAAGGTAGTCCTCAGCCGTCGACCAGAGTCCGCCGCCTCCCCCGTGCAGCGTCGTCGTGGCCAGCCATTCCGGCAGAGCCGGGCGGGGCTCGAGTCCGTCGGGGGTGCGAACGTAGAGGGTCACGACGCGCTGCCTCTTGTCCTCCGGCACGTTGAACGCGGTGTCTTTCATTCCCAGGGGCTCGAATACCCGCAGCCGCAGGAACTCGTCGAACGTCAGACCCGAGGCCACCTCCACGATACGCCCCAGCGTGTCGATCCCCGCCAGCCCGCTGTACGCCCAGCGGGTGCCCGGCTGGAAGTCGAGGGGGACCGCTCCCAGAGCAGCCGCCCAGTCCGCGACGGTGCCGGTCAGGTCGCGAGGAGCGATGCGTGCTGTCGCCTCGCCTGCCGCGCCGAAGCTGCCCAGGCCCGACGTATGGGTGATCAGATCGTGCACCGTGATCTCGCGCTTCGCGGGCACGGTGTAGATGTCGCCTTCCTCGGCCCCGGCGTCTGACCGCGGTATCGCGACCTTCGTGTGCTTGAACTCCGGAATGAAGCGAGACACTGGATCCGAGAGGCGGACCTTCCCCTCCTCCACGAGCATCAGGACGGCGACGGCGGTCACCGGCTTCGTCATCGAGGCGATCGGGAAGATGGTGTCCTTC
>JAPOVF010000035.1 GCA_026708285.1 Acidobacteriota bacterium
GCCGGCCAGAAGGCCGGCGCACCCAGTGTTACGCCTGATGCCGGCCAGAAGGCCGGCGCACCCAGTGTTACGGCGTACCCGGTGGGGTTCCGTGCCAACATCCAACGAGTGAAGGCCGGCGACATCATCTCGCGGTTCCGGGTGCAGAACC
The DNA here is from genome assembly GCA_026708285.1 of Acidobacteriota bacterium. Lineage (GTDB taxonomy): Bacteria > Acidobacteriota > Thermoanaerobaculia > Multivoradales > Multivoraceae > Multivorans. Next base: position 152 of record JAPOVF010000035.1, read on the forward strand.
CGCTTCCGTGCCTGCCGGGTGAACTCCCGCTGCCGCTCTACCGGGCCCAGGACATCGCCGCCCGGTCCTGGGTCGTGGTCCAGCGCTTCCCCGAGGACGCACCGCGACAGGAGGTCGAGGAGGCGGTCGAGCGGGCGGAGCTCCTGAAGCCCGATTTCCCGCCCCTGGTCGATAAGTCCTTCGATCCGCCGGCGGTCCTCGCCTGGTCCCTCGGCGGCGGCGAGATGCTCCGCCGCCGGCTCCAGCGCTCGCCGCTCAGCCCGGAGCAGGCCGCCGACCTGGGCCTGGAGCTCGCCCGGGCGTTGCGCCGTCTGCACCGGGCCGGCGTAGTTCACGGCGGCCTTCGTCCGGCGAACGTCCAGTTGCAGGACGGCGGCAGGGTCGGCCTGCTGGCGCCCTCCAGCCTGGGGCCGGTCACGCTGGCGGTTGCCAACGAGGCGGTCGAGTCGCCGACGCTCTGGACCGCCGCCTATCTCTCGCCCGAGCAGACGAAGAGAGCGGAAGAGGCGATCACCGGCTCAACCGTCCCGTTCACGACCGCCGACGACGTCTGGACGTTCGGCGTGGTGCTCTATGAACTCGTCACGGGGGAGCTGCCCTTCATCGCCAATACCTACGCGGCGATGAGACGAGCCGTCGCCGTGCAGCCCGTCGACCTGGCCGGCACGCTTCCGGGCAGCGCGCCCGAGACTTTCGAGGCAGTGCTCGAAGCCGCCCTCGATCGGGACGCGGACCGTCGCCGCGCCGTCCTGGACGACGTGATCGGCAAGCTGCGCCAGGTGAGGGACGAGCTCCTGCCGCGCGTTCAGCCACCGGCCGACAGCGTCGCCCGGACCCGGGCACGCAAGGCCGCGGCCGCCTCCGATCGCTCCGCCGCGAGCCCGGCCGAGCCCGAGTGGCAATCCGCCATGTCGCTGATCAACCGGCGCCGGCGCCGCCTCGCCCGCGAACGCCCCGCGCCGGCGCTGTGGCGCGTGCTCGCCGGTCCGCTGCTGGCGCTGCTGCTGACCGCCGCCGCGGTCGCCGCGTGGTTCCTGCTCTGACGCGAGTGACCGGGAGATAACGAAAAGCGGGCCCGAAGGCCCGCTTAGGGGAAAGTCGCTGATCCGACGATCAGGCGGCTTCGGCGGCCGTGACCGTCACGGTGACGGTGCCGTCGTCGGCCTTCATCGCCTTGCCGGTGACCTTGGCGGCCTTGCCGCCGAGCTTCTCGAGGGTCTTGATCGCATCGGCGTCGGAGCCGGCGCGGTCGATCTTGACGACGTCGTCGCCCACGAGCAGACCCATCTCGTTGCCATCGCCCAGACACTTGGCGGCGCAACTGGCATGACCAGCGCCCTTCTGGCCGTTGCCGAAGCAGACCATGTCGAGGACCTCGCCGGTCCAGGTGTCACCAGCCAGCGCCGGAGCGCCGACCATCAGCGAAAGTGCCAGAACCGCAAACAGTGCCTTCTTCATGCCGAGTCCTCCAGTTGCTTCGAGGCAGGGGTTGGGTACGGTTGTGCCGGGCACGTTAGCACAGGGAAGCATGCAATAGTCCCCGCCCATGATCCGACTGAACCGCTACTCCTCCCGCATCACCCAGGACAAGTCCCAGGGAGCCTCGCAGGCGATGCTCTACGGGGCCGGCCTGACCTCTGAGGACATGGCGAAGCCGCAGGTCGGGATCGCCAGCGTCTGGTACGAGGGCAACACCTGCAACATGCATCTCCTGGAGCTGGCCGCGGCGGCCAAGGAGGGCGTGGACGAAGCCGGTTGCCTGGGCCTCCGTTTCAACACGGTCGGGGTCTCGGACGGCATCTCGATGGGCACGGACGGGATGAGCTATTCCCTCCAGTCCCGGGACCTGATCGCAGATTCGATCGAGACCGTGATGGCGGCGCAGTGGTACGACGCGAACATCTCGATCCCGGGCTGCGACAAGAACATGCCCGGCTGCATGATGGCGATCGCCCGGCTCGACCGCCCGGCGCTCGTGATCTACGGCGGCACGATCCGGTCCGGCGAGTTCCGGGGCGGCAAGATCGACATCATCTCGGCCTTCCAGAGCTACGGCGAGGCGATCAGCGGCAACCTCAGCGAGGACGACAGGGAGACGATCGTCCGGCGCGCCTGTCCCGGCGCCGGCGCCTGCGGGGGCATGTACACCGCGAACACGATGGCCGTGGCGATCGAGGCGCTCGGCATGTCCCTGCCCTACAGCTCGTCGACGCCCGCCGTGGCGGAGGAGAAGCTGGACGAGTGCCGCCGCGCCGGCGCCGCGGTGAGGAACCTGCTCGAACGGGATCTCCGGCCGAGCGCGATCATGACCCGCGCGGCGTTCGAGAACGCGATGGTGCTGATCACCGTGCTCGGCGGATCGACGAACGCCGTGCTCCACCTGCTGGCGATGGCCCACTCGGTGGGCGTCGAACTCTCGATCGACGACTTCCAGAAGGTCAGCGACCGGGTTCCCTTCCTTGCCGACCTGAAGCCCTCCGGCCGCTACCTGATGGAGGACCTGCACGACGTCGGCGGCACCCCCGCGGTGCTGCGGATGCTGCTCGACCGGGGTCTGATCGACGGCGACTGTTTGACCGTGACCGGCGGCACGCTCGCCGAGAACCTGGCCTCGCTGCCGGACCTCAAAGGCGGCCAGGACGTCGTGCTCCCCTTCGAGGAGGCGATCAAGTCCACCGGCCATCTCCAGATCCTGCGCGGCAACCTGGCGCCCGAGGGCTCGGTGGCGAAGATCACCGGCAAGGAAGGCGAGCGCTTCGCCGGCCCGGCCCAGGTCTACGACTCGGAGGAGGCGATGGTCGGGGCCCTCGAGCGCGGCGAGATCCGCGCCGGCTCGGTGATCGTCATCCGCTTCGAGGGCCCGAAGGGCGGCCCGGGCATGCCGGAGATGCTCAAGCCCACCTCGGCGCTGATGGGCGCCGGCCTCGGCGACAAGGTGGCGCTGGTCACCGACGGCCGCTTCTCCGGCGGCTCCCACGGCTTCCTGATCGGCCACGTCGCGCCCGAGGCGCAGGAAGGCGGCCCCCTGGCCCTGGTACGCGACGGCGACCGGATCGAGATCGACGCGGTCCGCAACACGATCGACATGGCGCTCGATGAGGAGGAGATCGAGGCGCGCAGGCAGGCCTGGGTGGCGCCGCCGCTCAAGGCGACGCGGGGCACGTTGTATAGGTACGTGAAAACGGTGAGTTCCGCGTCGACGGGTTGTGTGACGGACGGATGAGATACGGCATGAAGCTACTTGTTTCGGCCGCCTCCGGCGGCAGCCGGCCAGAAGGCCGGCGCACCCAGTTAGGCAGCCGGCCAGAAGGCCGGCGCACCCAGTTAGGCGGCCGGCCAGGGGGCCGGCGCACCCGGTTAGGCGGCCGGCCAGGGGGCCGGCGCACCCGGTTAGGCGGTCGGATGTCAGTCCGGCGCACCCAGTTGAGCTTGCAGCCAGTTACCTGGACTCTCGCGATCCTGCTCCTCGCCTCCGGGGCGGCGGCCCGGCAGCAGCAGGACGAGCCGGCCGTCTTCTCGGAGGTGATCGACGTCCGGGTCGTCAACGCCGAGGTCGTCGTCACCGACCGGGACGGGAACCGGGTCCACGGTCTGGCGGCCTCGGACTTCGAACTCCTGGTCGACGGCGAGCCGATGCCGATCAGCTACTTCACCGAGATCGCGGAGGGCTTCGCGCAGGGGGCGACGTCAGGCGCCGTCGCCGGGGTGCCGGACCTGGACCCCTACGCCCCGGTCGGCACGAACTTCCTCATCTTCATCGACGACTTCTTCTCGATCGAACGCGACCGGAACCGCGTGCTCGACAGCCTGGAAGAGGACCTGCTGCAACTCGGCCCGGTGGATCGCGTGGCCGCCGTCGCGTTCGATGGCGACGGCCTGGAGGTGCTGACCGCGTGGACGAACGACGCGAGCGTGATGGAGCAGGCGCTCGATCGCGCACGCGGGCGCAGCGCCTACGGCCTGGAGCGGCTGAGCGAACTGAAGATGAGCGAAGCCGACCGGGAGACCCAGGCGATCTTCGAGGCGGCCGCCGATCAGGCCTTTGCCCCGGACCAGAGAGAGGCGGGAGAACTCGACATGATCGAAATGGAAGCCCAGGAGGGTGGGATCGGGGCCGGGCAGGCCGCGCGGGCGCAGTCCTTTGCCGGGGACGACGAGGCCGCGCTGAAGGACCTGGTGGGCACGTCTCTCTCCGCTCAGGAACTCCGCTACGCCCGCAGGCTGGAGGACCAGTTGGAGCTCTCCGTGCTGGCGGCCATGGCGACGATGCGCAGCCTGTCCAACCAGCCCGGCCGCAAGGTGATGCTGCTGCTCGCGGGCGGCTGGCCGAGATCGGCGGCGCTCTTCACCGTGGCGGGCAAGGGGGACACGAGCAGCTTCGCCACCTCGGCCGACGGTTCGCTGATGAGTGAGGACGAACTCTACGGCCCCCTGGTGGCGGCCGCGAACCTGATCGGCTACGCGCTCTATCCCGTGGACCTGCCGGGCGTGAGCGCGAGCTTCTCGGGCGACGCGTCGCGCGCGTTCGGTCCCGACGCCCAGCCCGACGACACCCGCGCCGGCCCCGGTTCGCTGGAGCGCGAGGACATGCTCCACAGCACCCTGGATCTGCTGGCCGACTCGACCGGCGGCGTGTCGATGCTCAACGCCGACCGCGACCAGGCGCTTGCCGCGGCGGTCGAGGACACCCGCTCCTACTACTGGCTCGGCTTCGAGCCGACGCGCCGCGAGGACGAAGCCTTCCACGACATCGAGGTGCGTGTGACCGGCCGCCCGGACCTTCGCGTGCGCACCCGCGAGGGCTACGTCGACATGTCGCGCGACAGCGAGGTGTCGATGACGGTCGAGGCCGCCATGCGCTTCGGCATCCCCCCGGATACCCGGCCGCTCGAGGTGCGCTTCTCCGATCCCGTCCGCGCCGGCCGCCGGAAGATGTCGATGGCGGTCGAGGTGGTCATTCCGCTCGACCACGTCGAACTGATGCCGGTAGCCGGCGGCTGGCGGAACGAGCTGGAGGTCCGGGTGACGGCGATGGACATGGACGGCAACCGGTCCGAGATGTCGAGGGAGAGGATCCTGATCGCCGGCCCCGAGAAGCCCCGGCAGGGCCAGGTCTTCTACTACGAGACGGACCTCGTGTTCCGCCGCCGCGACCACACCTGGGTGATCGCCGTCTTCGATCCGCTGACGGGGATGGTCCTGACGTCGCGCGGAGAGGTGGAGCGGAAGTAGGAGTCGCTGCGGGGTGGGTGGAGGAAGGTCGCCGGCCGTTGGCCGGCGGCTGTGTTTCAGGGGCTGCGCCGCTTCGCGGCTCCGCCCCGAGCGGACCAGAAGGTCCGCGCACCCAGAGCACGGCCTTGCCCGGT
>JAPOVF010000221.1 GCA_026708285.1 Acidobacteriota bacterium
CCCTCGATCATCGACGCGTAGACGCGCCGGAAGTCGGTCGTCATCTTCAGGTTGCCGTCGTCGAGGTCGGTGAGGCTGGGTGTGTCGCCGTAGAAGCCGCCGGCGACGCCCTTGCCGGCGACGAACATCGGGCCCGCGGTGCCGTGATCTGTGCCGAGGCTCGCGTTCTCCTCCACCCGCCGTCCGAACTCGGTGAACATCAGCACCGCCACATCGTCGGCGCGGCCGATCCGGTCGACGTCGCGCAGGAAGCCCGCGACCGCGTCGGACATGTACATCAGCAGCCGGGCGTGGGTGTCGGCCTGGTGGACGTGGGTGTCGAACGAGTTGCCGCGGAAGCTCACGTAGTAGATGCGGGTGGGCAGCTCGGCCTCGATCAGGGCCGCGACCTTGCGCAGGTCGGCGCCGAGGCCGCCGATGCCGTAGTCGACCGGCGTGCGGTAGCCGGACCACGCGTCGCGGACGAGCGCCGCGCTGGAAGCGGCGTTGGCGGCCGTACCGCGCAGGAAGTCGAGGGCGTCGTTGCCGCTCGCCTCGTCCGTGCCGAACTGGCCGAGCGCCTGTTTCTCGCCCGGCGTGCCCTGGCGCCGGAGGCGGCCCGGGTCGTCGAACACCAGGGGCGAGTGCCGGGCCGCGCGCACCGCCAGGGACTGCGAACTGGCCACGTTGACGATGTAGTTGGGAGTGCCGTCCGGCCCGTGATCGTCGGCGAGACGGCCGAGCCAGCCGAGCGCCTCGCCGCCGTTCGGCACGCCCGTGTGCCAGAAGCCCATCGACGAGAAGTGGGACAGACTCGGGTTCGGGTAGCCGCAGCCCTCGACGACCGCCAGGTTCCCGTCCTTGTACAGGCCCTCCATGCCGGCGAGCGACGGGTGGAACCCCGCCTCCTCGGTGAGCTTGATCGCTCGCTTGGAGCGGATGCCCAGGTTCGGGCGGACCCGGTAGTACTCGTCGTTCCGGAACGGGATGACGGTGTTCAGCCCGTCGTTGCCGCCGGAGAGCTCCACCACGACCAGGACCCGTCCCGACGCGTCCGAGATCCCGGACCGCAGTTCCTCGAGCGCGAGCGCGGCGGAGGTTCGGCCGAGAACCGCCGGAAGACCGGCGGCGACGCCGAGTCCAAGGAGGCCGCGGTGCAGGAAGTCGCGCCGCGAACAGCCGCAGGGTAGTCGTTCAGCCATCAGGAACTCCTCAGCCCAACTGATACTCGGGCGAACTGAAGACGAGGTAGAGGGTCGAGCGTAGCGCTTCCTCGGCTTTCCCGGTCGCGGCCTGACCTTGCGCCGAAAGATCGGTCGACTCCAGTTCGCGCTCGAGGTGCCGCACCAGCGCCGCGCGCCCCTGTTCGGTCAGAGGAACGCGCAGGAACCGGTGCAGGAGGTGGTCGACCGCACCCTCGGCGTCGGCGGCGCCGGCCTGAAGCACCATGGCCCGCACATCGACGTCGACGACGTGGCGCGGCACGAGCTTGACCCGTTCGTAGGCCACGACGTAGCCGCGATAGCCGCCGTAGCGGGTGTTGTACTCCTCGTCCGCGTCGGCCAGCGTGTTGGACGCGGCGTCGCCCTGCTTGGTCGCCGCCGTGATCGTCATCCCCCGCGCCAGCCGCTCGCCGACCTGGCGGTAGATCCCGGGCATCCGCCGGTCCGGATGGCCGAACTCCTCGAGCGTGGGCGGAAAGAGGACGGAGCGCATCGCGTTGCCGCGCTCGAGGAGGGTCGCCGGCGTGATCCAGGTCCGTCCGCCCGCCCAACCGGCCACGTTCGGCGGGTAGAGCAGTTGCTGGCCCAGGCGGCCCGCGAGGCTGTTCATGTCGGGCACCGTGGGTGCCCTCGGTACGCCGAGCTTGCGGTAGGTCGAGACGAACAGCGCGACCGGGCTCTTGATCTGGGTGGCGACCGACGGAGGGCTGTAGAAGTCGCGCGAGGTGAGGATCGTCCGCAGCAACGCCTTCAGTTCGTAGCCCGATTCGCGCAGACGACGGCCCAGTTGGACCTGGAGCTCCTGACCGAGATCCTCCCGCACCAGGTAGCGGTAGACCTTGCCGGCGATGAACTCACCGGTCGCCGGCTGCTCGAGGATGATGTCGAGCACTTCCTCGCCGCCCAGGTTGCCCTCGCGGCCGAGGAAGGTCTTCGGGCCATCGTCGTGGAGCTCGGCGTCGAACCGGTAGTCGAGCACGTCGTTCGTCCAGCCGGTGAACGCGCGCGACGCCTCCCTAACGTCCTGCTCGGTGTAGTTGCGCGTGTTTCCGCTGTTTTGGCCCATCGTGAACAGCTCGAGCAGCTCGCGGCCGAAGTTCTCGTTCGGGTGGTCCTTCACGTTCTCCCGGTTGTCGAGGTAGACCAGCATCGCCGGATCGCGCATGACCGCGAGCACCAGGCTCTTGAAGTCCGCCGTGGCATGAGTACGCAACGTCCGGTTCTGGAGGTGCATCTTCCGCGCGTCGCGGACCTTGACCTCGGAGGTCGCGAAGTGGTCGTGCCAGAAGAGGGTCATCTTCTCTTCGAGCGGCCGGGGCGTGACGACCATCCGATCGGCCCACCACAGCGCCAGCCGCCGCGTCTCCAGCACGTTGCTGCGCAGCCCGTAGAAGAACTTGTCGACCACCGGCTGGATCGGCCGCGACGAACCCTCGGGCAGGACGTCGACGCCGAGGGACCGGCCGTTCCGCCGCGCCCGCCGCACGGCCGCCGCACGGCTGGGCGGGAACGGGTCCATTCCCGGATCCCAGATCCCGGATTCGTCGAACGGCGCGAGCGCCGAGTCGTCGATCGTCTCGTAGTCCACGAGCCGGGCGACGGCGCCTTCCAGCCCGAGCGAAACGAGTTCCTCGATCTCCGCCGGCGTGCCGCCGAAACCGGCCCGTTCCAGCAGGTGCGCCGCCTGCTCGTAACCGAAGTCCGACTCGGCCAGCGGCGCCAGGTCGCCGACCCACGCGTGGCCGGCCGTATCGACCGGCGCGGCGATGGCGGCCGCAGGCAGAGCGATGCACCAGGCGATCGCCGCCGCCACGCAGCTTCCGGGATGAACGCAAGGTTTCAAGGTCGCCGCCGATGATAGCGCCAGGACGGCCGGCAGCAGGCCGGGAATCCTCAGGAATGGCCGCGCGACAGCAGGTTCTCCACCGGCTGGTAGAGCTCCTCCAGGTAGGCGACGTCTTCGGCGTCGAGTTCGATCGTCGTCGCCTCGACAAGCTGCTCGATCTGGGAGATCTTCGATACGCCGACGACGGGCGACGTGACCTCGGGTTTGTTCACCAGCCAGGCGAGCGAGATCTGCGCCGGCGTGCGGCCGTACTTCCCGGCCACTTCGACCACCCGGTCGGCGATGTCGAAGGTGGCGGCGCCGCCGTAGAGCATCTCGGTGCGCACCCGGTCGCCGCCCTTCGAGCGGTCCGTTCCGCCCTCGTCGAAACTGCCCCGGTACGAGCCGGTGAGGATGCCGCGCGCGAGCGGCGACCAGGGCGTCAGCGCCACGCCAGTCCGGGCGCAGTAGGGGTTCATCTCCCGCTCTTCCTCGCGGTAGACGAGGTTGTAGTGGTTCTGCATCGAGACGAACTCGGTCCAGCCGTTCTGCCTCGCCGTCATCTGGAGCTCCGTGAACTGCCACGCGAACATGGACGACGCGCCCAGGTAGAGCGCCTTGCCGGCCTTGACCACGTCGTGCAGCGCCTCCAGCGTCTCCTCGATCGGCGCCTGGACCTGGCCCGGAATGCCGTGGGGGTGGCGATGGATGATCAACTGGTCGATGTAGTCGAGGCCCAACCGCTGCAGGCAGCCGTCGACCCCCTCCATGATGTGCTTGCGGGACAGCCCGCCCTGGTTCGGCGACCGCCCCATCGGCATGGAGACCTTGGTCGCGATGACGTACTCGTCGCGCGGCAGCAGCTCGCCCAGCAGCGCTCCGACGACACGCTCGCAGGCGCCGATGCCGTAGATGTCCGCGCAGTCGAAGTAGAAAACGCCGCGCTCGATGGCCGCCTGGAAGATCGGCCGCGAGGCGTCGATGTCGAGCGTCCAGTCGCCCTGGTGGCCCCTGCCCGGCTCCCCGAAGTTCATCGTTCCCAGGCACAGCTCCGACACCCGGAGTCCGCACTTCTCGCCCAACTGGACCACCTTCAACACGTTGCCGCCTCCTTCCGTTCGAGCGGGCGATGATAGCGACCGGCGGCTATGCTGCCGGCCCTACTTCACAAGGGAAGCCAAGAGATGAAGCCGAACACCGCGTTGCTCGGCGCGCTGGCGGCCGTGCCGCTGACCGCGGCACTCGCCGCCCAGAACGCCGACACCTGCTCCCCCGCGGCCGCCGTGGACCACCCCACGCACGTGTTCTGGGGGGACACCCACGTCCACACCAGCTTCTCCTCGGGCGACGCGAACATGGTCGGGACGAACGACGCGGACCCGAGCATCGCCTACCGGTTCGCGCGCGGCGACGTGGTCGAGGGGCGGAACGGCATGCCGGTCCGCCTGCGCCGTCCGCTCGACTTCCTGGTCATCGCCGACCACGCCGAGAACCTGGGCGTCAGCTTCAGCGTCCAGTCCGGGGACCCGGCCCTGCTGGCCGAGGAGATCGGCCGGCAGCTCCGCGAAGCCTGGCTCAAGGTGCGCGACCGCCTGGGTACCGACGCCGAGCGGCGGGCTTTCAACAGGGAGGTCAGCGCCACCGGCCGCGCCCTCGGCGCCCCGTACCGGCAGACGGTCTGGCAGCGCGTCGCCGCCCTCGCTGACCAGTACAACGAGCCCGGCCGCTTCACCGCCTTCGCCGGCTACGAGTGGACCTCGATCGGCTCCTACCGGCAGACCTTCGGCAACCTCCACCGGGTCGTCGTCTTCCGTGACGACTACTCGAAGACCGGCACGATCGTGCCCTTCAGCGCCTTCGACAGCCGGAATCCGGAGGACCTGTGGCGGTTCCTGGCCCGCTACGAGCAGACGACCGGCGGCCAGGTGCTGGCGATCCCGCACAACGGCAACATGAGCAACGGCGAGATGTTCGGGCTGGAGAACTTCGAGGGTGAAGCCCTGACCGCGGCCTACGCCCGCACCCGGCAACGCTGGGAGCCCCTCTACGAGGTGACGCAGATCAAGGGCGACAGCGAGACCCACCCCGTGCTCTCCCCCACCGACGAGTTCGCGGACTTCGAGACCTGGAGCAGTTGGGCCGGGCAGACCACCGACCCGGGCGACCATCCCTGCTGCCGGCAGACGTGGGGCCCCGAGAGCATGGGCGCACTCAAGGAGGGCGAGTACGCGCGGTCCGGCCTGAAGCGCGGACTCAAGCTCCGCGCCGACCTGGGCGTCAACCCGTTCAAGTTCGGGCTGATCGGCAGCACCGACGCCCATACCTCCCTCGCCACCGCCGACAGCGACAACTTCTGGGGCAAGTACTCGTCGACCTACCCCTCGTCGACCCGCATGCTCGAGCCCATGGTCGGCGCCTGGCC
>JAPOVF010000118.1 GCA_026708285.1 Acidobacteriota bacterium
CCGTCACGTAGAGATTGAAGGCCACGTCGGTCACCGGCGCCACGAACACCCAGCGATGGCCGTTGTGGGCGCAACCGTTCAGCACCTTGACCAGCACTTCCGCGTTGCCGCGGCTGAAGAACCAGAGCAGGCCGGACTCGCCCGAGGCCCAGATGCCGCCCTTGCCCTCGCCGATTTCGCCGGACGGCGTTTCGTAGCAGAGCCCGACGCCGTAGCCGCCGTCGAACACGAGCGGCGTCGTCTGGGGTTCGCAGTCCGTGTAGCCCCCTTCGGACGGAGGCTCGGGATCGGGGTCGGGATCCGGCTCCGGGTCCGGGTCGGGATCAGGTTCCGGATCCGGGGCGGGGTCGGGGTGGTCGACGGCCAGCCGGATGCCGTAGGCCCTGATGTCCGCACCGGTATCGGCCGCCCAGTCTGTCCAGTCCTCGCCCTCGGCCACGCGCGCCCGGAAGGCGCGCCTGCCGCCGCCGGGCCCGTTCTCGTCCGCCATCAGGAACTTCGTGTTGTCCACCGGCGTCGCCCGCAGCCACGAGACGGCGACCCAGACCGGGCCGCCATCGAGCGCGAGGCCCTGTACGGCGCCGCGAAGGGTGAAACAGGAGTACCTTCCGGGTTGCTCGATCTGCACTGTCCCCTCGAACGCGCCCAGCAAAGATCCGGGCGTGCTGCCAGCGTCGGAGTAGAAGTTGAGCCCGAAGTCCACGTCGGGGTTCGTGTCGTCTATTCCGCGCCCCATGCAGATGACCGCGTAGGCGACCGTCCCCGGCCCGGACAGGCGAAAGCGCTGAGCGAGTTCGAACTCGAACAACGGTTCATCGGTTTCGGAGTCGACCAGGTACAGGTCCGCTTCGAACTCGTCGTCGTCGTACTGGTACAGCTCGGTAGCCGCCAGCGGGACACCGACCGCATCGCGGTAGGCCGACCGCACATCCCGGACCCGCACCGAGACCGGGACATCCGCGGCCCGCGGGGCGAGTCCCGAGCGAACCGCCCCGACGCGCACGGGCGGCTCCGGAGCGAGCAGGTCGCGGCCTCCCTGCGCCGCGAGCGGGGCCGCGCACGCTGCAAGCAGGGCGGCAAGAAAGACGGAAGAACAGCGATCCAGCATCCGGTGCACCACGACGAGACCCCTTCGGTGTTCGTGAACGGTCATCTGCCCACCGAGAGCTTTGCACGCGGCGTGCCAGACGACCGCACTTCACGGCAAAGAGGCGAGGTACGCGGCCGGGAAGACCGCGTACCTCATGCAGCGGGCCGCAACCGGCCGGCCCGCTGTTCCAGGTCTTGTTGCCTTAGTTCGTGCAGGCGAACGCCATGTCGCGGATCGACCCCCCGGCGCGTGCCCGGAACCACCTGAGCGTGTTGCTCATCGTGTCCCGGATCGCGATGGCGTAGTCCGCGTCCGTCGCGGCGCCGGCGTAGAGCATCCAGTAGCCGCTGCCGCCGCAGTCGTCGACCATCCGCACCAGCAGCTCCGGATCATCGCCGCCGAAGGTGAACAGCCCGGCGCCGCCCGACATGGTCCCTTCGGCTGTCTGGCCCGACATGCCGGCGAGCACGTACCGCGTCCGTACGCGGAAGCGGCCGTCCTCCAACTGGCAGGTGCCACCGCTGCAGGTCATGGCGGGAGTGGGATCCGGAGTGGGATCGGGAGTCGGATCGGGAGTGGGGGTCGTGTGGTCGGAATGATCGACGACCATGCGGATGCCGTAGGCCTTGATCGTCCTGCGCCCCGCGCCGTGGGCTGTCCAGTTCCCCCAATCGTCATCCTGGCGTTGCCGGGTTCGCGTCGCCAGCTCCGTCTCGATGTCGTCGGAATCGGTAGGGAGGGGGTCGTCCGTCGTGTACTGGTCCTCACCGAGGCGCTTGTTGATGCTGCGCTCCACGGCCACCCCGACCCAATGCTCACCCCGGCTTAGGGCCTTGCCCGCAACCGCGCTGCCGACCGGAATGCACCGCTCCCCTCCCCTCTGGGAGATCGACGATTCGACCTGGTAGCGCAGAGGGTTTCGGCGGCCGGGGATCGGATTGCCGTGGGTGTCCTCGTCGTCACCGTAGAACACCACGTCGAAGGCAACGCTCCGGGTTGCCACATTGTCCGGGCGGTCGAAGCAGACCGTGACGCTCACGACCGTGCCGCTACGCCTCAGATCGAAGCGCTGGGCGTACTCCGTGGCATACGGATCGAGAGCGCCGCCGAACGTGTAAGTGTCCTCGTAGTTCTCGAAGTCCCCGTCGTCGTACTTGTAGTTCTCGCGATCGTGTGTCGCCAGCACGACACGTTCCGGGTCATCGCTTAGTGAAACCCGTACCGTGGTCTTGGCTTCCGCCGGCTTGGCGCCCGGCGCGGCGCGCCCCAGGACCTGCTCCGCGTCCAGCAGGTCGATTCCCTGCTGGGCCGCGAGCGGCGCCGAGGCGCACACCAGCAGGACCGTCAGGCAAGTCAGGCTTCGAACGATGCGGCGGTTGCTCAGTCTCATGATGTTCCCTTTCCGGTGGGGCACCGGCGTTGGGTGAGAAGTGTAGGCCTGTCAGTAGATTACGCCCAATATATAGCAAAAGGCAAATCGGCTCGGAAGCGGGCTGCGTCAGAGTGACCGGCTACCGGGCCGAGCAGGAGAACGCCTTCACGTCCTGGATCGGCTCGAACAGCGTGCCGGCGGGGTTCTCCCAGGTCCGCACCTCGCCCGTCTCGCTGTCGGTGACCGTCATCGTCACGCCCACGTCCGTCAGACCGCCCGCGAACACCCAGCGGTGGCCGTTGATCGCGCAGCCGTCGAGCACCTTGATCATCATCTCGAGGTTGTTCGACCCGAAGAACCAGTAGAGGCCGGTATCCCGTGTGCGCGGCAAACCTCTGGCGTCGCCGCTGCGGTCCGCCGTCTCCCAGCGGGCGCGGACCGCGAAGCGGCCACCCTCGAGGCACAGCGTCCGATCGTCGGCCTCGCAGGCGCCGGCTTCCTGCGGCAACGCGACCTGGCCGGGGCGGAACGCCCAGGCGGGCAGCTCGGCGGAGCGGGACGCCCGGTCCGTGCCTCCGCGCACCGATTCCATCTCGCCCGACGTCAGCAGGAACCGGCTCTGACCGTACAGGTTCCCGCCCTGGGAGCAGACGGCGAAGGACTTCGTGTCCCCGACCGGCACGAAGGGGGTGCCCGGCGGGTTGTAGTAGGTCGCGGCGACGCCGGTGTCCGAGTCGATCACGGTCATGATGACCTTGACGTCGGTCAGGCCGCCGGCGTAGACCCAGTAGCGCTCGTTGAACGCGCAGCCGTCCAGGACCTTGACCATGAGTTCGACGTTGTCCGGCGAGAAGAACCAGAAGTCGCCGGTATCGTTGTTCAGGGACACGGCTTCGGCCCGATCGCCCCGGTCGGCGGTCTCCCAGCGCACTTCGACCCGGAAGCGTCCTTCGTTCAGGCACAGGGTGTCGCCGTCCTCCACGCATTCGGCGACTTCGGCGAAGGTCGTGGCGCCCGCTTCCGGCGTCGGATCGGCGCTGCCGCGGTTGTTCCGGGCCACGACCTGGTAGGCCCGGTAGGTCGCGGGCGGGATGTTCTGGATGATGACCGAGGTGCTGTTCCGCTCCAGGGTCGCGATGCGCTTGAAGTCCGTGTCGACCATCCGCTCATAGATGTCGAAGGCGCTCTCGTTGTCGGAACGGTCCCGCCAGCGCAACTCGAGCTCGTTCTGGCTGATCGCCGTGACCTTCAGGTCGCTCGCCGCCTCCGGCGTGATCGGACCGATCGGGCCGATGAGGGGGTAGAGAGCGCGAACCGCGTTGCGATCGTCCCGCGTGAGCGCCGCGCCGTGGATGGGAGGGGCGCCGACGTGCGACCGCATGATCCTCCGGTTCTGTTCGTCCGTGTCGCAGGATCCGCTCCCCTCATCGCCGCAACTGTGGCCCAGGCCCAGGGCGTGACCCAGTTCATGCGCCATGACCTGTTCATGGCCACGGCGGGGATCCGCCAATGAGGCCGCCCAGCGCCGGTATCCATCCTGGGTCGTGATGTTGGCCTCCAGGAGCCTGTACGACTGCGCCTGCGCCCTGCCCGGGATGCTGTGTGGAGGATCACTGCAGCGATACCACCAGTGTGCGTACGCCAGCGTTCCGCCCACCTCCGGATCGTACGAGCCCTCGACCTCGTCGTGAGGATCCTCGAAGGTGATCGAGTTGATTCCATCGCGCTGCCTCAGGGGTGGCTCTTCGTTCGTCAGGCCGCTCCGGACCAGGTTCACCTGGCTCTTCGGGTCTCCGTTCCACGCGCGCATGGCGGCAAGCACCTGAGCCATCCCCGCGCCCGGCACGCCCGGCTGACCCGTCTCCTGGACCACGATGCTGAGGCTCTCGCCCCGCTCGAAGTGGCGCCAGCGGATCGGGAGAGCCGACCGTGCGCAGCCGCTGGCGGGCGACAGGTTGAAGGCCGAAACCGCCGACGCCGGCTCCGCCGGCAGGTCGGCCTCGAAGTAGTCGGCGTCCCGGTCGGCGCCGGCTACGCGATCGGCGATCCAGCGGCGAAACCGAACCGAGTCGCGGGGCAGCCGCGCCCGCAGCCGCTCGTCGGCGGCCGGGTCGTCGTGCATGGCCACCAACTGGAGGGACGGCTCGCGCAGCAGCAGCGTACGGCCGGACACGCGCTCCTCGAAGAAGACTCCCAGGGCGAGTTCCACGGTGCGGTAGACGCCCTCACCCGGATCGAGGAAGAGGAGCGCGCGGTCGCCTTCGACGAGAAACGGCAGGCCCGCCACCCCGCCCGCGACGCCGTCCGGGCCCATGCCGCCCGGCTGCCGAACGACGATCGTGCCGCCGGGCACGAAGCCCTTCAGCACCTCTTCGACCTGGAACATGACGTCCGTGGAGAGGGGCCCTCCAAGCGGACCGGGCTCCGTGGCCAGGACCTCGCCGAAGACGATCACCGGAGAGCGGGTGACCATCCCCTCGTCGGTCGGCATGACGTAGACCGTCGCCGCGGCCGGCGCCGGGGCGAGGGCCGCCGCGATCAGCAGCGCGCCCAGCGCGGCGGGCAGCGCGGCACGGCGCCGGCGCGGGCCGCCGCGGCGGAGAGACATGTCGATTAGACGATGGCTGTACATAGCACAAGCCACACCCAGACGCCGAAGCGCAGGGCGAAAGCCGTCGGATTCTAGCATTCTTGCGGGTTTGCGGGTGTTGTCGGGCCGAGGAACACAGCCTTCAACACCGGCTGCCGCGGCCGGATTCCGGCTCAGGCCAGGAGCCGGCGGGCGCGAGCGGTCAGGTCGTCGAGTCTCGCGCCGAACTCGACGCGAGCCTCCTCGCGCTCCGCGTCGGTCGAGGCGCGGGAGAGCACGATCGGTTCTCCGACCGCGACCGCGACGCGGCTGAACGGGGCCCCGACGATCATGCGGTCCCAGCTCCGGAGTCTCAGGCCGCGGTCCACGGCGAGGCCG
>JAPOVF010000016.1 GCA_026708285.1 Acidobacteriota bacterium
CGGGCCAACGGTCGTCGGGATGGTGAAACAGACCGTTGCTGCCGAGCAGCGACAGGTAGCTGCCACCGCCGTCGAAGATCGCACGCGCCTCGCCGAAGGGGCGATCAGACACCGGAGTCAGGACGCCGGGCTCGACACCCTCTCTGCTCATCGCCTCCAGCGCCCTTTCCATCAGCGAGTCACTCGACGCCTGTAGGCGGATGTTGCCGCCGACGGCGGCAGCGAAGTTGGCGCCGAGGTGGAGCCAGAGGTGGGCGCCACCGATCAGATCCTGGCGGGACTCCAGGAAGTGGTCGAGCCCGACATGACCGAGCTCGTGGCCAGTCGAGGCGACGAAGTGCACGGTACGGCGAGGGGGCTCGGCACGCAGCGCGTGCAGCAGCTCGACCCAGAGCGCGAGACCTCCGCCCCGTTCTGACGCCACCTGCCACCAGCCGCTGCGCGGGGTCATCACCACGACCGGCGCGGCCTCGGCCTCGCGACCCGGCACCGTGGCGGTGACGTTGTAGACCCGAGTCGGTACGCGTTCCACCGCGACCACCAGCCGTGCCTTCGCCGCCCGCTCACGGGCAGCGACGAGGCTCGGTCCCGCCTCGCTCGGCAGTTGCAGCACCGGGTGACCGTAGGGCTCGAGATAGCGGTCGGCATTGATCAGTGCGTAGCCAGCTGGAAACCGGGGCGGGGGCGGAACGTCGGGCGGCAGATCGAACTCGACACCGCCGGTGACGACCACCAGGCCGCGGACCTCCGGCGCCGTGCGCACCTCGTGGAAGAGCGCCTGGTACTGAACAGTCGGCGGCCAGCGCGCAACCACGATGTCTGCGTCGCTTCCTTGAGTACCCAGGGTTCCCGTGATGCCGCTCTCGTCGGTGGTCTCGGCGGAGTCGACGAGCGGGATGCCCTCGTAGCGGCTGGTCGAGCCGTCCTCCTCGGCGATCTCGACGAACGCGCTCACGGTGTCGGTGCGTTCGAAGTCCAGCGCCTCGAGCTGCGGCTCGACTCCGGCTTCGCGCACCAGATCGGCGAGCCAATGTGCCGAAGTGGTGTCGACCTCGGTGCCGGTTCGGTGGATCCCCTGGGCGTCGTACTCGCGGATCACTCGCGCGAGACGCTCAGGTCTCGACTCTCGGAGTCCGGTGCTGGGCGACCCCACGCCAGCGACCTGTATCAGTCTCTCTCTGCGTTGCTGTCGTTGATGGTTTGTCTATACGTGCTATCCCACAGCCACTGCTGAGCCGACCTGCCTTGTCCCTGCCGTTCGGGCTCCGTGAAGCCCACCCGAGCTGCGTGCTCTCGTATCAGTTCGGCCGCGGGTACTGGAGAGTGATGGTAGAGAACCTGTGCCACCTGAGGATAGGCATTCAGATCGTCAAGTGCCCGCGACCATTCGGTGGGGTGAGTTTGCTGAAACTCGAGCGCGAGCCCTGTTGCAATGGCCAGGTAGGCGGCGCGAGCGCGCGTCTTCCGGTCCTCTCCGGACAGTAAGGAAGCCACAACGGCATCCCCCAGTTCCGCCTGTAGTCGCTGCGTCTCATCCGAGAGCGACGGCAAGGGGGTCACGTTCAAAGGGCGCTCGACAGGAATGCGATAGACCGCTCCATGCGCATCCGCGACTCGCTGGCCGCCGTTCTCGACGATCACGTGCTCCGCGAGGCTGATCAACCGATCGGCGAAGGAGGTGATCGTTTCGTCCTTGGGCATCAGATCGCGGGTGGTGTTCGAGTACCGATCGCGAATCTTCCATTCCTGGGACATCATCCAGCGATACCCCTTCATGACACCGACGATGGTCCCGGCCGTGGCGGCATTGTTGTCGGCGTCCCAGCCGAAGTTGAAGGCGAATCGAAGCGTCTCCGCGAAGTCGCCGTCGCCGTACAGCATCGCGGCAATTGTGGATGCGCCGTTCAGCTCGTAGCCGTTCCGGTCGCGCATCGCTCCGTCGTGACGACTGTACTTCTCCTTGAGCTTCAGACGGGCCGCGCGCCAGTCTTCAGGGTGCTGCCGATACCAGGTCCGAACGTCGCGGATGAGATCGTTGAACACACTCTCCGGGTCCAGTGCCGCGACTCCCGCATCCAGGATCGTGGACAGGTCGTCTGTCAGGAAGGCGGTAGAGATCATGGCCGTAAAGAGTTGGGTCGATTGCGCAGGCTCTCCGTCAATGGCCACATGGGTGTAGTGGAGCCCGATCCGTCCCGCGGTCTGGGGCATTCCAGGCGCGATCAAGCCAAATGTCTCGCTGAGGAACTGTCCCGAGATGTTGAACTCGGCCCAGGGATTCAGCACGATGTTGCCGGTCATGGGCGGATCGAGGTCCAGATCCATCAACACGCGGGCGTACTGGTTCGAGCACCAGATGTTGCGATTGATTCGTGTCTTCCAAAGTTCGGCAATCGTCTGCGACGGCAGGAAGAGCGTTCCGTGCCGCTGCATCGCATCGATGTAGACCCACTCGAAGTCCGTGTCGTCATCAGTTCTGGCGCCGCTGGGGAGCGCGGGCGTGTACTCCGATACGTCTCCCGGTTCGGCGATGTAGCGATGCTCGTGAGGTATCCCGTTCAGGTTCCCGAGCATCTGGCCGAGTAGTCCGCCCCGGATCTTGTCTCGTACGACATCAGCCGTCAGGTCGACGAACTCGTCATCGGACGATTGCCCGTATGCGGGTGGTGAATGTGTCGCGAAGGCTGTAGCCAACGCGATCGACAGAGCAGGCCTGAGAATGCGCATGACTCTCTCCTCCCGGCTCCGTGCCCTCACGGACCGTCTACTCACGCGGGGAGTAGATGACCCAGATCTTCGTGTAGCCGTCCGTTTCGAAGACTCCGGTCCACTCTTTCGGCACCGTCACCGCCTCTCCGGCGTTGATCACGAGCTCCGTCCCGTCTGAGGACGTCAGGGTGACGCCGCCCTCGAGGAAGTACATGAACTCGTCGACGCCGTACGGCTGGGTGACCTCGATCCGTGTCTTCCCGGACTTGTACATGCCGGATGAGAAGCTCCTGTCGCTCGAGACCAGCGATGTGGCCGTCTGCGTCACATGGCCGTCTGCGTGGGTCTGCTCGACTACGTCCGGGCGCTCGAAGATCTTGCCGCCGAGTTCCGGCTTGCTGATCTTCGTCGGCCGAACGGTTTCGTCGGTCGCGGCCACCATGGAACTCCCGAGGACCGTTGCACAGAAGATGATCAGGACGCTTCTCTTCATGGTTGGACTCCAAACGCCACGAATTCCGCCGGGGACTCGTTGCCGCCGATCGCGACGACGATGAACTGGCGACCCTCGTGTAGGTAGGTTATCGGCGCGCCGGTGGTGCCGGAGGGCAGCTCCGTTTCCCACACCACTTCGCCCGTGGACTTGTCGTAGGCGCGGAACTTCCTGCCCCAGTAGCGGCCTTCTTCCCCCTCGATGCCGGGGATGGCATCGCTGCCTTCACCGATGAACAGCAGCGTCTTCGTCACAAGCGGCGCCGGCCGCCCGGCGACCCCCAGAGGTGGCACGTCGAGGCCCTCGAGCAGGGGATGGTCTCGAGGCCCGTCGCCATTGGCCGCCATCCACACGTGCTCGCCGCGATGCATGTCGATTGCGGTGATCCGACCATAGGGTGGCTTCACGATCGGGAGTCCGTCGAGGGTCGGTACGTCGGGACCGTCGTAGCCGACCACGTAGCCGAGTGTCGCGTCGCTGCCTTCCGGCTGTGTCAGGGAGTACACGCTCGGCCAGGTGTGGGACACGGCGTAGTACACGCCGGTCTCGGGATCGAAGGCGCCGGTATGCCAGTTCCCCGTTCCCCACCATCCCGGATTCGTCAGGGTGCCGATCTTCCCCTGCTCGTCGTCCATCAGGCCGGGCGGCGTGAAGATCGGCCCGAGCCGGAAGGGCTTGACGAGCTCCAGGGCCCGCGCCCGGAGCTCCGGCGTGAAGTCGATCAGGTCGTCCTCCACGAATCCCTGCCGGTCGAAGGGCGGCGGCTTCGTCGGGAATGGCTGGGTCGGCGACAGTCGTTCCCCGGGGACCCGTGAGCCGGGCACGGCCCTCTCCTCGATCGGCCACACCGGCTCCCCGGTACGGCGATCGAAGACGTAGAGGAAGCCGGTCTTCGAGGGCTGCATGACGGCGTCGATTCGCCTCCCGTCGACCGTGATCTCGCCGAGGGTCGCCGGACCGACCGTGTCCCATTCCCAGACGTCGTGGCGGACCATCTGAAAGTGCCAGACCCGCTCGCCCGTCCTGGCGTTGAGCGCCACGAGTGAGTTGGAGTACAGGTTGTCGCCGGGCCGGTGGCCGCCGTAGTACGCCGCGGTCGGGGCCGAGAGCTGGACGTAGACGTAGCCGAGCTCCTCGTCGGCGGTCAGGCAGCACCACGACCCGAGGTCGCCCGAGTACTCCCACGAACCGTCGCCCCAGGTATCGTTGCCCGGCTCGCCCGGCCGCGGCACGACGTGGAACGTCCACAGCCGGCGGCCCGTGCGGACGTCGTAGCCGCGCACGTCCTCCGGCGTCGCTTCCCTCTTGCTGCCGCCGTCGCCGGCGCCGCCCGTGTATCCGGCCACCACGACGACGTCGCCCACGACGATCGGCCCGGCAGTCCAGGTGAAATCGCCGGCAAGCGGTCCCGGGAGGCGGAGGCTGACGCGTCCCTGGTCGCCGAAGTCGCCGTCGAGCTCGCCACTGGAGGCGTCGACCGAGTACAGGTAGTTGCCGCGTGCTAGGAACAGTCGTTGCCGCTCGCCGCCGGTCCAGAGGTCGACACCTCGTGGGCTCAGGCCGCGCGCCTCTTCGATCGTCGGCTCGAACGGCGCCAGAGACCACAGGGTCTCGCCGCTCGCCGGGTCGACGGCGCGCAGCAGGCCGACGAGGTTGGTCAGGAAGAGGCGACCGTCGACCATGATGGGCGTCGATCGCAGGTTGTTGCCCGGACGCAGCTCCGGGAACTCCTCCCTGAGCTCCGGTTCCAGACCCGGCCGGCGCCAGACGATGCGCAGTTCGCCGACGTTCGAGCCGTCAATCCGGTCGAGCGGCGAGTAGCGCTTGAAGGTGCGGTCGCCGCCGAAGTACCGCCATTCGCCTTCCTGGGCCGCCAGGGCCGACCCCAGCACCAGCACGCCGGCGCACGCGACCAGGGTCAGACTCCTGGCGCGAGGCCGAACATCGGAGGCACCGACTTTCGAACTGAACCAGATCATCCGATCCAAGTACCGGGTCAGTCGACGATCGCCTGCATCACGGCATTCTGGAAGTCGACCCGGAGCGGACCGCCCGGCGTCTGCACCATGAGAACCGCGGTCAGGTCCTCCTGCGGATCGACCCAGTAGCTGGTGCCGAACGCGCCACCCCAGCCGAAGCTGCCGGTGGACCGGTGGTCACCGCGGGCCGCGACGCCGTCGAG
>JAPOVF010000258.1 GCA_026708285.1 Acidobacteriota bacterium
GATGGGCTCCAGGTGCAGGGGAACCCGCAGGGGCACGATGCGCCGATACACGCGTGCGATGGTGGCTGGACCGGTTGCCGACGGACTTGGCCGGATCTCCAGCCGGTATGGGCCAACCAGGGGCGCCGACAGCGAGAAGGCGCCTTCTGAACCGGAGCGGACGCGGTCGACGGCTTCCGGCAGGGCTCCCGACTCGCCCAGAAGGTCGAGGTCGAGCGCATAGCCAGCGGGGTAGGGTCGGAGGACGACTTCCGCGCCGGCCACGGCGCCGCCGTGCTCGTTCACCAGCGTTCCCGTGACAACGAGCGGCGTTTCAGCCGTGGGCCGCGCCAGAGCACCGGCGGCGGCGAGCAGGCCGAGGCCGAGAGCCGTGCCGAAACGGAACGGCGCGAGCCGGCCTTTGTACTTGAAGCTGGACATCTCTCTGCTCAAACGACTGTAGCTACTCAGGCGAGAAAGGACCGGACACCACACGGCCAAGTCCGGCCAGATTCGCACGAAACCGGTCAGATCCGCTCATGGACCGGAACGCCGGGCGCTACTGGTTCGGCGATTCGGCCGGCGCCGGTTGCAGCCGGATCACCAGCCCCTCGAGGTGCTCGCCGGGCGCGATGTTCAGAGGAATCCGAGTACCCTCGTACCCGTCGAGAGACACCCACAAGTGGTCGGCGTTCTCGCGCAACTCGAGCTTGAAGTGGCCTGCGCCTTGAGTGAGAACGTAACTGACGCCGACGAGTGGTCCGCCACTACGGTCACCTGCCGCGATAGCGCCAATCGTCGCGGCGTCGGCGGCCATCAGCCTGGCGTAGTCGAGCGGCTGGCCGGTCTCGGCGTCGACGACGACACCGGCGACGGTCGCCGCGGTCGGCTCGAGTTCGAAGCGGACGTCTTCCAGATCCGTCGGCAGATCGATCGACTGGTACTGCAGGCCACTGAAATCCGGCCGACTGATGGTCACTTGATTCGGGCCGGGGTCGAGCCCTTCCAGCGCGAAGCGGCCTTCGCGGTCGGCGCGGGCGGACGCGTCGCCCACCCACAGGTTTGCGCCGCCAAGCGGCGCACCGTCTTCCACCACTTGTCCGGACAGGCGCAGCCCGCGTTCGAACGGCAGTTCGACGAAGACCTCGGTCATGCCGCGCTCGATCGTCACGGTCCGCTCGACGGTTCGCTCCCACTCGCCCTTGATCGCCGTGACTTCCCATGTCCCCGGGCCGATCCCCTGAATCGAGAAGTTCCCGCCGGTGCCCCTCGTCGCGTCGCGGTGACGGGGCCAGTTCCACGCGGAGACTTCCACCTGGTTCAGATCGGACGGCGACAGCCCGGTTACAACGCCGACGATGGATGTTTCCGGTTCCAGGACGATCTCGATGCCTTCGACTGTGGCATCGCCGATCTCGATCGGCTCGTCCGGGCCGCCATCCGCATAGCCGGGCGAGCGGGCAGTCAGGTTGTAGCGGCGCGTTTCGAGCCCGGTGAGGCGGAAGGCGCCGTTGTGGTCGGAGACGGTGTTCGTGTCGTGCGACTCGACGCCGAAGGCATACTCGGTTTCGGCCTCCACGGTAGCCAGGGCCAGAGGGGCGCCGTCGTACGAGCGGACCGTGCCGCTGAGTTCCACGCCTGGCCGAAGCTGGAATCGAACCTCGTTGTCGCCCGGATCCAGCCGCACTTGTCGCGACTCGTCGCGGAGCGTTGTGTGGCTGACCTGGACCGTGGCCGGGCCCGGGTCGATGTCGATCACGTCGCGCCCGCTGCCGTCCGTTCGTCCGGAGCCGGTCGGAAACCGCTCGCCTGGTGTTTCCACACGAATCCGAGCGTCGGCCACAGGCTCGCCGACCTCGGTCACGACGGTGACAATCAGCCGGTCCCTGGTCCGCAGGGGGAGTTCGATCTCTCGTCCTCCGCCCGGAATCAACTCGATCCCGTCGAGCTTCGCACCCTCCGCTCCCCTGCTTGCCTCGGCCGACCAGGTGCCGGCAGCGAGACCATTGAACCGGAACCGGCCGTGCTGGTCCGTGACCCGGGAGGGGAATCCGTCTACGGCGTCCCACAGGCGTGGGTCGCTCCTTCTGCTGAAGTCGAATTCGATCCGGAGGCGGACGGAGACGCCGCTGACGCCGTTGCCACCGTGGTCGAGGACGCGGCCATCGATGGAGGCGCCGGGCTGGAGTTCGATCACCACCGGATCGTCGCGGTCTACGCGTACGTCCGGCTCAATGTGGACCGGGTAGCCGCTGGCCTGAACGCCAAGGTCGGCGAGGTCCGAGGAGAATCCGACGAGACGGAATCGGCCGTCGGCGTCGGTGGTGGCCGTTCTGACCGGAGATTCGAACCGATCTCGTTCGTGGGCCTGAATGGTGGCGCCGCCGACCGGTTCTCCGTCGGGGTCCCTGACGATGCCGTGGACCGCTCCGCCGGCCGCCAGGGTGAGATCGCCGAGATCGAAGTCCGACTCTCCGGCCGGCACCTCGACCTGGGAGGGTGGCCGATGGGCGTAGTCGGCATGGCCGACGAGGATCTCGTACCCTCCTGGTCCGGTGTCGGGGAGTACGAAGACGCCCCGACCGTCGGTTGCGGCGGCTCCGGCCGGAGTCTCGAACCCGGACCGGAATTCGGACGGATCGAGAGGCCAGAGCAGCGAGACCTCAGCCTCCGCCACAGGGTTTCCGTCGCTATCGACCACTGAGCCGAGGACACGCCGGCCCTTGCTCAGCACGAGATGAACGGGGTCGACAGCCATGCCCGGCTCCAGGGGCGGCAGGTCGAGGGCGGATGTGGCGTAGCCTGCCGCTTGCGCGGTCAAGCGGTAGGCATGTCCGTACAAGGCTTCCGCTACCCGGAAGAAACCGTCGGAGCCTGAGGTGGCTGGGCGGGACGACAACGAGAAGCGGGACCGAACTCCATCACCGCGTGGTTCCGCCCGGATGCTGGCCCCGGCAACGGGTTGACCGGCTTCGTCGGTGACCAGGCCCCGAAGGGGTGCTGAAGGCGTCAGTCCGATCCGCACTTCCTCCCGGTTGGACAGGTCCGCGGCGCTGATGTCGACTCGCTCGGGAAGGAAGCCGGTCGCCGTCGCCTGCAGGCGCGTCGCCCGGCTGGCGGGTCGGGTGCTCAGGTCGAAAGCGCCGGTGGGATCGCTGAAGGCGTGGTGGCCGGGGAACAGGTGGACCCAGATCGCCGCGTTGTGGATGGGCAGGCCGGAAGCCGCGTCGACGATCCGGCCTGGTATCCGTAGGGGCTCCTCCAGTCTCACGTCGATGATGTGATGGCGGTCCGGCGATTCGGCCGGATTCGCCGCTGGCAGGGAGACCTGGGCGAAGCCACCGTCGGCTGCTTCGACCTCCAGAGCAGTCTCGATGCCAGGCGTCGGGCCGATGATGGCTTCGCCATTCTCGTCAGTGATCGCCAGAGGCGTGTCGAAACCGCCGAGAGCGGCGGGTGTGCTGATCGTCCGGCGGGCAGTGGGCGTGCCGGCGTTCACTCTCCTGTCGCGGGCGGTTGCCGTGCGGACCACCGCACCGGGCACCGGTGCGCCCGTTGGACCGCGCACGCGCAGTCTGATTCCGGGATTCGCCTCCAGGCGCAACGCAAGACGGCCGGCTCTCGTCGCTCCCTTGCCGAGGACGAAGCCCGTCGCCGAGACGAGGACGGTGGCGTCCGCGTTCGGCATGACGAACCGCGCAATGCCCTCGGCATCAGTGCGAGCGGCGGAGGGGTGGTAGGTGGGGAACAGGTGCTGCTCCGCCGGCCGCGAGTAGTTTCCCGCGCTCATGTCCCGGGCCATCCGGGTCATGGCAGCAGCGGTGCGAGGCGGTGTCAGAACGGCGGGGTTCGCCACGACCAGGGCGCCCGCGATCGGCTGATCGTCTGAATCCAGCACTCGGACGGCGATCGGATGGCGATCGGGTACATCAACGGTTTCCGCGACTCGCGACCCCTTGAGCGGCACGATGACTCCCTGGACCAGCGGCATGGCGGGAACCGAGTCGGTCGGGGGCCTCGAGCGTCCGAACTCCAGGCGATAGGGACCTGCCGCGGGTGCCGAGAGGGAGAAGGTTCCGTCCGCGTCGGAACGGGTCCTGTCGACGGCCTCCGGCAGCGCGTCCGAGTGACCGAGAACGTACAGATCCGCTTCGAACGCGTTCGGATGGGGTCGTAGAACGACCTCGATGTCGGCGGCGGGTGCGCCGCTGTAGTCGACAACGGCGCCGGTGACGATGTTGGGCGCGTCGGCGGGTTCGGCGGCCAGGGGGCCGGCGGCGAGTCCGGCGAGGCCGAGGCAAAGCAGTAGCCGGGGCATGTCCAAATGCAACCCGCACCCGAAACAGGTCATTCCGAGAGTCTAGGGGATGGTGTTCCGTGGTTCTCGGACCCCGTTTTCGCGGGGTGCCGATGTGGTGCCGCTCCGGTCAGGCAGCCGTGTAGGGTCGCTGGCACCGTGTGGTTCGATGTTGAAGGACCGGGACGCGGCTGGCACATGCAAGGGCCGGCATGTGGCCTTCTCGTCGCCGTTTCGTTCCTCACTAGTTGCCACTATGTGGATCCGCAGTGCTTCAGCGCGGACCTCGGTAGAAGCGCGCGGTTGCAGGCCGGCCCCCTGTTGAACGTGTCAGTGAGGTTGCCGCGGCTCTTCCGGGAGAAGGCGTACACGGAGGCGTTCGCGTTTCACGTTGATGCTACGGGCGGATTCTTGTACATGGAACTGGACGGTGACCTCTCGACCTGCCGGCGCCTCGGCGAGGAACGACTCGAAGCCCTGGCTGATGCTTGGTCGATCGCGGCAGTCGAGAGGTCGGGGTCGATATGTGGTCCCGGGTACTCGTACATCCCTCCTGGTCAGGACTGCCGCGCACAACGGGGAAAGCTGGCAGGGCGCGCGTACAGCTCGTACAGCTATCCGCCCTCCGCGGAGATGACCTACTACGCCGACGACGGGCCGGTCAGCTTCCTCTGGGACCTGGACTCGAAACTCCCAAAGGAACTACAGGAGGTCTTGACCGGCACATTGGACCTGCTTTGCGAGGGGAGCAGGAGGTTTGGCAGAAACCTGCGCCGGAGCCTGCCCGAGCTTGCCGCGGAAGCCGGTTGTCTGAGCGGCGAGGCCCCGAGTGGCGGGTAGCAGGGCCGTGGCCCTGAGCCGGCGTGTCCTGGTGGGCCTGGCAGAGCGGATCGACTGCCGGCCGGCTGAGCGCTGAGGATCCGCGGCAGGAGTCAACCCGCGTTCGCTGCCTCGAACTCTGCCGCGATGGCTAGCGTCCGGGAGTCGCTGCCACGCGGGGTCACGATCTGCAGGCCCGCCGGCAGGCCCGAGGGGCCGACTCCGCAGGGTACCGAGATGGCCGGGCAGCCGGTGACGGTGATCGAGTAGCAGGAGGCCATCCAG
>JAPOVF010000343.1 GCA_026708285.1 Acidobacteriota bacterium
GGACGGCGAAGTGCGGGAGTCAGGTACGCACGAGGAACTGATGGCGATGCCGGATGGGCGGTACCGCGAGTATGTGTCACTGCAGGCTGGTTCACGGTAGACGAGGCTCCACGCCAGAAGTGGCGCGATAGGCTCGTTACGGCTTCTGGGACTTCGTTCCTTCGCGCGAGTTGCAGGCACCCGGTCGTGACTGTCCTGTTCATCTTCTACTTCGTCGTTGCGGCTGTATTCCTGTTGCTGCTGTTCGGTGACTACTTCGGCGACCTGCTGACTTCCAGGAAGCGCACCGAGGAGTGGTCGTGGCGTCACCCTCCGAAGAAGCACGGCAAGCTGCGTCCGGGCAGTAGCCCGAAGCGGATTACCACCGCGTCGCCGCGGGCGGTGTCTTGGCTGCTCAAGCGGCGCCGCTAGTAGGGATTCGAAGGCGCGAGGTGCCAGGCGCCGAGGGTGTGCACCCTCGCATCGCCACCGTCTGCGAACAGAGACGTGCCTATGCTGTCCGGGCGCGACGGATAGATGCGCCGTGCGATCGCCTGACGGCCATTGGCGAAGACCTCGATCACCGACTTGTCGACAAACACGCGTAACTTCAGTCGCTCGCCGGGCTTCAGTTCCAACGGCGCAGCTTCAACGGCCTTCGGTGTGTCTTCGGGACCTGATCTGCGCGTGTCGACCTTCAGCCGTTCTTCTTCGGCGTCGTAGGAGATCGATGTTCCCTCCTGGCCATCGGGCGACGAACAGACTTTGAGCCCGTACTCTGAGGCGGCGGCGCTCTCCATCTCGACCTGCAGTTCGAGGCTGTTGCCGTCGACTCCGGCTATCGGCAGCTCCTCGTCGGCCGGCACGACGAACGGCCCCTTCCGCACCTCGCCGTAGCGAAGCGCTTCGATCTCCTCCGGCACATCCATGCGGAGCAGTCCGTCATCCCCGAGCGTCAGCACCCGCGGCAGGCTCAGCGTGCCCGACCAGCCGTTCTTCGTCCGCGCGCCGAAGAGAGGCTCGTCGAGGATCCAGGCCCACATGATGCGGCGGCCCCGGTCGTCGACCAGGCTTTCCGGAGCGAAGAACGAGTTGTCGACCCAGCTCATCCGCGCGTGGGACTCGGGATGAAACTGCTCGTCCCTCCACTCCCCGACGTAGTAGCGGCAGCCGAGCCGGTGACTGATGCAGAGGAGCACGTGCTTGCCGCCGAGCTCGAAGAGATCGGGACAGGAGACGTCTTCGTCCAGCGACACTCCCTCCACGCTGTGGGCGAACAGGTCGCCGGCGTACTTCCACTCGCCGTCGAGTGCCGCCGACTTCGCGACGGCCGGCCGCTGGCCGCCGAAGATGGCGTAGTAGGTGTCGCCTTCGAGCCATCCGTAGGGGTCCCAGGAGCGGTACTTCCCGTGGTGTTCGTCGCCTTCCCGAGTCTTCGGCGTGATCGGGTTCGAGTCGAGCTTCTTCCACTCGTTCAGGTCGTCGTCCAGGGCAACCGCCATCGCGTTGCCCTCGCCGTGTTGGTGGTAACAGATCGTCGGCACGCCCTCCTCGTTGAGGAAGCAGTTGCCGCTGTACATGCCGTCGAGCAGGCCGGTCGGGTGGTGGCGCCAGTGGAACAGATTCCTGCTCGACATGTGGCCCCAGTGGTCGGACCGCTTGCCCAGGCGGGTGTCCTGGAAGATGTAGAACAGGTGATAACGGCCCTTCCAGTGGATGGCTCCGTTCGGGTCGAACGGCATCGCGACGCCTTCGGGCATCACGAAGTGGTAGCCCGGCCGTGCCGGATCGCTCAGGATGCGTTGTCGCGATTCGCGGGCGTTTTCCGCGTGGCGGTCGGCCTTTCGGGAACCGGCAACGGACAGGCAGCGCCAGGCGCCGTCCGGTTCCCTGATCATCCTGAACTCGAAGAAGCCGCCACCGGTGGGTGACCGGAGCGCGACCGGATCGACGGCGGCGAAGTCGCCGTCAACGACAACCTCGGCATCGTCGAGCACGAAGCGCTTGTCGCCGTCTCCGCCACGGTTGATCTGCTGCTCCAGGTGCTTCCTCAGGTCGGTCAGCACGTCGGCCTCGGTACCTGGTTTCGAGGGTGTGCTTGCCGATTCGGGCATCAGTCGGAGATTGTCGCGCACCTATCCCACGAACGCCAGTGGTCTCACAGTGTTTGATGTTCAAACGGTGTCCGGTAAGCTGTATGGAGGTCGGGTTCGGCAGCCCAACACGGCTTCGTCCGAGAAGGAGTTCGAGATGCGACGAGTCCATGGTCCGATCGTCATCTGCATGGTCCTGGGGGCGTTGATCGCCGTGAGCACCTTCGGCGACGCGCCTCAGACCGGTACGGTCGAAGGCGTCGTCACCGATGCATCGGGCTCGCCGATCCCCGGAGTGGCCGTCGCTCTCGAGAGCGAACGCGGTACGAAGACGGCGATCACCGACGCGGAGGGCACCTATCGGTTTGGCCTGCTGGTGCCCGGCGACTACACGGTTCGGGCTTCCATGGAGGGCATGCAGTCGCAGCCCGCCGCGGCGCCTCTCGAAGCCGGTACGCGCCTGGTCAGGAACCTCGAACTCGCCGCAATCACGGAGGACACCATTACCGTGATCTCCGAGGCGCCGCTAGTCGACAAGTACGAGGTAGGGGCAGCCTCGACTCTCGAAGCCGAGGTGGCGGAGAACGTGACCTTCGGGAAGCGGAACTACCAATCGGCGGTCATGCTGCTGCCCGGCGTGACCAGTGACGCACGGTCACAGGCCCTCGGCGATCACACGCCGACCGTCAACGGTGGTCTGTGGAGCGAGACCGCGGGTTTCGTCGACGGCGTGGATACGTCCTTCAACCGCCGCGGCGGCAGTTCCCGCCTGTTCCTGCCGACCACGGCGTTGTCCTCGGTTCGCCTGGAGTCGGCCGGAGCTCCGGCCGAGTACGGGCGGGTGATCGGCGGCGTGACGAACGCTGTCGTCAAGACCGGCACGAATACGTTCCACGGCGATTTGCTCTACATCCTCCAGCGTCAGAGCTGGCGCTCGCAGTTGGACGCCGTTCCACTGCCGCGCTCGAGCGACAACACGAGCAGCTTCGAACTCGCGTTCGGCGGCCCATTCGCTCGCGACAGGGCCTGGTTCTTTCTCGCCGGCGGCGAGACGAACTCGAACGAGATCGACGCCTTCCGCGGCGGCGGCGTGCTGGACAACAGCCTGCGGGGCGAGCCGTTGGTCGGCAAGTTCAACTTCCAGCCGAGCCAGGACCACCAGTTCTCTCTCCTCTATGCCGACGGCAGCGTGTCCAAGGTGTTCTGGGAAGCCAGAGCCGCCGACCTCTGGACTCCAGGCGTCTTCGATCTCACCGAGGTCCTCACCCAGGGAGCCTGGAACTTCGCTGTCTCCTCGAACGCCTTCCTCGAGGTCAAGGCGGCTGACTACACGTCGGAGATCATCCGCGGCCAGCTCAATGAGCGTCCCGTCGATTCCAGTGCGAACCCCGACAGTCCGGCGGGAAGCGGCGCCGCTTACTGGGATCTGGCGAACGGCCTCAGGTACAACGCGGTGTACCTCGGCGGCGGCACCGGCTACAACTCCTTCCCGCGGACGCAGGGCAACGTCGCGCTGAGCCTGTTCCGCGGCGACCATGAGTTCAAACTAGGCGTCGATTACCAGGATGTCGAGTTCGAGAGCTTCAACACCCCACCAACCCGCTACCAGGGTCAGGGCTACGACGAGAACCTCCCGGGCGGGTTCAGGGTGCCGGTGCGCAAGCGGGTCTTCATTAGACCCGACGAACCGGTGGTCACGACCAGCGACAACCTGGCGGTCTTTGCTCAGGATCGGATCACGGCCGGCGAAAACTGGACGTTTAACGTCGGGCTTCGCATGGACGCGCAGAATCACGCAAATGATGTCGGCGAGGAAGCCACTTCACCGACCGACATCGCGCCGCGTCTGGCGGCGATCTACGACATCCGGGGCGATGGCAGGACCCTGCTCAAGGGCACCCTCGGACGTACCTATCAACTCATCGGGACGCACATCGTCAACGGCTACATGTCGCGTTTGCCGAACGGCGCGAATGCCTTTCACCAGTACGGCTACAACCCGGCGACTCAGCTCTACGACCGTTTCCAGTTCACCGCGATCCCGGACAACCGGACGCCGATTCAGCCATTCGACCCCTACTACAAGGACGAGGTCACCTTTGCGGTCGAGCGGCAGATCGGCGATCTGTGGGCCTTCGAGGTGCGCGCCATCCTGTGGGAGCTCGGAGACATGTACTGGGGCAACGAACAGTTCGACGCGAACGGCATCCCCTTCGACGCGATCGCCAACTATGGCGAGGGCAAGCGGGACTACCAGGGGCTGCAGTTCGAGTTCAACCGGCGTTACCGCGGCAACTGGACTCTCAGGACCAACTACACGCTGTCAAGTGCCGAGGGCAACGCCGCCGGGAACATCACGAACAACGACACGACGGACAACGACACCTTCCTCGAGGGTAGGGGAGGGGTCGACGTGGTGACTGGCGCGACGGACTCCACCGAGGTCAACCGTTTCGGTCCCATCTCGTCCGATCGCACCCACAATCTGAACGTGATGGCGCTCAAGTACTGGGAGCTGGGTAGCCACCGATTGGGCCTCGGTGCGACCGGCTGGTTCCGCTCGGGGCGCCCTTGGACCCGGATCGGCCGGGCCACGGTCGCTCATCCGGCGAGCGGGCAGAGGATCATCACGGAGAGGTACCTCGCGCCGCGCGGCTCCAACGAACTGGAGAACACGATGAACATCCACCTGACCGCGACCTGGGACTTCCCGCTGGGCGGACGAGTGGAAGGGCAGTTGCGAGCCGAGTTGGCGAACGCAACGGACGAGCAGGAGCAGATCATCGTCAATCCGTTCAACGCCAGACCGTTCCCGGGACGCGTCTCCTACCAGGTGCCGAGGGAGCTCCGAATGGTGGTCGGAGTCCGCTTCTAGGAGCGTTCGCGGCGATCTCAGCGCGCCCCGGCCTGTAGCGTGGCGTAGCGCCGGTAGTGCCCGTCGGGCACGGCCATCAGTTCCTCGTGTATTCCCTGTTCCCGGATCTCGCCATCCTCCAGGAAGTAGATCCGGTCCGCGTTGGCGATCGTCGACAGGCGGTGGGCGATGATGATGACCAGTTTGTGCTTCGCCGCTTCGTGCAGCGCGTCGACCAGGTAGGCCTCGGTCTCGGGGTCGAGCGCGGAAGTCGGTTCGTCGAGGATCAGGATGCGCGCGTCCCGCAGTAGCCCGCGGGCAATCGCGATGCGCTGCTTCTGGCCGACCGAGAGCTTGCTGGTCACGGTGCCGAGATTGGTCCGATAGCCGTCGGGCAGGGCGGCGATGAAGTCGTGCGCCCCGGCGACGCGCGCGGCACGCTCGACT
>JAPOVF010000293.1:0-433 GCA_026708285.1 Acidobacteriota bacterium
CATCCTGCCCGAGAAGCGCTGGATGACGTGGTCGATGATCCTCGGCTGGATCGATCGCAAGGACTACCTCCGGCACCACGATCCGGCCAAGTGGCCGGTCACCGGCGGCAAGTAGACCATTCAGTCCTCGATTTCGACCTCCGCGGCACGCCGCCGCTCCGTCCAGACGGTCCGTACCTGATCCCCCCAACGCAGGGTGTACTCACCCTCCGGCAGGTTGGAGATCGTCTCGCCGACCTCGAACGTCGTCGCGCCGCCGAACCAGAGTCGCAGCCTGCCGAGGTCCCAGCCACCTGGGCCGGTGACCTGCACCGCGGCGGTTGACGGGTCGCCTTCCAGGACGATCGAGGAGTCCGACTCAAAGGGATCGAGGTCGACACCGCGCTCCAGGGCGCGTTCGAGGTCCTGCCAACCGGTGAGAATCCAGCGGCCG
>JAPOVF010000293.1:470-3854 GCA_026708285.1 Acidobacteriota bacterium
CAGTTTCGTGGTCGCCACGCCGCCATCGATCCGGACGGTCCGCTGCCCGGCCCCCTCCATCTCGACGAAACAGAAGCCGCCGACGCCACCAGCGAGCCGGATCACAAGTTCGTCGTCGGAGGGATCGTCTCGCAAGTCCAGACGCACCGACTGGCGGTCGTTGTAGTCCCGGAGTTCCACATCGACCAGCTCGGAACGGGAGTGCTGGAACCGCGCCCGTAGCTGATAGGCGCCGGGCGCCAGGTCCATGATCTCGTAACGGCCGCTCCGGCCCGTCACGACCGCCCGGCGGCCCGGGAAGATGTCGACTGTCGCGTGGGTGACGGGTTGCCCTTCGGGATCGACGACGATCCCGTCGATGGACACGCCGCCGTAGTCGAAGTTCAGGGTGATCTCTTCGCCCGGACCGTCTGGAACGGTGACTTCGCGCGCCTCCGGCCAGCCGCCGTCGGACGTCGTCCAGCGGACCTCCCACTCCCCGGGTAACACCGCCTCCAGGAAGTAGCGACCGTCCTGATCCAGGTCGGCGCTCAACTCCTGCCATCCGGTGGGCACCACCGACTCGCTTCTCGCGAACGGACCGAAACCGGTCCTGATCACGCCGCTCACCGAGGCACTGTTCGCCCTGGCACTCCAGGACAGCTTGCCGGCCGCGGGCTGGCCGGCCATCGTGACCCGGCCCGTGACCGTCATCGCGCTCCGATCGCACGTCACGGCAGCGTCGCCCGCGGCATCCTGCACGTTCTTCTCGCACAGTGTCACGCCTTCTCTCGAAACCCGCACGATGAACGGTCCGTCGGGCACGAGGTCGAGCAGCGCTTCGCCCTCGACCAGATCGGCGCTGATCAGGTCCAGAGGCTGGCCCTTGCCGCCCGGGTCGAGTCCAACGACTCCTCGCCCGACATCGGAGCGCACGGTGACGCGACGGCCAGGCAAGAGTTCCACAAACCCGGCGTCCACCCACTCGAGCGCGGGCGCCTCGACCTCGAACTCCAGTGGCGGGTACCCTTCGGCCTCCACGCGCAGAGTCGCGGCTCCAAGCTCCAGACCGTGGAGCTCGAAGCGGCCATCGATGTCCGTCGTCACGGTGGCGACCCGGCCCAGCGCCCGCGCCATCAGCTGGCCGGTTTCGGACGGGCGCGCATAGGACACCGACGCTCCCTCAATGGGCGCGTACTCAGGGTTGACCACGGTCCCCGAAACCCAGGCCGATGCCGGCGCCACGACGATTCCCAGATCACTGACCTCGCCCGGCGATCCCGATACCTCCAGCCTTGTCCGTCCGGCGTTCGCTGCCGACAACTCCAGCGCGTAGGTCCCCGGCTCGAGGTCGATGAAGAACGCGCCATCCGCGGCCACGGAACCGAACCTCCTCACGCTGCCATTGGCCATGGCGCGAGAGGCCTCTACGGAGCCTCCCGCCGCGGGAGTCTGGCCGTCCGCCGCGACGTACACGCCCTCCACGGTGAAAGCCGGCTCCAGCGCCAGCAGCAGGGGCTCCTCGACCGACTCCCCGGCGCCCTCGGCGATCTCGAATTGGGCGTGCAGGTACCCCTTGGCGAAGATCATGGCGGTGCGGCCGAAACGGGGCGCGACGGTCGCAATGCCCCGTTCGTCGGCCACCACCCGGCTGCCGTCGCCGAGACGCACGGCGGCGCCGGAGATCGGCGTGCTGGTCATCGCATCGACGACCTGAAGCCAGACGCTGTCGGGCCTCACCAAGACGATGGGGCCCAGGTCGACGGAGCCTTCCAGGTCGAAGTTCTCCGAGAACTCCAGGTCGCCGCCGTCCGTCTGCAGGGACGCGGAGCCCTTCGAGAAACCACCAAGCACGAACCGGCCGTCGGGGCCGGAGATGCCCGCGAGCCGCTGCATCACGGCGATCTCGCCCGGCACCCACGAAAGGCCCTGGAGTCGTACAGCGGCGATCGGCCGTCCTTCCCTATCGACCGTCTGCCCGCTCACGGAGAGACCCGGACTCAACTCGACGACCGCCGGCACCTCGGAGAAGCGTTTGAAGGTCGCCGCCGTCCGGCTCGTGCTGGAAACGATGACGGCTGAGCGCTCAGCCTCGGACAGGGTCAGCGCGAAACCGCCCGCCTCGTCCGTCATGTCGAATCCAAGAGGCTCCGCCGGCAGACCCGCTCCCCGTGCCCCGTGGTCCCGTGCGAGCCAGACGCGCGCACCGTCCAGAGGGCTACCGTCAGCGGTTACCCGGCCGGTGAACCGGGCGGCCGGCCGCAGTTCGAGTTCCACGGCGTCTTCCTCGGCCGCCACGTCCCGCCAGGTCGAGGCGAGTCGCTCGGAACGCGCCTGGATACGGAACGGTTCACCGCTTCGCGGCAACGACAGGGAATCGGACATCGTTCCAGTCGTCGGCAGAAGGCGCCGGGGCACCTGGCGCCACATGGCCACCGGCGCGGCGGTCACCTGGAGCTTGCTGGCCAGGTCCTCCCCCGCGCCGGGATCGTCGGCAAGGCCGCGGTGAGCGCCGACGCGGATCGTCAGCGGAGCGAACGAGTCGCCGGCCGAGCGGCAAGCTGCGGCCGCGTCTTCCCCTGGGCCAAGCAACCGCGGCGGACAGGCGCGGCTCCAGACCCAGCACTCGGCCGGGGCTCGGACACCCTGAACGTCGGCGCGGCGTTCCCACCTCTCCTCCGGCGCCACCAGGATGGAACGGAGGGAAACGCCGGCGGGTTCACTCTCCCTCGAACACACGAACTCAAACCGGTCCCCGGCAGCCGCTTCGTCCTGCCCCACCATCGGACCTGCAACCGCGGTAAACGCGAGGACGAGAACGGTAACTGGAGACCGCACCGCCCTAATCTCCCGACCCGGCCGGCGGACGAATGCGGGCCTCGAACGCCTCCGCCTCTCGCACATCGCCTCCGCGCAACGCGCCGCCGCGGAGCAGGATGACTACCCGGTCTCCTCGCAGATCGGCCCGCAGCCGCGTATCGGCGAACTCCGACTCGATCACGCACGGCCGCATGGTGGGAGCGCGGAGGTCGTCCACGCGAGCGTGGACCAGGTCCCAGCACACCCTGCCGCTCGGCGGGGGCACCGCGGCGACGACGAGGTCTCTAACCGCTCTCCCCTGCGTGTTGACCCGGGTCCCGACCCGGCCCGGCCGGCCCGTCGGTTCTTGCGCGCGTGCTTGACGCGTCCTGCTGAAGCCCGCGCGTGCCTTGCTCGGTCTCGCGGCCACCGGGCTCGAACGCAGGGCCACCTGATGCCCGAAACGCAGGCCCGAAGAGCTTTCGGCGCGCCATGCCGGTTGCGGCCGCCAATGGTAGGCGTTCGCGACGGGGGCCGGCACCCGGCCCGGGCCGGCGGGCTCGTAGCAAAGCGGCACGGCGCAGTCCGGATCCGTGTTGGCCAACG
>JAPOVF010000293.1:3921-5298 GCA_026708285.1 Acidobacteriota bacterium
GGCCCGCCGGCCGAGTTCGGGCAGCGAATCGATATCCGCAGCGGCCTCCGGCGCAGGACCATCCGCCCCGTAGCGGACGAAGAAGTACACATTGCCGGCGCCGTCGGCCACGACCTCGTCGATGATGCGACGCGGATCCAACCAGTCGGCCCGTACGTAGGCATCCGAAAGGGGCGACTTGTCCCACTCCTCGGCCTCGACAACGCAGCCAGTCTCCGCAAAGAAGGTCGCCGCGTCGAGACTGTCGACGAACACGCCCTCACGGTCGTAGACGAAGACGCCAAGCTCAGCCCCCGGGATCACCAACAGGCGCTCCTCCGAAACGAAGCGGATCACCGAAAGCTCGGCGTCACGACAAAGCTCCAGACCGCGCCCGTCGTCCCGCGTCGGCAGCAGGCCACGCGGCGAGTCATCGCCATCCTCGATCAACCAGGCCGCGTAGGGCGCCCAGCCCCCCTCATCCTCTCGCATGAGACCCACGGCGGCGGTCAGCGATCCGCGACGGTCCAGGTCGCCCAAGAACTCGATGGCCACCGGGCCGCTGACCCCGTCTTCGTTCGCCAGATGGATCCCGGCGAACAGGTCCGCGAACGCGATCCCCTGAGGCGAGACGGCCAGGCGGCCGTAGTCCCGTTCGAACTTGTTCGAGTTGACGATGGTCTGCCCACCGACGTTGAGAAACTCGTCGGCAGGCTCCTCAAGAGCGACGCTGAGTTCAGCGCCACTCTCGCCAATCCGCCAGGCATGAATGCCCGGCCCGATCACGCCGAGAACGACCTGACCATCCTCGCTCCAGCGCACATCGGCCGCCCGGACGATCTCCCGCGGCATGTCGAGGCGCTTCAAGCCTTCGAGGTGCGGCCCGTTCTCCGTCTCCTCCGCCGAAACCCATCCCGGCGCAACGGTCAGCGCGGCAGCCAGGACCGACAGCCTGACGGTCACAGCCAGGCGACTTCCGTCCCGGAACAGCCGACGCAACATCTGAGCTTCCTCCCGTGCCCTCAGGCGTCACACGTGAATGTGGGTATCGGGAAGGACAACGCCACCTAGGACGGCAACCATTCCGAGATCGCGGAGCCGATCTCGTCCGGGGAATCCTCCTGAATGAAGTGGGAACCCTTGACCGTCACTTCCGTCTGGTTCGGCCAGGTGCGGCAGAGCTGCCTCATGCCGCCGGTGAGGATCGCGCCGGGCTTCGCGTCGACGAACAGCTTCGGTACATCGGATTCCGCCAGCCAGTCGGCGTAGGACTGCACGATCCCGACCACGTCCTCCGGCTCGCCGGCGATCGGAATCTGGCGCGGCCAGGTCAGCGTCGGCCGCCGCGACTCGCCCTCCTCCTCGTACGGACGCCGGTAGACG
Source organism: Acidobacteriota bacterium (assembly GCA_026708285.1). Classification (GTDB taxonomy): domain Bacteria; phylum Acidobacteriota; class Thermoanaerobaculia; order Multivoradales; family Multivoraceae; genus Multivorans. The sequence goes on from JAPOVF010000293.1 coordinate 5,284, forward strand.
GCCATCTCCTCGTCC
>JAPOVF010000368.1 GCA_026708285.1 Acidobacteriota bacterium
CGCCGAGGACGAATCCTGGCTCATCGAACCCGTCGCCTCGCGGCCCGCGGCCGTGCCGGCCGCCGCGCCCAAACCCTCCCGGACCGCGAAGCGGAAACGGCCCACGAAACGGAAGGCCGCCTCCGCGTGACTCCCAACCCCGGAAAGGTGTCCGGACACGCGCCGCTCTCCACCAACGCGGTCCGGGCGATCGTGCGCCAGCGCGCCGCCGCGGTCGGCGTTACGGGAGCCAGCGGGCACAGCTGCCGGGGCGGGAGCGCGCAGTCCCTCATCGAGCGAGGAGCGTCCACCGCGGCCGTGGCGATCGCCGGGCGCTGGAAAGACCCCGGCATGGTGGTCCGCTACGCCAAGGCACAGGAGGCCGGCAGGGGAGCGGTTAGGAGGTACTTTGGAGGGAAGTAGGAACCCCGCGGCAAAAGCGCCTTTCCTACAGGATGTCCACTTCCTCGTAGTCGCCGGGCTTCATCCTTGCCACGGCTAAGGCCACCTCCTCGACTCTTCGTCGAATCCTCGGCCACGAAGTCGTGAGAAGCACGAGCACTCCTAGGCGCCGGCCAGAGAGCTCTTGTTCGTATCGGAGATGCTGATCCGTCGTGATCAAGAGATCGAAACCAGCCGCCTCCGCTCGATCGAGGAGATCACCGTTCCGGAGACCGGACCACCCTCGTTCGAACGCCGTATCCACGGAATATCCCGGTAGGTGGCGTCGAAGAGGCGCAGGCGTCCCCTGGTCGAACAACACCTTCACGCCGACGGCCTGGCCCCGGAACTCTCCGTTCGAGGCAGCATGGCCGCCGACAGCGACTTCGCCTCGAAGTCGAGGACGGCCTCGACACTCGCCGGATCAACTCCCGGGAACCACTCGAGGAACTCCTCGACGGAGGCTCCGTCTCGCAGATTCGCGAACAGTGCGGCTACCGGCACACGACTGCCACGAAACACCCAGGCACCACTGACCTTGTGCGGGTGCTGCTCAATCGCAGTACATCTCTGCCAGTCCACGATGAGTTCCCTTTCGGCCAAGAGACGATAGCAGCCGTCTTCCCCGCCGGTCCCTCGGCCCACACCGCGTTCGTGGTCGGGCGATCTGACACCGCGTCCTCGATCAGCGCGCGCCTGTTCAGCTTCTTTCCATTCCCTGGTCCGGCGGTCGTATAGCGACCCCTTTCGCGCCCACCCCACGCGGCGACGACACCCTTGAGGGCAAGCGGGAAACCTGCTGCCGCGTTCCTAGCCGGCGCTCCGCCTGGTGGCGGCACTGAGACACGTACCAGTCGGTTGTGGGTACCGGGTACCCGTTTATGACGATCATCGTCCCGATGCACCCTGCGGTTTCAGTCTCGGATGATGGAGCGCCGCGGTTTCCGCCGTTTGCCGCGCTGTAGCGCGGCGATCACCTTGGCCGCGTTGATGCGCACCAAGGACCGTTACGAGGCCGTCCGGAGCCTGCGCAGGAAGCGCTCGTTCGATGCGGCCGAGTACGGCCGACCGATCACCAACGAGGACATCAACCGCGCCGTCGCCGAGCGGACCTACGACCGTGACCACGACTGGTTCGACCGATGACCAGCACCGACGACCGGATGCGGGAGAACCGGCGCGTGCTCGCCGAGATCACCGAGACCCAGCGCGCCATCGCCCAGGTCGGTCCCGCAGCAGGCAAGGAGCTCGTCGCCCTTACCGAGGCCGCCAGGCGCATGCACACGGCGCTCAACCGCGCCGGCTGCGCACTGCTCACGGTCTGCGTCCTCGCCGGCGTGTTCGGCGGCCTAATCGTGGCGGTTGCCAACTGGCTCTTCGCTCAAGCTCCGCCCCCGTGAAAGCGCCTCAGCGCGGCAAGGCCCGCAACGCACATCGGGCTCAGGCCAGCGCAACGGTCGCGCTCACCGCGTCACGCTGCTACGTCTGCTCGCCTGATTCCGGGTTCTGCCGGATCTCAGGCGGCCGTGAGGCCGCTCGCTCTGTGGGGCCGTGAAGGGGTGTGATCGGTCGATCTCCCCGGAGGGGTCACGGGCCGATTCAGGGGCGGAAAGAGTCGCCGTTCCCAGGGGTTTATGCCCCCAGGAACGGCAAGCTCTCTTACCGACGAGACCAATTAGCGAAAGCCTGGCGCCACCAGTAAACAGCCAGCACCATCAACAGCGCGCCCACCGTCCCTAGCGTTACCAGCGTACCGGTTGACATGGAGCCGCCACGGAAAACCACGGCCCCCCTGTAAACAGCGCGCCTCCAAACAGCGCCGGAATCGCGAACCCGACGGCCCTAATGGCCAAAGGCCTTACAGGCTTCATCCATCGCCAGTGACACGCCTCCTGGCGGTTCTGCGTGCCACTTCTGGCAAACCTCCGAGGCGGGCTCCCCGTACTTCTCCGCAGCGGCCTTCATCGCCTCGCCGCTGCGGAGGGAACGCCAGGAGGACGGCCGCATCCGCTTCTGGGGCAGAATCAGCCTCTCCGGCGAGGCCGCCGACCGCATTCTTCGTGTCATCACCCTGGAGGACGGTGAGACCATCCACAACGCGTTTCTCGATTCGCACTTACCGCGAGGACGAGCAATGAAGATGCACTACTACCCCGACACGGACAGCCTCTACGTGGAGTTCAAGCGCGAACCGAGCGTAGAAACCCGGGAGATCGCTGACGGCCTCAACGTGGATCTCGACGCTCAGGGCAACGTCGTCGGCTTCGACATCGACCACGCCGCCGAACGGCTCGAACTGGCCACCCTGGAGACTCAAGAGCTACCTGTAAGGGCGTACAAGGCCGGCTGACTTGCCTGCTCGCCCGCTGAGCTTAGGCGGTGCCTTAGTATGGATACCCGCAGCCGAAGTCCGAATCGGCCTCGACCGGGAAGTGATCGCCATCCCCGTACAGACCCGAGAAGCACGTTGATGGCGAGACGTTCCTCCAGGCTGCACCAGAGAGGAAACACCCGATGCAAGACCCGCGACGAGCGATGCCACAGTTCGAGGGCTACGACCAACGCCACGGCCTGACCGCCTTCAACGCTAGCCATGTCGTGGCAGCCGCGAAGGCAGGGGCGGCGGAGGATCCTCACCGCAAGTACCTCACCGACAAGAGCCTCTGGACACCCAACATCGAACACGCTATGGCGCTCCCCGCGAAGGCCCTCGCTGAAGCTGTCGCCGACTGGTGGAACCGCGTGCTCCCTGTTGTAGACGCCTACCGGTGCTTCGTTGAGACGCTTCCCTGTCCCGACGACCAGGCGATCGACCCTCACCCCGACACCCCCGAATCTTCTAGTTGATGCACCCAGGGTCGCGTCCATCACAGTGCTCGCGGCGGGGTCCCTCGCGGACATGGCGACATTCTCGGTCTACCGCGCCCCCGTCTGCGCGTGTTGGCACGGCGATGGCTGCCATGACGTCTCTCTTGGCCTGCTCTCCTCGCCGGTCGTATCGCCTGGTCGTGTCGAGGCTTGCGTGCCCCATGAGGTCGGCGACGGCCACGTCGACGGCGGCAGCCAAACAGCCGCGCCACTTGGCCCATGTCGAGCGCTCGGCCCGGAGCGGACCTGCCCTTGACCGTCAGCGCGTCGAGGCGACGTTCGAGGTCGGTGCGGCCCAGGCGGAGCACGCCGCGGACGCTCGCGAGGCTGGCGTTCGCGTTCGCGGGCTTGTAGTTCCCTGGCGAGTCCGTTGCGCACGCACGCGGTGCCAGGGGAAGCGCTATCAGTTACCTAGAAGGATGCGCTTGAACTCCTGCTTCAGTCTTTCAGACTCAGCTTCGTCTTGCTCGCTCGACGCCCCGCAGCCGTAATTCAGGAGCTTGATCTGCTTCCTTCGGTACTCGACCACGAACTGAACGTCTCGCCTCGAGAGATCAGCACCCTGGGCCTTGTGGCGAAGTGTCGGCCCTCGGAGTTCTCTTGTCCTCGCTTGCTCGAAGATCTCCAAGCGAAGCGCCCTCTTGGCTCCCTGCGCCTCAGCTCGCCGCCAGAGGACTCTGGTGAGCAGCGCGGCCGCCGCGAGGGCGCCGCCGATCACGGGAAGCCAGCCTTGAAGGTCCATTGCCGTGTCGCTAGTTACTTCAGTCGGTGCCGAGGCTGTAGGCTCGGATCAAGCGGCTTCTGGTTGTCAGAAGATGCTCTCCCAGCCTTCCCGAATCGTCGGGCCGGGACAACCCGGCATGACGCGCTGCATTGAGGTTGCTAGGGGCTCCCTTGTCAGATTACGGCATTCGCCAACGCCGCAAGGACGATATGCTTCCGGCTCCGGAAGCGCGGCGTACGTATCGTTCGTCCGCCGTGACGAACATGCCTCCGAGGCCGAGCGCCACGGCATGGTACGCCGCGTCGTAGAATGCGACGCCGTATGTCACGGACAGAGACACGGCGCGGCTTCTCCATCGCGCGTCCAGCCTAGCTTCGGTCAAACCGAAGTCTGCCAGCGTCGCCAGCAGTTCACCGGCATCGTCGGGGAACCGCCTCGTCAGTGTGTTGCCCACTTCGTAGATCCAGAGCTGGGGAACGACGAGCTCGAGGCTACCGGCGACGGCCTCGTCACGCAGCGCGAGTGCCTCGTCCGTGTCCTGCTCGTCCTCGCCCGCAAGCACCCACTTCAGAAGTACCGACGCGTCCGGCGTGACGATCACAACAGCATCCGCTCCCGTCCCTCACGTATCCACCGAACGATCCGATTCGTCGCAACCGTGGGTAGACGCTCTCGTAGCGCATCCATCCGTGCGGAAGCACTCTGCCTTCTGGAAGCTCCCGACCACTCACGGATCGCGGCGTTGACTGCGCGGCTGCGGGCACCGCGCGGCAGCTTCTGGATCACGCTCCACGAGTCCTCGTCCATCATGATGTTGACCCGTCGAGCCATGTCAGTTCCTCCTTCCAGGAGTGTCCTGAACGAGATGTGTAACGATTACACATCTGCGCGCGTTTGGCAAAGTCGTCCAGGGGGGTGGGGACGCGGCGGTTTCGGACGGCGAGACGGGCGAGACCAGAAGCTACGGGAGTCCGGGCGGTTCGCCCTTCCGCCCGCTGTTCGACGCGACGGCGTTCTCCTGCGGCACCGGCCGGTAGAGCGAGACCCGCCGCCGGACGGCCGCTCCTACTCGAGCGCTACCGGATCCCTAACCGTCTCTTTCTGTACTCCGAGGGGCTGCAGTCCATTTGTTCGTGGAAGCTGCGGCGAAACGTCCTCTCGCTGTGGAAGCCGACGGCTTCCGCGATCCGTCTCACCGGAGCGCTGTTCTCCCGCAGTAGCCGGCACGCATG
>JAPOVF010000355.1 GCA_026708285.1 Acidobacteriota bacterium
TTTCGCCGTGGACTTCGATCGGCCCCTCGATTCCCTGGAGGACGAGGGCGACCAGGCGTTCCGGTGAGCCGAGGACCCATGGGGAGCGTACGAGGCTCGGGCCGAGGCCCTCCTGGCCCCGCCCGTCTTCGTTGTGGCAGGAGCGGCAGGCCCGGTAGTGGCGGCGGCCGCGGTTGAACTGGGCGATCTCCGCGGCGGTCAGGGCGGGAGCCGCTGCCGGCGCGTCCGGGGACTCGCCGTCGGCAGCTCCGGCCAGATTCGAGGCGAGGGCGACCTGGCGGTGGAAGCGGTCGTCCGGCCGCGTCGCGACGCGTTCGGCCAGGACGCTTCTCGCCCAGGGCGACTGCGGGGCCATGGCGCCGGCGGTCAGGAGCGCCTGGGCGCGGACCTGGGGCGACGAGGAGTCGAGCAGTTCGGCGAGCGCGGCCTCACCTGTGGCACTTCCGGCCAGCGCTTCCTCGCCGGCGCGCAAAGCGTGGACGACGAGCCAGGGATCCCGGGCTCGCCGAGCCTTCTGCGCGGTGGCGCCATCGAGTTCGCCGCGGCCGTGGAGCGTCCACAAGGCGTGGATCCGGGAGAGTGGCTCGTCGCCGGAGCGGGCAAGGTCGCGCAGCGCGTCGAGGCCCGCGTCGTCGAGATCGTTCTCGACCAGTAGCCGCTGGGCCGTGTCTCGCTGCCAGCCGTTCGGGTGGGACAGGGCGGCAATACGCTCGGCTGCCGTTGCAAGCCGCGGCGCCTCGCGACGGACGGAGGCGGGGTTCTCGCCGTCATCTCCTTCCCAGACGACGCGGTAGATGCGGCCCATGCCGATCGGGCGGTCGAGGCCGTGCTCGAGGATGTACTCGCGGAGATAGGTCGTCACGTATCGCACGTGCTGGAGGATGCCGCGGTACATGTCGATCAAGTACAAGGCGCCATCCGGCCCGACCTTCGCATCGACCGGGCGGAAGCGCTCGTCGTTCGAGACCAGGAACTCGCGTTCGACCCAGTCCGGATCGCCGTAGCGACGGTGCTCGGCGACCAGGGTCGGGATGCCGTTCTCCACCGGACCGGGGGCGAGATCGAAGTGGGCGACCACGTTCCCGGCGGGCTCCGGCACGAAGACATCGCCGCGGAAGGTGGCGGGGAACTGGTCGCCCCGATAGACGACGAGGCCGCTCACCGAAGTGGTCACGGCCAACCGGCCGTCGTCGCGCAGCATGTTGTCGACGTAGCCGCGGTTGATGCCGGGATTCACCCGGATCGAGTAGACGGACTCGTCGAGCACGAGCCGCTCGCTGGCGCCGATGCCGCCACCTCGTGGCTGGTGCTCGGGGTTGGCCAACGCGTAGTCGGCCGGGATCAGGTCGGCGAAGAGGTAGCGAGAGTTCGTGTTGTAGTAGAGGCGGCCGACGTCGTCCTGGGCGATGCCCCATTGACCCCGGAACAGCGTCGGGTCGACCTCGATGGAGGCCCCCTCGGCCCCCTGACGCAGCCGGAAGCGCCGGTCGGACTTCGCGTTGTAGATCCAGTTGTCGAGTGCCCACAACAGACCGTTCTCGGTGTGCTCGAGCAGATCGGGGTCGGGATCGCCGTAGTCGAGCAGCCGCTCCCGGCTGCCGCAACGGGGCAGGGAGTCGGCTTCCTTTTCGCTCCGGCACAACCAGAGGTTCGGCGGTTCGCCGATCAGGATGCCGCCCGAAACGGCGGCGATCGCGCGCGGGCTGACCAGGCCGTCCAGGTAGACGCCGCTCCGGTCCATCGCGCCGTCCGCGTCGGTGTCCTCGAGCACGACGACCCGGCCGACCGGCTCCTGCTCGCCGATGCCGTCCACGTTCGGCATGAAGCCGCGCATCTCGACGACGTAGAGGAGTCCGCGTTCGTCCCACGCCATTGCTACCGGGTCCTCGACGAGAGGTTCCGCGGCGACCAGTTCGACGCGAAAGCCGGGTGCGACGCGCAGCGTTGCCATCGCTTCTTCAGGGGACAGCGGAGGCGCCTCCGGTACTTCGAACCGGCGCCAGACCTGCTCCATCTCATGGCCCTCGCGGTCGCCTCGCTGCGCCTGGACGGGCTCTGCCGCCGCGAGCGGACCGACAAGGCACAGTAGCGCGGGAAGCAGGCGGCCCATGGCGGTGGAGTAGCCTAGCCCAGATGCCGGATCAGCTCTCCGTGGCCGAACGGGACGACCTGCGGGTCGGCCTGCGGATGGCCCACCCGCCCGACCCGGCGGCGCTGGCTGCGGAGCGGCGGCAACTGGCCGAACTGGAGGAGGCGCCCCGGACGGCGCGCTGGCGAGCCTTTGCCGGGCTAATCGGCCCGGGCTACATGCAGAGCGCGATGACGCTCGGCAGCGGCACCGCTGCTTCCGCCCTGTTCGCCGGTGCGGTGTTCGGCTACCAGCTCCTGTGGGTCGCGCCGCTCGCCATGCTGCTGGGGCTGGTCATGCTCTCCGCGGTCGCGCACCAGACGCTGTCGACGGGCCTGCGGCCGTTCGATGCGATGCGCCGCTTCGCTGGGGCGCCTCTGGCCTGGAGCTGGGCCCTGGGCGCGCTGATCGCGTCGATCGTCTGGCACTTCCCCCAGTATGCGCTGGCTTCGGCGGTGCTGGTCGACCTCGGCGAAGCGGCCGGGATCGAGGGGTTGCCGGCGGCGGGGCTCGGTTTCGTCGTTCTTGTCTGGGCCGTGCTCATCTCGTCGCTCTACGGCCGGCGGCCCGAGTTGATTCGCGTCTACGAACGGCTCCTGCGCTACATGGTGTGGGGAATCGTCGTCTGCTTCGCCTGGGTCGTTTTCCGCACGGGAATCTCGGACTGGGGAGGGTTGATCCGCGGCTTCACGAGCTTCGCGGTTCCCGGGGAGCGGAACGGCGTGCTCGGAGTGACGGTCATTCTGAGCGGCCTGTCGGCTGCGGTCGGAATCAACATGGTCTTCCTCTACCCGTACTCGCTGCTGGCCCGCGGCTGGTCGAGGGAGCACAGGTCCCTGGCCCGGTTCGACCTGTGGACCGGGACCTTCGTGCCTTACGTTTTGGCCGCGAGCCTGATGGTGATCGCCGCCGCGAACACGATTCACCTCGATCCGTCTTACGACGGCGTGCGGCTGAGCCCGGTGGAGGCGGCGCAGTCGCTGGCGGCGGTCGCGGGTCCCGCCGTGGGGCGGGTGGTGTTCGATCTGGGCGTGCTCGGCATGGCCCTGTCGACGATCACCCTGCACATGCTGGCGACCGGCTTCGTCGCCTGCGAGCTGTTCGGCTGGGAGTTCGGCAGCACGAAGCACCGGTTGGCCATGCTGCTTCCCGCGCCCGGTGTGCTCGGCCCGGTGTTCTGGGGCGACATCGCCGTGTGGCTGGCGGTGCCCACGAACATCGTCTGCGGCCTGTTCCTTCCCGCCGCCTACATCGGCTTCGTCATGCTCCAGCGCAGCCGCGGCTACCTGGGCGACGACCGTCCGGCCGGCGCCCGCGGCTGGCTGTGGTGGGCCCTGATGGTCGGCGTCACCCTGTTCCTGACCGGTTTCATGGCCTGGTACGTCTGGACCCAGGGCCCGGGCTACTTCGGGCGCCTGACCGGCTGACGACCCGCTTCGTTCCATGCTCCAACTCCGGTCGGTCGGTATGCGGTTCGGCGCGGTAGAGGCCCTCCAGGCCGTCGATCTCGAACTCGCCCCGGGTGAAGTCGTCGGACTGATGGGCGACAACGGAGCCGGGAAGTCGACTCTGCTCAAGATCGTCGCGGGGAACTTCGCTCCCACTTCCGGCGAGATCCGCTGGGACAAACAGGCGGTCGAACTCACACCACTCTCGGCCCGAGAGCACGGCATCGAGGCCGTGTACCAGGACCTGGCCCTGTGCGACAACCTCTCGGCGACGGCAAACGTGTTTCTGGGCCGCGAGTTGCACCGCAGGCTGTTCGGGATCCTGCCGGTGCTGGACCACGCCGCGATGCGGAAGAGGTCGGCCGAGTTGTTCGACGAACTCGGGTCCGATACCCGACCGGACGACCTCGTACGGAGGATGTCGGGAGGGCAGCGTCAGGCTACGGCGCTGGCTCGCGCCCGTCTCAGTGCGCCCCGCCTCATGCTGCTCGACGAGCCGACCGCCGCGATCAGTGTGCGCCAGATCGCCGAGGTGCTGGAACTCATTCGGAGCCTGCGCGGCCAAGGGGTTTCCGTGCTCCTGATTTCCCACCGGATGTCGGACGTCTTCGCGGTCGCGGACCGCGTCGTCGTGCTCCGAAGAGGGCGGAAGGTGGCTGACAAGGGGATCGCCGAGTCGTCGCCGGAGGAGGTCACCGCGCTGATCACCGGTGCGATCGAAGCCGCGTGAAGAGCCTCCGTCGAGCGCCGCAGTCGTTGTGGGTGACGCTGACCGTCGCGGCTCTCGCCGGTGTGATGAGCCTGGTCTCCGAGCCGTTCGCGAGCGCCGACAACATCTTCAACATCAGCCGGAACTTCGCCTTCATCGGCCTGATCGCCCTCGGGCAGACGGCGGTCATCGCGACCGGAGGCATCGACCTCTCGGTCGGTTCGGTGATGGGGCTCGTGGGAATCGTCACGGGCCTCGTTCTGGCGTCGGGTCAGCCGCTGATCGTGGCGGCGGCGGCCGGACTCGGCTGCGCTCTGCTGTGCGGGCTCGTCAACGGTGCCTTGGTGGCCTACTTCCGCCTGTCGCCCTTCGTCGTCACCCTGGGCATGTTGAGCATCGCGCGGTCGCTGGCCCTCGTGATCTCGAACAACAGGATGATCCACGACTTCGGGCCGGACGAGGAGTTGCTGCTCATCCTTGGCGGCGGCCGCTTCCTGGGCGTCGCGAACCCCGTCTGGCTGCTTCTCGTCGCGGCGCTGTGCGCGGCCGGCTGGTTCCGGTACAGCCGGCTGGCGCGGCATGTGCTCGCGGTCGGCGGCAACGAGGACTCGACCCGGCTGGCGGGAGTGCCCGTTGCCCGGGTCAAGCTCACGGTCTATGTCCTCAGTTCCCTGCTCGCCGGCGTGTCGGCGATCCTGATGGTCGGCTGGCTGGGGGCGGTGACGAACGCGCTGGGACAGAACTACGAACTGCGCGTCATCGCCTCGGCGGTGATCGGCGGCGCCAACCTGATGGGCGGGGAGGGCGGCGCGTTCGGCGCCGTAGCGGGCGCGGCGCTGATCGAACTGATCCGCAACAGTCTGCTGCTGCTCGGCGTGGACCCGTACTGGCAGGGGGCCTTCATCGGGGGATCGATCATCGCGGCTATGCTGGTCGAGCGG
>JAPOVF010000048.1 GCA_026708285.1 Acidobacteriota bacterium
GGGGTCAGGACCCGATCGACTTCGAGGGCGAGTTCTACCGCCTGGAGGCGATGGCCATGGAGCCGAAGCCGCCGAGCGGCGCGGATCTGCCGATCTGGATCGGCGGCCACAGCGAAGCGGCTTTGCGCCGTGCGGGCCGCTTCGGCGACGGCTGGATGGGTGTTGCCTCGAAGGAGTTGTTCGAGAGCGGGGATCAGGCGATCGCCTCGATCAGAACGCACGCGGAGAACGCGGGCCGCGATCCGGAGACGCTGGAGTTCCAGGCCCAGGTGTCGCCGCCGCCTCGACCTGGGAATGAGAGCGACCGCACGTTCTACGTCGATCCGGAGCGCGTCGCCGCGGCTGCCGGCAGGCTGGGGGAGTTGGGGTTCGACGGCGTGGCGCTCAATCTGACGGGCCTCTTCCTGGCCGGCGCCCGCAGCGTCGACGCGATGATCGACGGCGCGGCCGCCCTGCACGACAAGCTGCGGGCCGAACTGGGCTAGGAGCGTCGCCCCTCAGTCCGAAGCCGCGGTCTCCGCGTCGGTCCGGTTCCGCCGCCACTGCCGGTAGGCGCCGATCATGAGCCAGGCGCCGGCCGCGAGCAGGCCGAGCGGCCAGAACTCCCACACGCGGTCGATGTCGTAGCCGAGCGTGTAGTCGAGCAGAGCGAGGAATCCGATGACGAACAGGCCCGCGCCGGCCAGCAGGCCGAGCTGGCCGGATGCGGGCGGTTGCGGCGCATCGTGCAGGCCGAGGTCCGGGCCGTGGCCGCGTTCGATCAGGGTGGCCTGGCGGTAGGAGTCGATGATGTTGAAGAGCCACACGAAGGCCACGACCATGCCCATCAGGCCTTCCTCCGTGGCGAGGAAGATGGAGCCGACCGCCAGCAGGAACAGCACGATGCCGCGCTGGTACAGACCGTTGTAAATGTGGCCCAGACCTGGGAAGAGGGCGAGGATCACGCTCACGGCGTGGCGTGCGGTGAGCCCTCCCTGGCCTGCAGCCTGAGGAGGCGGTGGCGGCGGCGGTGGTGCCTGTTCGTGTTCGGCGTTCATGCGGAACTCCTCTCCTGGTATGTGGGTGGTCCGTCTCGAGTCGTCGTTGGGTCATCGGCCCCGGAGTCGCCGGCTGTCAACAGGGCGGCCAGATCGCGGACGGCCTCGGACGATGAGTCGACGGCGGCTCGGAACCAGCCCCGGACGCGGTCGGTGGGCAGCTCCAGCGTTTGGTCGAAGAGCCCGGCCGGAGGCCGTAGCTCCTGGACGGCTTCGAGACGTCGCGTGACCTCCGCGTGCATCGAAGAGCCAGCTTCGGCAACGGGCTCAAGCAGGTGCTCGCCGGCCGCGGCGCCGAGGTTCGTGGCGGCCTCGCGGCCGGCGGCCACGGGGTCGCCGAGAAGGAGGGTCAGGGCGACCGCAAGCACGTAGCTGGCGGCGAGCGCCGTGGCGGTTCGGGGCGTGGCGCCGAAGCCCGCGGGCCGGTGAGTTCGGTGGCTTGCCGGGATTGCCCGCAGTCGTCGCATGAGCGCCGGAGGCGGTTCGAGTTCGGAACCGACCAGCGGTTCGAGTTCTTCGACGCGCGCCTCGCCATCGCGCTCGTAGGGTGCGCCGACGGCGATCTCGAGCAGCCCGGCGCGGAGCTCGGCGGAAACGGGCAAGTCGGCCCGAAGATCTTCGATGCCCGGCATCCGTTCACGGTGGGTCCCCTCCGGACCGGTTGCCCGGCGCTGACGCTCGTGACTCACCTGTAGGCCCCGGTGCGGGTCGGTGTGGGATCGCCGAGAGCCTGCCGCCTGCGGTCGATCCGGCCGATCAGTTCCAGGCGAGCGCGCCGGAGCCGGGATTTCATCGTTCCCTCCGGCAGTTCGAGGAAGACGCAGATCTCGGCGTAGCTCAAGCCCTGCAGGTCTCGCAGCATGAGAATCTCGGCGAACGCCTCCGGCATCTCCTCGAGTGTCTGGTAGACCATTCGCAGTCGTTCTCGGCGCTCGGCGGTAGCGGCCGGGTCCATGCCGCCAGCCTGGTACTTCAGCAGTTCCTCCGAGACGACCACGGTCCGCCGTTCGGTGCGGGTGCGGCGGTAGTGGTCCACGCACAGATTGCGGGACAGCCGCAGCGTCCAGCCGGCGAGCGGCACGTCCCCCCGGTAGCGGCCGAGGTTGCGATAGAGCTTCAGGAAGATCTCCTGGGTCAGGTCCTCGGCCTCGGCAGTGTTGCCGGCGAACTGAAAGGCGATGTTGTAGATGCGGCGGCCGTAACGGTCGATCAGCTCGGTCCAGGCATCGGCCTGGCCGGCGGCCGCGCGGCGGGCCAGGAACAGGTCAGGGTTCGGCCCGGAGGATGGGTGCGGAGTCGTCATCGCGCGTCTGAACAGGAAGACGTAGCGCGGTGCGAACAAGTTTCCTCGGGTGCCGCGCCCTAGTGGATACTGCATAATCCCGATCCGCCGGGCGCTGCGCGCTCGGGAGGATTGCCATGCCCGAACGACGACGCATTCTGGTAACGAACGCCCTGCCCTACGCCAACGGCCCGATTCACCTGGGTCACATGGTGGAGGCGGTGCAGACGGACATCTGGTGCCGGCTGCAGCGGATGCGGGGCCGTGAGTGCTACAACGTCTGCGCCGAGGACGCGCACGGCACGCCGATCATGCTGCGCGCCGAGCGGGAAGGAATCACGCCCGAAGAGCTGATCGGCCGGCTGGCGGAAGAGCACCTGGAGGACTATCGGGCGTTCTCGATCCACTTCGACGACTACTACACGACGCACTCTCCCGAGAACCGGGAACTGGTCGAGGAGATCTACGGGCGATTGCGTGATCGGGGATCGATCGACCGGCGGACGGTGCGCCAGTTCTACGACCCGGAGCGGGAGATGTTCCTGCCCGATCGTTTCATCAAGGGCACGTGCCCGCGCTGCGGAGCGAAGGACCAGAACGGCGACAGTTGCGACGTGTGCGGCTCGACCTACCAGCCTTCGGACCTGATCGACCCCCGTTCGATCGTCACCGGCGCCCTGCCGGTCGAGAAGGAGTCCGAGCACCTGTTCCTTCGCCTCTCGGACTTCGGGGACCTGCTGGAAGACTGGGTTGGCGATGGCCGCCTGCAGAGCGAGGTCGTCAACAAGCTCCAGGAGTGGTTCGACGACGGATTGCGCGACTGGGACATCTCGCGGGACGCGCCGTACTTCGGGTTCGAGATCCCGGACGCTCCGAACAAGTACTTCTACGTCTGGGTCGACGCGCCGATCGGCTACATGGCCGCCTTCCGCCGATTCTGCGACCAGAACGGCGTGGGGTTCGGGGACTTCTGGGGGCCGGACAGTGATGCCGAGCTGTACCACTTCATCGGCAAGGACATCCTCTACTTCCACTGCCTGTTCTGGCCGGCGATGCTGCACGGCGGCGGTTACCGAACGCCGTCGTCGGTGTTCGTCCACGGCTTCCTGACCGTCGACGGCGCCAAGATGTCCAAGTCGCGCGGCACCTTCGTCATGGCGCGCACCTACCTGGACCACCTGGATCCGGAGGCCTTCCGCTACTACATCGCCGCCAAGTTGAGCAACGGGCTCGCCGACATCGACCTCAACCTGGAGGACTTCGTCCTGCGGGTGAACTCGGATCTCGTCGGCAAGGTGGTCAACATCGCCAGCCGCTGTGCCGGGTTCCTGCACCGGCAGTTCGACGGCCGGTTGGCGGCGTCGCTCGACGCGCCCGAGCTGGCGGCGGCCGCCGCCGCGGAAGCGGAGGAGATCGCGGAACTCTACGAAGGCCGGGACTACAACCGGGCTCTGCGGCGGGTCGTCGCCCTGGCGGACAGGGCGAATCGTTACATCGACGACCGGCGGCCCTGGGAGCTGGCGCGCGATCCCGGTCGAGCGGCCGAGGTCCAGGCAGTATGCACGACGGGTATCGAGCTGTTCCGCCAGTTGATCGTCTATCTCAAGCCGGTCGTGCCGACGATCGCGGCCAGAGCGGAGAGCTTTCTGGGGATCGATCCCCTGGTCTGGGACGACGTTCACGCTCCCCTGCTGGACCATGAGATCCTGCCTTTCGAGCCCCTGATCACGCGAGTGCAGCCGGATCAGGTGGCCGCGATGATCGCCGCGTCGGGCGAGGACGACACCGGGTGAGGCGTTGACGACCGCTGCTCCCGCGGTTGCGGGCGACCGTCTGACCAAGATCTACCGGATCTACGACACGCCTTGGGGCCGGTTGCGCGAGGCCGTGCTGAGACGTCCGGCTCACCGGCCCTTCCCGGCGCTCAGCGACGTCAGCTTCCAGTTGCCCGCGGGCGAAGGGCTCGGCGTCGTGGGGGAGAACGGAGCCGGCAAGAGCACGTTGCTCAAGATCGTCGCCGGCGTGACACAGCCGACGTCCGGTGAACTGGCGATTCGCGGTCGGGTCGCCTCGATCCTGGAACTCGGCGCGGGGTTTCACCACGAGTTCACCGGCCGCCAGAACATCCGGCTGAGCGCGGCGATCGTCGGTCTCGACGAGCGGGAGCTCCGGGAGCGCACCCGCGACATCATCGACTTCAGCGAACTCGGCCCCGCGATCGATCAGCCGGTGCGTTCCTACTCGACGGGCATGACGATGCGGCTCGGCTTCTCGATCGCGGTACAGGTCGAACCGGACATCCTGGTCGTGGACGAGGCGCTCTCGGTCGGTGACGGCTACTTCCAGAAGAAGTGCATGGATCGCCTTCAGCAGTACATGGCGGACGGCGGTACGCTGCTGTTCTGCTCTCACGCGATGTACTACGTCACCGCGTTCTGCCACCAGGCGCTGTGGCTGCGCGGCGGCGAAGTGGCAGCGGCCGGCCGGGCGCTCGGCGTGGTCGGCGAGTACGAGCGCTTCCTGATGGCGAAGACGGGCGAGAGCGCCGAAACGGAAGAGCAGGCGAACGACGATCCGGCTGCGACGCCGGCGCGGATCGTTGCGATCAGGCCGGAGGGCGGAGAGGCGCACAAGCGCGGATCGGACTCCTGGGCCCTCGAAATCGAGTGGGAGAGCCAGGACGACGATCTCGGTTTCCACCTCGCGGTGGGCCTCGACACGGCGGACGGCGTACAGGTGTGCGCGTTCACCACCCAGCGCGCGGGCCTCGCCGCGGTGACCGGCGCCGGCCATCACCGCGCCGTGGTCCGCGTCCCGCGGTTGCCGA
>JAPOVF010000260.1 GCA_026708285.1 Acidobacteriota bacterium
GGGGCCGCGCGGCCCTCGTCACCGGCGGCGGCAGCGGCATCGGACTGGCGATCGCACGGGCCCTCGCCTGGGGCGGAGCGAGCGTCGCCCTCGGCGGACGCCGGCGTGACGTAGTCGAAGCGGCCGCCGCCGACCTTTGCGCGCTCGGTCTCACCTCTGTCGCCGTCGCCGGGGACGTCTCCAGCGCCGACGGCGCCCGCCGACTGGTGGACGAAGCGGCTCGCGAGCTCGACGGGCTCGACATCCTGGTCAACTGCGCCGGTGTGTACCGCGCCGGACCGCTCGCCGCCGAGCACGCGGCGGGTCCCGACCCGGTCGACCTGGTCGTCGACATCGACCTGAAGGGTGTGCTGTTCGTGACCCGGGCCGCGATCCCCCATCTCCGTGCAAGCGGCGGCGGCGCGATCGTCAACATCTCGTCGTCGCTCACCCAGTTGCCGCTTGCCAACTGCTCCGTCTACTCGGCCGCCAAGGCCGGCGTCGACGCGTTGACCCGCAACCTCGCGGCCGAGCTGGCGGCCGACCGGATCAGGGTCAACGCCGTCCTCCCCGGCGTCGTCCGCACACCGATCTTCGAGACGATCATGCCGCCCGGCGAGGCCGCCGCCTTCCTCGACGGCTTCGGCGACGAAGTACCGCTGGGCCGGATCGGCGAGCCGGACGACGTCGCACGCGCAGCCGTCTTCCTCTGCGACCCGGCCAACGACTGGATCACCGGAGCCTTGCTCGCCGTCGACGGCGGGCTCAGCCTGGGCTCCCGGTAGTCCACTGGGTACGCCGGCCCTCTGGCCGGCCGTGGCGCGGGTCTTCTGACCCGCGAGAGAAGCGCCGCGAAGCGGCCAAGGCGATGCAGCCATACTTCCCTTCCCCATGGACGCCACCACCCAAGCCGCTCTCCGCCGGATCAACCGCGAGTTCTACAGTCGGCACGCGGCCGACTTCGACCGCACCCGCCACCCGGGCGGCTGGCCCGGCTGGCGAAGCGTCGTCGAAACGGCGGTGTCGCCGACTGGCCGTCCCCTCCATGTCCTCGATCTCGGCTGCGGCAACGGCCGCTTCGCCCTGTTCCTGGAGAACAACCCCGAACTCCTCAACCACCGGCCCTTCACCTACCACGGCATCGACCTCAGTAGCGAGCTGATCGACCACGCCCGAGCTGCCACCGCCGGCGTCGACCACATCCGCTTCCAAGTCGACGACATCGAGAACTGCACCCTCGCGGAAGCGACTCATGACCTGGTCACCCTGTTCGGCGTCCTCCACCACCTTCCTGGCTTCAAGTCCCGGCGCCGCACCCTCGAACGCGCCGCATCGGCGGTGGCACCGGGGGGCCTCCTTGCCCTTACCTGCTGGCAGTTCGCCGACGATCCCCGATTCGAAGACCGCCGGCTCGACTGGTGTTCGGCAGCGGGGGTCGACCCAGCCGAACTCGAACCCGGAGATCACTTGCTGCGCTGGGGACAGGCCGACACTGAAGGCCGCCGGCAAAGCCGGCGACGATCCTCCCGCCGCCTCCGGCGGCAGCGGGTCGGAAGACCCGCGCACCAAGCGCGCCGCTACTGCCACCACACGAATGAACCGGAACTCGATCGTCTCGTCTGTGGCCTCCAGCTTGCCGAAGTCGCCCGCTACCGCTCCGACGGACGCGGGGGCCGCCAGAACCTGTACTGGCTGGGTGCTCACAACGGTGCTGCTGCTACTTTGAGCTGAAGGAGGATCGCAACCCATGAAGTCCCGGTGTCTCGCTCTGGTCGCCTCCATCCTGTTGACCGCTCTCCCCGCCGTTGCCCAGCAGGAGGAGACCTACGACTACTGGCAGCCGCAGCGGCAGATGGTCCGCCTGGGCCAGCAGGCGATCTTCATGTGCAACGGACTGTTCACGTCGAACCGAACCCTCGAGCAGGTCTTCGCGCAGGAACTGGCCTACCTCCCGGAACCGGTCGGAACCGCGGAAGGCGGCGATTACGAAGTCGATTGGGAACGCAAGGCGGTGACGATCGGCTCGGGCCACGGCGTCCCGAAGATGCGGGCGACCTTCCGCGAGGGCATCGGCTGCATCGTCCTGGCGCCGGATCAGGCCCTGGACGACATCGACGGCCTGCCAGCCATCGAGATGCCGCCACTGGCCGGCGACGCGGCGAAGATCCCGTGGCCGGACGGCGACAAGACGGGCTCCATCTCACCGCCGCCCGACGTTGACGCGGTGGCACTCCAGGCCGCCTCCGACTGGGCCTTCGACCGCGAATCGCCCCACCAGGTGACGCTCAGCCTGCTCGTCGTCCATCGCGGCCGGATCATCCACGAGCGCTACGCCGAGGGCGTCGACATGACGACCCGCACGCGCACCTGGTCGACGGCGAAGAGCATCGCCTCGACGCTGATCGGCATGCTGGTCGACGACGGCAAGCTGGCTCTCGATAGGCCGCTCGGCTTCGACTTCCTGCCCGCGAAGGCTGCGGCACCCGAGACCGATCCCCGGTCCGCGATCACGCTCCGTCACGCGCTCAACATGTCGAGCGGTCTGCAGACCGTCGACAACGGCGGGCAGGAGTACGCCGTCGGCTCCGGCATGTCCTACTGGGCCGGCGCCAGCTCCGTCCAGGGCGCCCGCCGCCGCGCCCTGATCCGCGAGCCGGGCGCCAACTGGGACTACGAGAACTACGACACCCTGCTCGCCGTCTACGCGATGAAGCGCGCCCTCGGCAGCGAGAAGAAGTACCACGAGTTCCCCCGCAAGCGTCTGCTCGACCCCATCGGCATGCGGAATACCCTGCTCAGCACCGACCGCTTCGGCGACTTCGTCCTCAGCAGTCAGGTCTACACCAGCGCCCGCGACTTGGCCCGCTTCGGCCTCCTCTACCTCCAGAACGGCCTCTGGAACGGCGAACGCCTCCTCTCTGAAGAGTGGATCGACTTCGTTCGCACCCCGGCCCCCTCGACCGCCGAAAGCGGCAACTTCTACGGCGGCCAGTTCTGGCTCGTCCCCGACGAACGCAAGGACGTCCCCGGGGAGGCCTACTCCACCGCCGGCAACCGCGGCCAGTACGTCGTCATCGTCCCCTCCCACGACCTCGTCATCGTCCGCCGCGGCCTCGACTGGGGGCGGCAGGGCTTCGACCGCTGGGACATGACACGGGAGGTGCTGAAGGCGTTCCCCTAACCGAGGCCATGACCGGGCCGTCTCACTCTTCCAGCCGGTCTTCGGGATCCGGAACCTGGCCGCCCGATCTGCGCAACAGCCGCCGCGCCGCTTCGATGTCGGCCCGGGACGCGCGCTCCGCGAAGAATTCCGCGGTCCGCATCGCCGAGACCTTCTCAGCCACCGCGGTCGTCACGAACTGGTTGATGCTCGTGCCATCAGCCCGGCTGATCTCGGCCACCGCCGTCTTCAACGACGTAGGTAGCCGCAACGGATAGGTACTAAGCTGCTTCTTCATGACGACAGTCTCCTCAGAGCCTCTTGGGGTGACAGCAGCGCGATGCCGAAGCGTTCGGGCGCCGGGCCGAAGTCCCTCCGGTTGAACGTCACGAGAGCGTCGGCCTCGCCGTTGATGGCGGTTTCGAGCACCATCTCGTCGCCCGGATCGCGCAATTGTGGACGCCACAGAAACCGAGCCGCGACGGGCGCCGCAACGGCACAAAGCGCCGAGACGACGGCCTCGACCTCCGTCTCGCTCAGGCCCGACACGATCCGTTGCGCCGGATCCAAGCAGACCGCCTCGTACTCCAGCGCCAGAGGTACGGACAGCACCAACACGAAGGTCGCGTTCAAGGCGTGGTCGACCAACGCCGCGGACGCGCCGATCGGACTCCGCAGGGCGGCAACGATGACATTGGTGTCCAGAACAAGTCGCATCGCGGGCGATATGGTATCAGTCCCCGAAAAGCCGGAACTCCGCTCAGTGAGGAGGCGGCCGACCCATCTCTCATGATGCCGTCGTCTAGGATCCGCGGCTCCGAAGACTGGGAGGTGTGATGACGATCGATGAGTTCGTTGCCGATATGGCGGTGAAGGCGGGGGGTATCGATCCCCTTGGGAAGAGGCTGCTGTTCCTGCTCGACGAGGAGCAGATGCTGATCGACGGGACGGGCGACGCGAACGTCGTCTCGAAGGTGTCCGGCCAGGAGGTCGAGTCGGACTGCACGGTGAGGATGTCGATCGACACGTTCGGCAAGCTGCAGCGCAAGGAAATCAAGCCGTTCATGGCCGTCGCCTCGGGCAAGATCAAGGTCAAGGGCGACATGTCGATTGCCGCCAAGCTGAAGAAGCTGACCTGAGCTTGGCGAACCCTTCGATCCGGATCCGGCAGCCGGTCGCGCTAAGGGCAGTCAACCGTGTCGGCGCGATGGTCCGCCGGTGCGGGCTGAAGCCCTTCGCACTGACGCCAGAGGGGATTCTGGAGAAGGCGCGGCAAGCCAGCGGGTTCGAGGTACGTGATCCCATGTTCCGGGAGGGACTCGAGCGCCTCGTTCACGGGCTCGAGACGGATGCCCGGTTGAGCACCTTCGGACGGCTGGCCGCGAGGGGCACCGTGCAGCGTTCGGCCGACTCGCGCTCCCGGGTCGAGCGGGCGCTCTCGGAACACCCGGAGATCGGCGACGAAGAGGTCCGGCCGCCCGTCTTCATCATCGGCACGCCGCGGAGCGGGACAACGATCCTCCATGCCCTGCTGCACCTGGACCGGAACCACCGGGCGCCGCTGTCCTGGGAATGCCTCCTGCCCCACCCGGCGCCGAATCCGGACGACTACCAGGACAACGATCGGATCGAGACGGTGCGCAAGGAGTTCGACCAGATCTTCCGGTTCGTGCCCGACTTCCGCCGCAAGCACTACATGACGGCCGACTCGCCGCAGGAGTGCATCGGCATCACGGCGCTCAACTTCGCGAGCTTCCAGTACCTCGCCATGGCCTACCTGCCGGAGTACCACGACTGGCTCGTGCAGGCTGACCAGGTCAGGAACCTGCACTGGCATCGGCGGTTCCTGCAGTTCCTGCAGTCGGGTGGCGTTCCCTTCCGTCGCTGGCTGCTCAAGTCGCCCGTCCACCTGATGCGGTTGCGGGCTCTCTTCGAGGTCTATCCGGACGCGCGGGTCATCGTGACCCACCGCCACCCGGCGTCCGTCGTGCCGTCGGTGGCGAGTCTGATCTCGTCGATGCGGTCGTTCTACTCGGACCACGAGGACACGCTCCGAACGGGGCGCGAGCAACTCCGGATCTGGGCCGACTACTTCGCCCGGTTCCTGCACGACCGCCGGGAGCTCGACCGCGAGGAACAGATGGTCGACGTCTTCTTCGACCGTTTCGTGAAGGACCAGATGTCGGTCGTGGACGGGATCTATGCCCGCTTCGGCTGGAGTCTGCAACCCGAGGACCGGGAGAAGATGGAGCGGTTTCTGCAGCAGGAGCGCCGTGGGAAGCACGGAGCCCATGTGTACTCGCTGGACCAGATCGGCATTTCGCCGGCAGACATCGAAGACGAGTACGCCCAGTATCTGGACTTTGTGGAGACACTACGATGAGCAAACCCGACTTCGAGAGCCGGCAGGCGCTGCACGAGTTCCTGGACGTGGTCCGCAACGCGGAGCAGACGTTCCTCGATCCCGAGAAGGAACTCGACCACCAGGGCCACGTGGACGGCTACCAGCACCTGTTCCACCTGATGCAGATAACCGTCGACTTCTACCTCCACAACGATCCCCTGCGTCCCCGGCTCATGCGGCTCACCGACGGGACCCGCAAGCTCTACGGGGACAACGTGGATTCGGTCTACTACTTCTCCCAGGTCCGGGGGGACCAGGAGTACATCATCCGCGGGCGGCACTTCGGCAGCTGCTACCTGAGTTTCTGCCTCTACGGCGGAGACCCCAACGGCGAGCTGGCGGACCGGGTGACGCTCAACGTCAACCACCGCGACATCGCGTTCGAGGACGACGGGTCGTTCGAGATCAAGCTGACGCCCGATCCGCAGGGTCCGAACGAGTTCCGGATCGATCCCGACTCGGTGTCGCTCTTCACGCGCGAGTACTTCCTCGACCGCGCGACGGCGCGGGAGAGCATTCTCAGTATCGAGAACGCTTCGCCGCAGCCCCCCAAGCAGCCGCTCGCCGACGCCGAGCTGGCACGGCGCATCCGCAGCATGGCGATGTTCTTCATGTGCACGACGTGGATCGCCCCGCTGCCGGTCCACCTCCCGTTCAACGAGTTCTGCGATCCGTGGGAGTTCGACCCGGAGCAGGGCGGCTGGGGGACGGTCGACAACATCTACTGCTTCTGCCGCTTCCGGCTGCAGGATCACGAGTACCTCAAGGTGACGTTCAGGTCGCCCGAGGCTTGCTACTGGGGCCTCCAGACGTGGAACTACCTGATGCAGTCGATGAACTACGAGGACTTCCCGGTCTGCGTCAACAAGCAGAGCGCCATCGCCGAGCCGGACGGCAGCTACGTCATCTACCTGAGTCACCGGGAGGCGCCGAAGAACTGGATCAGCACCGCCGGCTACAACGAGGGCGTTCTCTTCGCCCGCTGGCTGCTTGCCGACGAACTGCCCGACACGCCCGAGGTCGAGCTGGGGGAGTGGTAAGGGGTGGTCCAGAGAGCCGGCCAGAACCCGGGTGGCGCGTCCCCGCGCCACCCGCGTCACAGTCCGAGCGCCCGTCCGCGGGCGGTCGGATGTCAGGCCGGCGCACCGACGCCAGCGCACCCAGTGGCGGGCTAGATCCAGTCGCGATCGGCGATCTTCTTCGGCAGAAACTCCTCGGTGACGAAGGAGAGGCCCTTGCTGGAGAGGGCCTCGAGTTCCCACTTGACGCCGGCGCGGAGCATGTTCCTGATCTCTCGCTGCCAGGGCTTCGCCTTGAACCAATCGTAGTTCAGGATCTCCTTGGCGCGGGAGCGGTCCTGGTCGTTGAGGCGAATGCTGACGTCTTCGGAGAGGTCGTAGGCGCCGGGATCGAAGCTGGAGAGGCCGATGAAACGGGCCTTGGGGACGGCCATTCGCTTCGACTCGAAGGCGAGGCCGATGGAGCCCTGCTTGACCACGGAGTGGATGTAGTAGCCCCAGGGGTCGTTGTCGACGAAGACGTAGAGCGGCAGGTTCAGCTCGTTGACCATGCGGTACAGCAGGCGCCTCACACCACGCGGGGGCTGGCCCTGGCCGGTGACGAGAATGCACTTGTGGCGCTTCCAGAACTTGTCCTCGTTGAGGCGCGCCCAGACCGCCTCCTTCTCCACCAGGAGGATGAACTCGGCGCCGTGGCCAACGAAGCGGATCGTGTCCGGCTCGACGATGCCCGGGACCGACCAGCCGCCTGAGCCCATCCGGGACAGGTCGATCACGTCACCGGCGTCGACCAGGGTCAGCGGGCCGACGACCGAGCCGCGCTTGGCGGCGAACAGGTGCAGCTCCTCGCGCAGCGCGCCGAGCGTGACCTCCAGGTCCTCGATGATCGGGTCCGACTCCTCCTGGCCTTCGAAGGTGTTCTCCTTGCCGTCAGCCAGGGTGTGCTTGCTCATGTAGTAGAGGTCGCGGATGCTCGTCGTCTTCTGCTCATCGAGCAGCTGGGTGCAGCCGCGGGCGACCAGGAGCGTCTGCATGTACTTGCGGGCCTGGTTCAGGTTGAACAGCGACCGGCGCTGGGTCGCGTCGCCCATCTCGATGATCTTCTTTCGCTTCGAGAACGTGACGTTCGAAAGCGTGCGCGATGGGATGTCGACGAAGGGGTCCACCTCGCGACGGGCCATCGCGATGGTCTTCTTCGCCAGGAACTCGATCTTGGCCTTGGCGTCGAGACTGGCCGGGATCTTCAGCCGGTCAGCCGTCATACGAGCTCCAACTGCGACCCGGGATCGCGCTCGGGTTCCGTGGGCAAAGGCGGCGGCAGGTCGTCGAGCGGCTCCAGACCCTCCGCGGGCAGAACCTCGTCCGGCGCCTCATCCTCCGGCGGCCCGTCCTTTCCGTTCGCCGGCGCCGCCACTGCCGCATCCGCTGCCGGCGGCGCCGCGTCCGGGTCGACGACCAGCACGTTCTCGCATGTCTCCAGGTCCTCGCCGGCGGCGCCCTTCGCCTCCTCGAGCATTCCCGCGAGCTCCGTCTTGCGCCGGCTGATCGCCAGCAACCGCTCGCGGAACAGCTTCTGCTCCTTGCCGGTGATCGCCTCGACCGAGTTGACCACCTCGTCGATGTAGAGGTTGAACACCTCGCGGCGCCGCGCCTCGCTCCTGGCCCGCGCCTTGCGCTTGACGTACTGCCCGAGCCGGCGGCCGCAGGTCTGGACGGCGAGCTTGATCTCCTTGCGGATCTCGTCGTAGTCCGCGACGGCCACCTTGCTCTCGGAACTGAACGGCACCCACACCGAGGCGAGATGCACGAGCACGATCAGCGGTCCCGAGGGCAGCGCGCCGCGGGACTGGGTCAGGCCGTAGGTGCGCCAGGAGACGTCCATCACCGCCTTCGTGATGCAGCAGGAGCCGGCGTAGTACTGGAGCGGAACCCGGTTGGCGAATCGGAGCACCTTGGCCAGTTCGTCGCCGGCCAGATCACCGCCCCACGCCAGGCCGACCTCCACCTGGAACGGATTGCCTCGGTAGACGGCGGGCTTGCGCGTCTCCACGCCGTAGAACTCCGCCCGCACACCCCGGGTCAGGCCGGCGAGAAGCTCCTGGACGCCGATCGGCGACAGGCAGTCGGTCGAGGGCGGCCGGATGCGGGTCTTCGAGTCGTTGATCGCCTTGTAGAGCGCGTCGGCGGCCTGCCGGGCAACGGTGTTCGGGCGCGCCTTCGCCTTGATGCCGGCACGCTTCGCCAGGCCGCCCGCGAGTTGTGGCGAGATGCGGCTGAAATCCCGCGACAGGAACTGGGTGACCGTCTTGTGCCGACTCGACTGCAGCATCTTCATCAACACGCCGAGTTCGACGCCGTGAGGATGAGGCTTGATCTCCCGCGGGGCGGTGGGGTTCCGCTCTACGGTGCGAGCCCACGAGTCGGTGTCGCCGTTCGGGCTCCGGTAGTGCAGCGTCACGTGCGGATTGGCGACCGCAACCTGGTGCAGGAACTCCTCGACCGACTGGCGGCCCTTGAGGTACTTCGCCTCCAGTTCCACCTCCACCAGCGTGCCGTGGTCGAGGTGCCAGTCGGGCAGATTCCGGCGACCGATCGCCTTCGGTTTGTTCGTGTTCGTGTCGATCATGACCTGCATCGCGTAAGCCGGCGCCTCCGGCCCCGTACGCGACTCCACCGATACCGGCTTGCCGGTCGTCAACTGTCCGTACATCGCCGCGGCCGAGATGCCGATTCCCTGCTGTCCCCGGCTCTGCTTCAGGCTGTGGAACTTCGACCCGTAGAGGAGTTGACCGAAGATCCTCGGCGCCTGTTCCGGCACGATGCCGGGACCGTTGTCCGTAACCCGCACGAGGTAGCGGTTCGCCCCCCTGGCCGCCTCGAGTTCGACCCGGATCTCGGGCAGGATGCCGGCCTCCTCGCAGGCGTCGAGCGAGTTGTCGACCGCCTCCTTGACCGTGGTCAGGAGGGCCTTGCGCAACGAGTCGAAACCGAGCAGGTGCCGGTTCTTGGCGAAGAACTCCGAGACCGAGATCTCCCGCTGCTTGCGGGAGAGCGTTTCAGCGGTGACTCGGGCCATGGGCTCCCTTCGGGGTCAGGGACTCAGGATGTGGCGCACCCCCAGGTGCACCATGCGGGGCGCTCCGACCGCGACCAGGCCGGTTCCCGAGATGCCGACCTGAACCTCCTCGTCCAGGAGGTTCTCGAGGCCGGCGAAGACCTGCCAGCGGCCGCTCAAGTCGCGGGCGGCGCTCAGGTCCACGACGGCGAAGCTCGAAAGCGGCCGCGTGTTCAGGTCGTCCTCGAACTGCGAGCCGACGAAGCGCACGCCGAGTCTGGCCTGGAGCACCTCGGGATTCGAGTACTCGAGCCCCAGGCTCGCCGACTGCTCTGGCGTCTGCGCCAGCCTCTTCCCCTCGAGTTCCGGGAAGTCGGCCGCGCTGTCGACCTCGGCGTTGCTGTAGAGGAAGGACAGATCGAGCCTCCAGACGTCGCCGAGCCGCTGGCGGAGTTCCGCCTCGAGGCCCTGAATGCGCGTGCGATCCAGGTTCAGCCGCTGCCGGCAGGAGCCGCCGCCGGGCACGAAGCCGCACGGCCGGAAGAAGCGGCTGCTCGGGATCGTCGCCAAGGTGACGTTGGCGATCGGGTTCTCGACGCGATTCATGAAGGCATTGAACGACAGCCGGGAACCGCCCTGATAGCGGACGGCGCCGAACTCGATGCCACTGAGCCGCTCGGGCTCGAGCGACTCGTTCGCCTCGGTGATGTCGTTGCGCACCCGGAAGGGCCGGTAGAGCTCGTTGACGGTCGGCGCGCGGAATGACCCGTACAGCGAGCCGCGCAGACTCCAGCCGAAGTCGAGTGCGTAGAGAAAGCCGACCCGCGGCGACGCTGCCGTCTCATCCCGGTCCTCGAAGATGTCGTCGCGGCGGATCGAGCCGTCCGCCTTGTTGATCTCCAGCCGGCTTCCCGAACCCGTCTGCCAGCGATCGATGCGGGCGCCGAGCTCGAGCTGCAGCCGGTCGCCGAACTGGGCCCGGCGCTGCACGTAGGCGCCGCCGATCGCCTGGTCGCCCCCGGCCGTGCGCCGGCGGTTGAACTGCGTGGTGTAGAAGAAGTCCTCGTTGGTCGCCCCTTCGACGCTCCGCCACTCGGCGCCGGCGACCCATTGCCCCGACCCGACGTCGCCCTGCCACTGGGCGCCGAGACCGGTGGCCTCCGAGTCGACCAGCCACTGATCGAGAGCCGGCCGCTCTGAAGAGCGGTCGACCTGCTGCGCGCTGAACCGGCTGGCGAACTCCTGCTCGTGGGTGAAGCCGCGCACCGTCCACGTGTCGCCGCGCCCGGTCACGATGTCGGCGCTCAACCGGAACGAGGTCAACTCCGTGTCGTTGCCCGTCAACGGCGTGCCGTTGCCGCGGTCCTCCGACAGGGTGTCGCCGCCGACGCTGATCGACACCGAGTCGCTTGGAGAAAACGCCAGCCGGCCGGCGACCGTCGTCTGCTTCGAAAAGGCGTCCACGTCGATCGGACCGCGCTGGTCATCCCGCACCACCGGATACCCGTCGCTGTCGAACGTCCTTGCCGACAGGGTCAGCGCCCCGCGTTCGAAGCCCTGCCCGAACCAGGCGTCGCCCGAGACCACACCGTGGTCTCCCGCCAGGGCCGACAGCCGCAGCGAGCTACCCGACTCCGGCTGCGATGTGACGAGGTGGATGACGCCGCCCAGGGCCGAGTTGCCCCACAGGCTCGAGCCACCGCCGCGTACGACCTCGATCCGGTCCAGGCTCTCGCGGCCCACCCGGCCCCAGTAGATCCAGCCGCCGAAGGGATCGTTCAGGGGCAAGCCGTCGAGCAGCACCAGGGTCCGGCTGACGCCGCTGGGGCCGATGCCGCGCAGCGAGACCCCTTGGCTCGTCGGGTGCGCAACCATCGAGCTGTTGCGCCGGAAGAGGCTGAATCCCGGCACCCTGCGCAGCGTGTCGTCCAGGGTCACGGCCGCGCTGGCGCGGAGTTCGTCGCCGGTGACGACCGAGACGCTCGATGTCACCTGCCCGAGTTCCTGCTCGGCCCGCGCCGCGGTGACGACGATCGTCTCGGCAAGGGCGGGATCCTCCACCGGCTCGGGGGCGTCACCGTCCGAGGCGGCTGTGGCCATCGAAGCCGCCAGAAGGAGGGCCGCTGACCAGGCGACCAAGGAGACGCAACGTCGAAGATTGCCGTCAAATGCCCTGGTTGTGTGATGCGAAGGCGTGGTCGGCATGCGCTAGCTCCTACAGAGCCGGACCCGGCGTCTCCGGGTCGGCGGGAGCGGGCATGGTAAACGAAGCGGGATCGATATCGGCCCCGGCTTCAGCTTCCTGGATCCGCAACTCGGTGACGACCAGGCCCTCCACCGCGATCCGGATCTTCCCCGGCACCATCAACCCCCCAGCATCCATGTAGTCGCTGATCGTCACCTCGATCTTTCCGGTCGAACCCAGGAACGACCCATCGAAGGCGATCCGGCGCTCCAGGAAGTCCTCCCCGCCGAGGTACAGAGCGCGCGCTTCGCCGTCAGCGGTCGTGATGTCCAGCCGGTAGGCCTCGTCGCGCTCGACCTTCTCGATACCCGCCAGCGAGGCCTCGAAGTCCGACCCCTCGCTGTCGGCGAGCCTGCCCCACATGAAGTCGGAGAGGATCCCCAGCGCCCCGATCGTCTCCGCCGGCAGCGGCGTCGGCTCGAGGGCGCCCGTCATCGGCGATACGTTCCACGCCGTCTCCCCGTCGTAGGCGATCACCATTGGCAGGCCCTGCATGTCGATGTCGACACGGAGTGACTCGGGGCGCGCGAAGGCCGCCGTCATCGGCACTTCGAAGCCGAGCATGACGATCGTGCCGGCGGCGCTGAGGGTCTGCACCTCGGCGGCCGAAGCCCCGCGTGTGTTCCGGTAGCGCGACACGACCTCCTCCAGGCCGAGGGCGGCGTCGGCCATCTGGCCCGGCATGAAGAAGATCTCGGGATCGATCTCCGCGTTGATCTCGAAGGAATCCAGGATCAGGGGCATCTCGCCGATCGCACTGCCCATGATCTGCCGGTGCGCCAGCATCAGGCCGTCGACCTCCCGGTAGTCCTCGAACCGGACGGTCGCGTCCTCCAGCCCGAAACCGAAGTCCGCCGGGTAGATCCTCTTTTTCTCGAGCCCGTCGTCCGTGCCGAGGAAGACCTGATGCGTCACGCCGCCGGGCGCGGTGACCACGAGCTTCCAGGCTTCGCCGCTCTCGATCTCCTCGCGGCCGGCGAGTTCCACCTGGTAACCCAACTCCGTGTA
Organism: Acidobacteriota bacterium; assembly: GCA_026708285.1. GTDB lineage: Bacteria > Acidobacteriota > Thermoanaerobaculia > Multivoradales > Multivoraceae > Multivorans. The sequence continues at coordinate 12,871 of JAPOVF010000260.1, forward strand.
CTCGAACCAGGGGCTGCTCAGCGCGGAGTCGGCGGCCTGCGCCGCCGCGGCCTCTCCTTCGAGCGCGCCCGGCTTGGCCTGGCCGGGCTGCTGGACCCACGCCTGCTGGCCGTCGAACGCCTGGATGAGGGCCATGCCGCCGAAGTCGCCTTCCACGCGGCTTTGATTCGGCCGGCGCAGGTGAATCGTGAACGGGGCCTCCATGCCCTGCACCGACATCGTCCCGCTGGCCCTCACACTCTGAATCGAGCGCAGCTTCTCGAGACCGCCCCGGGCCTCGTAGTGCATGGCCAGCACCCGGTCGAGTTCGCTGGCCTCCTCCGCCTCCTGAGCCCAGACCGGACCGGCCGCGAGGGCAAGCGCCAACAGGGCGAGACACGCCCGGACTCGATCCCCTTGCCGCCTGTTCGGTACGCCGCGCCCCGTTCCCGCGCGAGCTATTGAGCCGATCGGTGCAGATCCTTTCATCTCATCCTCCGCTGGCCGTCCGCCGCGAGGCCCGCCGGTGACCAACAAGCCGGCTCGCTGCCCCCAATCTGTGCCGGGATGATACCCGAACAGGGCTGGTGAAGAACGGCCCGGACCGCAGTGTCAAGGGCCAGACTATACCCTCCCGGGCTTTACGCAAACTCTGGAAACAAAGAGGTTACGGTCAGTGACAAGGCTCGTCGGCGGTGGCGTGGCGACGCGGTCGCGAACCATCTCGAGGCGATCTTCGATCCAGCGGCCCGGATCGACGCATTCCGGCCGCGAGTAGCTCTCCACTACGATTCGCCGAGCACGGTCAATGAGCGAGGGAAACACAGGCGCCGGGATCGACGCGGGCGTTGAATCGAAGCCAGACTCGGGTGCCTCGGCGGAGGCATGGTCGCTCGGCGAGACTCTCGCTTCCGGCCGGGACGACCACCCTCCCGTCGCGACGGAAAGCGACGAGTCCCGGACTCAGCGTCTGCGATGCACCGCCGACGGATGGGAGTACTTCCGGATCTGGATCGTCAACGTCGCGCTGACGCTCCTGACTCTGGGCGTCTACTCGGCCTGGGCCAAGGTGCGGGCCCGGCGCTACCTCTACGGCCACATCTGGCTCGGTGACACGTCCTTCGACTACACCGCGAACCCGGTCGCGATTCTGCGAGGGAGGATCCTTGTCGCCTTCGTCGCGGTCGCCCTGTGGTTCGCCAACCTCCTCTCCCTCTGGTACTACTACGCCGCGCTTGCCGTGCTGGCGCCCCTCGTACCCTGGGTCGTGATTCGAGCGCGCACCTTCCAGCTCCGCAACTCCAGGTATCGCGGCGTCGCCTTCGACTTCCAGGGACGGTTCTGGGACGCCGCGGTCTGGTACCCGCTAATGGCCGTTGCATCGTTCGTGACGTTCGGGCTGGCCTGGCCATTCAGGATCTTCGGACGCGACCGCTTCCTGATCGAGGAGTCCCGTTTCGGCAACAAACGGTTCCGCTTCATCGGCGAAGCCGGTCCCTACTACGGCGTCTACATCTTCGTCTGGGTGATGACCGTGGTCCTCTTCATCGGAAGTTGCATCGTCTTGGTCCTCCCCTCCGTAGGTTCCGATCCCGAGTCTCCCTCTCCCACGGCAGCTTGGTTCGTGCCGGTCTTCGGGGTGCTGGCGGGGCTGTTCTCGTTCATCTACATCCGGGCTCGCCTGCTTAGCTACCGGTGGAGTTGCACCCAGTTCGGAGACAGCGACTTCGTTCTGCAGCTCTCCTTCGGAGCCATGTTGTGGCTCTACGCGAGCAATGCCGTCCTGATCATCGCCACCTTCGGACTGTTCACGCCCTTCGCGAGGATCCGTGTGCTGCGCTACGTCGTGGACCAGTTTCTCGTCATGCAGCCCCTGGGCGAAGTGACCTTCGAGGCCGGCGAAGCCCAGAGGCTCGGCGCCGCCGGCGCGGAGGCCGCCGGAGAGTTCGGGCTGGAGATCGGCATATGAACGGCCTGCCCTGCCGCTACTACGACGGTCGCACCTCGACACCGCGCGAAGCGGAAATGACGATCACCGCCGACGGCAACCTGATCGTCGCGATCGACGGCATCGAGAACCGCGAACTTCACTCCCTGTCCGACGTACGGATTCCCCATCGCATCGCCGACACGCCACGGCATGTCCGTCTGCCGGGGGGCGCCTCGTGCGAGGTCCGGGACAACGACGCCCTGGACGAGATGCAGGTCCGCTCCGATTCCGGTCGCCAACCCGTCGGCCGGCGTTTCGAGCGACTTCTCCACAGGCTCGACAGCACCTGGCGCGGCGCGGCGGCCGCGCTGGCGGTCACTGCCGCGATCCTGCTGTCCTTCACGAAGTGGGGCACGCCGGCCGTCGCCCGCCTGGTGGTCTTAGCGACGCCTCCGGAACTGGAGGCCGTCATCGGCGAGAACCTGATGACTCTGTTTCTCCAACTGGATGTTCTCACTCCCACCGAAGTCGACGAGAGCCGGCAGGCCGAGATTCTGCAGGCCTTCTACGAGATGAAGGACGACACCGGCGTCGAAGGCGCGGTCCTCGGCTTCTTCTCCTCAGCCCGTTTCGGCCCGAACGCCTTTGCCCTGCCGGGAGGCACCGTCGTCATAACTGACGAACTGGTCGAGCTGGCCGAAAACGACGAGGAGATCATCGCGGTTCTCGCCCACGAACTGGGCCATGTTGCGCGCCGCCACGTCCTGCGGCGCATCGCCGAGAGATCGTCCATGCTCGTCCTCTGGACCGCCTTTACGGGCGACGTATCGGTTGCCGCGCTGTCGCTCCTGGGTCCGGATCAGTTGCTCGCCCAGCGGTACTCGCGCGTGGCCGAGCGCGAAGCCGATCGCTTCGCGTTCGACTATCTGCTTGACGCCGACATCCCACCGACTCGCCTCGGCGACCTCCTGCAACGACTCGAGGGCGCCCACGGTGCGGGAGGCGTTCCGAGCTGGTTGGCCAGCCATCCGGGCGCGGAGGAGCGCGCACGCGATGCGGCAGGGGCGGCCGAAAGAGCGGGCGGCGCCGAAGCCATCGAATGACCGCCCGGCAAACAGCGGCGTATGCTCGAACGCCACCACCGGCACAGGCGCTATGGGTCGCGGCCGCCAACCGAACCCGCACCAGGAGACAACCGCCATGCAGCAACTGACCCGAGCCCAGCGCGAACAATGGGCGATCGACGGCTACATCCGCGTCGAACGGGCACTGTCACCGGACCAGGTCGCGTTCTTCGACGCCGAACTCGACCGCATCCGGCAGCTCCCCGGCTGGGAACCGAGCCCCGACGGACCGCTGGGCCACTACGCCTGGCTCGACCACGCCGTCGACCGCGACCCCGAGGGCTTCATGGACCGCCGGGTCCTGCTCCACTACGACCAGGCCTTCCTCGACCTGATGGACGCGTCTCCCGTCTTCGACCTGATCACGGACATCATGGGCCCCTACGTCGTGCTCAGCATGACCCAGGCGATCGTTAGACCGTCCAACCCGCGCTGGCCGGGCTACACCCACACCGACGGCGGCGAGGCGCTCCGCCGCATCCGCGTCACCGAGACCAGTCTGCCGCTGGCGATGAAGGGGATGTACCTGCTCTCCGACATCACGGACGAGGACTGCGGCAACTTCACCGTCTTCCCCGGCAGCCACATGCGCCCGTTCCCCAACCAGCCCTACCCCGCCCCGGGCCCGAAGACGCCGGGCGCCGTCCAGCTCAAGGGCAAGGCCGGCGACTGCATCCTCTTCCCGCACTCGCTCTGGCACGGTCCGTCCGTCAACGCGTCGCCGCGCGCCCGCAAGACGATCCTCTACAACTACTGCCAGTTGTTCCTGCGCACCTACGACCCGGAGCCCACGCCCGAAGTCCTGGAGCGCTGCACGCCCCGCCAGCGCCGCCTGCTCGGTGACCTCGGCTACGACTTCCGGCCAGGGTCGTACTTCTACGCGCCGCAAGACCAGGTCGACGTGATCGTCGGCGAGGGCGCCTGACGGCCACGAAACGGGTGGTTCTCACGACCGTAGTGCACCCCGGCGGCCACTCCGTCCGCCATCGCCGGCTGGCAGGCGCCGCGCTGTGCGCGTGCATGGCGCTGGCGTGTTCCAGCATTGCCGCCCCGGGCCCGGAGCGCCCGGCGCTCCCCGCGGAACCACGGCAAGGCCCGCTGACCGGCCTGCTCGACGATCTGGGTCGGATCGTCGGCCGCGAGACGGTGGATCGCGGCGACGAACTGCTTCGCATGTTCGAGGAGCGCGGGCTCGAACCTCTTGTCCAGGAGTTCCCGGCCACGGCAACGGAGCACCAGCCGCGAGAAAGCGGGAAGAACCTGATCGCCACGGTCGGTGAAGGTCCTCGCGACATCGTGGTCGGCGCGCACTACGACGTGGTCCGGCTCCAGGACGGCACGGTCGTCGGCGGCGCCGTGGACAACGGCGCGGCTTCGGTCGTCCTGACCAGGGTCGCGGAGACCCTGGGACGACACGAGTTGAGCCACCGCGTTCGGGTCGTTCTCTTCGACCTCGAGGAAGCCGGGCTGCTCGGCTCTCAGGCCTACGTGCAGGCGGAAGGCGCCGCTCGCGTCGCCGCCATGGTCAACGTCGACGTGGTCGTCGGCGACGAGACGCTGATGTACGGACCGACCTCCCACGAGGGAAACGACACCGTCTACCGCAGCCTCCGCGTCGCCTGCGCCGCGAGCGAGATCGCGTGCATGGGCTTCCCCCGCTATCCCCCGAGCGACGATCGCCCTTTTCAGGCCGCGGGCATCCCCAACGTCTCGCTCGCCATGAACGGCGCCACGGCGTCGCATCAGATGTGGCTCGCCCTGAACGCGGGGCCCGAGTCCGGGCTCCGCGAGGGCTTCATGCCCGAGGTCTTCGGGATCATTCACTCGAGCAGAGACACCATCGAGCATGTCTCTGAGACCGCGATGAACCACCTTCACGACCTGGTCGTCGCTCTCGTGCTTGAATTGGACGCGGCCCTCCCGGAGTCGAATCCCTGACCCCGACTCAGGGCGGATCGGCGTAGGGCTCGTCCTCGGGCACAAACTCCGTCTCCAATCTGGCCGCCCGGCTCCACTCGCGCATCGCCATCGTGTCGAGCAGGGCGCGGCAGTAGTCCTGGGCTTCGCGGTCCAGCGGAGGATCGTAGGTGGCAAACCGCGACGCGACCGGCAGGAAGTAGGCGTCCGCGGCCGAGAAGTTGCCGAACAGGTACGGGCTCCGCGTGCCGAACTCGGCGCGGGTATCGCGCCAGAAGGCGGTCAGCCGTTCGATCTCGGCGATGACTTCCGGCTCGTGCCCCTTGCCCGGGTGGTGCGAGCGGATGTTCATCGGCATCGCTGAGCGCAGCGCCGCGTAGCCGGAGTGGAAGTTCGCGACCAAGGACCGTGCCCGGGCCCGGGCCCGGCCCTCGGCCGGCCAGATCCCGCGGTCGGGATAGAGGTCGTTCAGCCGCTCGATGATCGCCGAGGTGTCGAAGGTGGCGAAGCCGCTTCCCGGCTCGCCCTCCCACAGCACCGGCACCAGCCGCGCAGGGGACAGTGTGCCGATGCTGGCCTCCCAGTCCTCCGAGTCGAACTTCAGCATCCGTTCAGCGAACGGGATGCCGAGTTCGGTCATCAGCGCCCACGGCCGGAGCGACCACGAGGAGTAGTTCTTGTTGCCGATGACAAGGGTGAGGGGCGCCGCCATCGCGCGAGCATAGAAGAGATCCGCGACTCCCGGGGATGACGGACGCGAGTACAGGCGCTATCCTGAAACAGGTGCTCCCATCACGCAGCCCGAGCCTCCAGTTCGCGCTCGCCGCCGCCCTGGTGGCTGCGGCGCCACTAAGCGCGCAGGCCGACCCGAACTGGACCCCGCCCGGCGACATCGACGGGCTGTGGGACTTCGCCACGGCAACGCCGCTGCAGCGCCCCTCCGCGCACGCCGACAAGGAGTACTTCACCGCCGATGAGGCCGCCCAGTTCGAGCGCGACACGATCGCGCGCCGCGCCGAGGCCCAGAAGCGGAGCCCGAGCGTCCACGCGCCCTACTGGCTCGACCACGGGCGCCACGTGCAGGAGTCCCGCCGCACGTCGCTGATCTTCGACCCGCCGACCGGCCGCATCCCGCCGATGACCGAGGACGGCCGGCGCCGGGCACAGGAACGGAGGGATCTGCGCGCCAGTCCGCCGACCGGCCCCGAGGACCGGAACCTCTGGGAACGCTGCCTGATGGGCTTCAACGCCGGCCCGCCGATGAACCCCGGCGGCTACAACAACAACGTGCTGATTCTGGTGACGCCGGACACCGTGGCACTCCTCAACGAGATGGTCCACGACACCCGGATCGTGCCCCTCGACGACGAGCCCCGCCTGCCTGAGCACGTACGCCAGTTCAAGGGCGACTCCCGCGGCTACTGGGACGGCGCAACCCTGGTCGTCGAGACCCGGAACTTCGACCCCCGGATCAGCTTCGCCGGCTCCGGCGGCAACATGCGGCTCGTCGAGCGCTTCACCCGCTTCGACGAGACGACCCTCATCTACGAGTACACGATCGACGACCCGGAGTCCTTCCAGCGCCCCTGGAGCGCACGGGTCGAGATGAAGCGGTCGGACCAGGCGATCTTCGAGTACGCCTGCCACGAGGGCAACTACGGCCTGCTCAACATCCTCGAGTACGCGCGCACCAACGAGAAGCGGGCTAACGAGGCTCCAGCAGAGTGACGCCAGGCAGCCGCGGGCGGGTGTAGCTGACGGCTAGCCGCCGGAGGCGTACGCGGTGACGTCGTCGCGGTGCGTCCACCAGCCGGGGCTGGTCCACCAGTCGCTGCCCGGGGGCGGCGTCGGCTGGAACAGGAAGACGCCGGAGGGCGCGAACTCGACGCCGCGGATGCGCTTGCTGAAGGCGCGGATCTCGGAGTAGTTCCACATCATCGTGAACGGCTGATCCTCGGCGACGACGTAGGCCAGCTCCCGATAGATCGCGGCGCGCGCTTCGGGGTCGAACTCCCGCCGACCGCGCTCGAGCAGATCGTCGACCCGTTGGCTCTTGTAGCCGACGTAGTTGCGGGCGTTGTCGTAGCTCGTCGAGTGGAGGCGGATCGTCCATTGATCCGGATCGGTGGTCACCTCGTCGGCATCCGCGTGGGCCTGGAACTCGTGCTCCTGCAGGTGCCGCTCGTGGGTCGCGTTCTCGAACTGGCGAAGCGTCAGCTCGACGCCGATGCTGCGCAGATCCTCGCGGTAGATGTCCGCCATCTTGACCGCGTCCGCGAAGGTCTGGGCGATCTCCAACTCGAACGAGAACTTGACCCGCTCGCCGTTGATCTCCCTGTAGCGCCAGCCGTCGTCGGGGTCCGGTAGCCAGCCGGCCTCGTCGAGCAGCTCGCCGGCGCGCTCGAGGTCGAACGGGTACTTCGGCACGTCCGGGTTGTAGCCCATGTGCTCCTTGTCCCAGAGCTGGTCGGTCTCCAGGTAGACCCCGTAGGCGACGTCCCGGATCACGCGCTTCTGATCGTAGGCGTGGGTCATGGCCCGCCGCACCCGCACGTCGGTGAAGAACGGGTTGCTGCCGTCCTGGTTCCAGCCGATTCGCGAGATTCGCCGCGCCGGCGCCCAGCCCTTGACGCCGACCCGCTCGAACTCCTCGTCGTTGCTCTGGGTGGCGAACTGCTGGGGCGTGAACCAGTACTCGTCGAGTTCGCCCTTCTTGAACAGCAACAGGCCGAGGTTGCGGTCGCTTTGCGGCCGGTAGATCACGCGCCTGAAGGGCGCGATACGTACCGCGTCGGGGAACTCGTCCCAGCGCTCGACCACGATCTTGTCGGTCAGGGTCCAGGACACGAACTTGTACGGCCCCGAGCCGATGACTTCCTCGCGCGCGTAGTGGTTGAAGTACTCGCTGCTCCACATCGTCGGGTCGTTCGCGAGCTCTTCCGGGTTGTTCCAGATGTGGCGCGGAATCGGGGGCACTCGCATGGCGAGCATGTTCGTGACCAGGGCGTCCTTGAAGTGGAACACGACGGTCAGATCGTCGACCACGTCGATCCACTCGACCTGGTCGACGTCGTGCTTGTACATCGCCGCCGGCACGTCGTCCGAAGCCACCATGTCGTAGGTGAACTTCAGGTCGTGCATCGTCCACGGCTTGCCGTCGTGCCAGGTCAGCCCCGGCCGGATGCGCACGCGGGCGCTCATCCAGTCGTCCGCGATCACGGCCTCTTCGACCACGGTCTGGTTCCACACCATCGTCATGTCGGCGTTGCGCGTCGTCAGCGACTGGAACAGCGCGCCCGACAGGTAGTAGTCCTCCCAGAAGATCGCGAAGATCGGGTTCAGCGTGCGCGGGTCGCCGAACATGTAGCGAACCAGCGTGTCGTCCCGGGCCACAACCTCCGGCCGGTCGAACGGGTACGGCTCGGTCAGCGTCGGCGGGTTGACGAGCGGGTCGGTCCGCGGGTCGTAGGCCGGGCCCGAGGGCGCGGTCGAGCGCTCCGGCAGCGGGCCGGTGCAGGCGGCCGCGAAGGCGACCAGGACGCTGACGACGACGAGACCCGCCGCGTAGCGGGGCAGCAACGATCTGGAGGGCATGGTGCGGGAACTGTAGCGCGCCGGCCCGTCAGCGCAGCCGGTCGATCAGCCGGCGGTCCCGCTTGGTCGGACGGCCGGCGCCCCGCCGTCTCCGCGCCGGCTCCGGGACCAGGAAAGGACCGCGCTTTCGCGGCTCCGGTTTCGGTGGGCTCAGGTCCTCGTAGAGACGTGGCGCCTCCGCCTTCGGCAGCGGTTTGTCTCTCAGCTCGCGCACGACGAGAACCCGCTTCCAGTCCCGGATCCTGAACTCGATCCGGTCGCCGACCCGGACTTGGCGGTGAGCCTTCGCCTGCTGGCCGTTGACCGTTACACGGCCGGCCGCGCAGGCCGCGGCCGCCTTCGAACGGGCGCGGAACATGCGCGACACTTGCAGCCACTTGTCGAGGCGGTTCAAGGGTCCGATCCCGGCGATGAGCATTCCTCGTTCATCGCGAACTGCCGGCTCCCCTCATCGTAGTCCAAGGCGGTGCATCTTCCGGATCCGCTGTACGTCCCGACTCGCGACGCCCGCCTCCGCAGCGAACCGGGGCCAGTCCGCGACAACTTCGAGCACCCGCTCGATGACGCGCGAAGCCCGTGCGAACTTCAGCCCGGAGGTCTCCGCGAACCTAAGCAAGTCGGTCCGCTCGAAGCGGCGGCGCTTGCCCGCCAGGCTCATCTGATGTTGACCGGTCCAGGGGCCCCGCGGGTTGTAGGCATAGGTCACCTCGTACGCCGGCGACAAGCGCCATTCTCCCGCACGGTTCATCAGGAACGAGATGTTCTTCGGATGATCGTCCTGGTTTCGTCCGACGACGTTGAAGACTGTCCGGCGGTACTGCTGTTCGACCACCACCATCCCGAGCCCAAGTTCGCGGATCGTCTCCATCGCCTGCTCGTACGAGTGCGCGCCGGCATCGTTGTAGTCGAAGTGCCTCAACGCCGCCAGGGACTGCATGTGGATCTTGGCTCCCGCCGGGTCGCAATCAAACCGGCGCGTCATGAAGTGGCTCCGTTTGCCCTCAAGATGCAACCGGCACTCCGACATTTCGATGCCGGCGGCGCGCGCCATCAAGTGATAGCCGTACTCGATCCGGCCGTAGCCCAGTGGATCCGCCAGTTCGCGGTCGCGGTTGCCGGTCACGCCGTCGAACTTCAGGATCCAGTGCTCGAAGCCGGCCTTCGTGTCCACCTGGCCGGAACGGAACTCCCCCTTGTCCCGATTCCAGGCGAGCACCGCCTTCGCCCGGGCACCGCCCGCGGATGTTCCTACGCTGAGGATGTCCTCCAGCGCCTCGCCGTCGTCCAACTGGCCGGACAGTCGGTTCCGTTCGTCGAGCACCCGATTTGTGAGGTCGACGAGTCGAGCGATCTCAACCTCCTCGCGCCGATCTCCCCTACGTGCCGCCGGTTGGTACTCCAATGCCCCCATGCCGCGGGTGCCGACGTAACAGAGCCGGTCCACTGGATTGAAGCTCTCGGGACTCCTTTCGTTTTCCGCCAGCCAGGCATCGATCAGCAAGTTGCCGAAGCGGTCGGGCAGCGAGTCCGCCACAAGACCGGGCAAGCCCATGAACGATCGCCCGATCGCCGGGAAGTCGTAGGTGCCCTCACGAACGGGCATCGCCAGCGGAGAGACCTCGATGCCGGCCGCCAGGAACGCGGGGTCGTACTGGAAGACGCCGACTCCCCGCCCGGCATGCCATGAAACCGCGCCGATGCGACGACCCCACAGGTTGACGCTGGCGTCAATCATTCAAGTGCTCGGTGCTAGGCCCAGGACCACGGCTCTTCCCGCGACCCGCGCTTCCGGGGGCGGGCACGCCGCCGTTCCAAGCCGCCGGAGTCGATCCGTTCGATGGGCCGGATCTCCCGCGCAGGTACCGCGCTCAGTAGACCATCCGCCAAACCGAGCTCGATCGAGAGGCGCAGCAAGCTGTCCAGACTGCTGGACCGGCCAGCCTCGATGTTACGGAGTGTACGAAGCCCGATTCCCGCATCCGCAGCCAAGGCTTGCTGCGTGATGTTCCTGGAGAGGCGTAGCTTCGCCAGACGACGACCAAGCTCGCTCCGCAGCGCCCGCGACGTTAGGTGTCGACCTGTCGCTTCTTCGGCCATGACTCCCTCCTACTCGTAGATTCCCCATGGCCCGTCCAATACTGACGTCAATCCGTCTTCCTTGCAAGAGGCACTATCCTGCCTCTTAACGGTCTATACTCCAATAAGAGGCAACAAACCGCCTACTATTACTCGACCGGAGCAGTCCCGCGGCCCCCAAGAGCGCCGCCCAAGCAGCCTTCGGGATCTAGCGCTTCCCGCGTCGCGGCAGGTAGAGGTCGGTGATCGTGCCCTCGTAGGCCTCGGCGGCGAAGGCGACCGTCTCGGAGAGGGTCGGGTGCGGGTGGACAGTCAGCGCCAGGTCGGCCGCGTCCGCATTCATCTCGATCGCCAGCGCCGCCTCGGTGATCAGGTCGCCGGCGTTTGTGCCGACGATGCCAGCGCCGACGACCCGTCCGTTGCCGGGATCGAAGAGCAGCTTGGTCAGGCCTTCGGGCCGGCCCAGCGTCAGGGCGCGGCCCGAGGCGCCCCACGGAAACACCGCCTTCTCGTACGCGGTGCCGTTCTCGCGCGCTTCGGTCTCGGTGAGGCCCACCCACGCCACCTCCGGGTCGGTGTAGGCGACGGACGGGATGACCCGCGCCTCGAAGCCGCTCTTCTCGCCCGCCGCGACCTCTGCCGCGACCTTGCCCTCATGGGTCGCCTTGTGCGCGAGCATCGGTCCGGGCACGAGGTCGCCGATCGCGAAGATGTGGGGCATGTTCGTGCGCTGCTGATCGTCGACGGACACGAAGCCCTGACCGTCGACTTGAACGCCGGCCGCCTCCGCGCCGAAGCGGTCGCTGTTCGGACGGCGGCCGACCGCCACCAGGACGCGCCCGAACAGGCCGGAGCCTGGAGCGTCCTCGCCCTCCATCGACACCATCAGGCCGTTCTTCTGCGCCTTGACGGCCGTCACCCGCGTGTTCACGTGGATGTTCTCCAGGCGTTTCGCCAGACGTCGCTGAAGCGGTCGGACGAGGTCCCGGTCGACGCCGGTGAGCAGTTCGGGCAGCAGTTCGACGACGGTCACCCGGTAACCCAGGGCGGCGTAGACCGTCGCCATCTCGAGGCCGATGATGCCGCCGCCGATCACCAGCAGTCGGCCGCCCGGCTCGAAGTCGGGATCGAGTTCCAGCGCGTCGGTCGAGTCCCAGACCCGCGGATCGCCGGCCGGCAGACCCGGAATCATCGCCGGACGCGAGCCGACTGCGACGATCGCCTGGCCGAAGGTCAGAGTGCGCCGGCCGCCGTCGGCGTCCTCGATTTCCACTTCGTGGGACCCGCTCAAGCGACCATGTCCACGCACGACGTCGACCTTGCGCCGCGCGGCAAGCTGGGCCAGACCACCAGTCAGCCGGCCCACGACCTCGTTCTTCCAGCCCCCGAGCTTGCCCCGGTCGATGGCCGGTTCGCCGAAGTCGATGCCGTGGGCCGCGAACCCGGCCGCCTCGTCGATCACGCGGGCGGCGTGCAGCAGGGCCTTGGACGGAATGCAGCCGACGTTCAAGCAGACGCCGCCCAGGTTGGAGTACGGCTCGACGAGAACGACCTGACGGCCCAGGTCGGCGGCGCGGAAGGCCGCCGTGTAGCCGCCCGGGCCTGCGCCAAGAACCAGGACTTCGGCGTCGACATCAGGCGGCGCCACGACGGTGGGCGCCGCCGTCGCCGCGGCCGCCTGAGGCGGCGCCGGCTCTCCCTGCGCGGTCGACTCCGCTCCGACGTCCTCGACTGCACTCCTCCCAGACGGCGGCGCATGCGGATGCCGCGGACGCTCGACGCGATGGTCCGGATGGGACTCGTCGTCGGCGTCGAGGATGACGATCAGGTCCCCCTCCCCCACCTTGTCTCCGAGCGAGACGGCGACCTCCAGGACGACGCCGCAGTGAGGCGACGGCACCTCCATCGAGGCCTTGTCGCTCTCGAGCGTGATCAGGCCCGCATCGACATCGACGTGCTCACCCGGCGAGACGAGCACCTCGACCACATCGACCGAGTCGAAGTCGCCGATGTCGGGTACGACGATGCGGATCGGGTCGGCCATTCGGGCTCAGGACTCAGAGCACGATCCGGCGGATGTCGGCCAGCACCGAGCACAGGTGCGACGTGAAGCGCACGGCATAGGCACCGTCGATCACGCGGTGGTCGTAGGAGAGCGAGACCGGAAGCATGAGTCGCGGGGCCAGGCCGGCGCCGACGTAGACCGGCCTCCGCACGGAGCGCGAAACGCCCAGAATGCCCACTTCCGGTGCGTTGACGATCGGCGTGAAGGCCGTACCGCCGATGCCGCCGAGACTCGAGATCGTGAAGGACGCGCCCTGAATGTCCGCCGGACGGAGCTTGCGCTCGCGGGCGCGGCCGCTGACCTCGGTCAGCTCCTCCGCCAGCTCGTAGACGCCCTTCCTGTCCACGTCCCGCACCACGGGCACGACCAGACCGTCCGGCGTGTCCACGGCGACGCCCAGATGGATGTAGCGCTTGAGGATCAACGATTCGCCGTCCGGAGCAAGCGACGAGTTCATCTCCTGGAACTCGCCCAGCGAAACCGAGGCCGCCTTCATCAGGAAGGCCAGCAGGGTGAGCCGGACGCCGCGCTCGCGAGCCTCGGCGAGATGCGCCCGGCGGAACGCCTCCAGTTCGGTGATGTCCGCCTCGTCGTGCTGGGTCACATGCGGCACATTGAGCCAGCTCCGATGGAGGTTCGCCGCCGCCAGCTTGCGGATGCGGCTCAGCGGCTTCGACTCGACCGGTCCGAACTTCAAGAAGTCGATCTCCGGGACCGGCGGAATGCCGGCGCCCGCAACCTGCGGGTCGCGGCCCGTCATCACTTCCTTGACGAAGCCCTCGACGTCTTCCCGCAGGATGCGCCCCTTGGCGCCGGTGCCGGCAACCCTCGTCAGATCGACGCCGAGCATGCGGGCGAACCGCCGCACCGCCGGGCTGGCGTGCGGCGGGGCCGACGTCGTCGCCGACCCGGTGGCCGCGGGGGGCGGTGGTCGGCGGCCGCGCCGCGATGGACGTTGGCGCGCCGGACCCGCCGGCTGGGGCTGCGCCTCCGAGGCGCGAGGCTGCGGCGACGGCGTGGCCACGGCCGCGTCCTCGGCCCCGGCCTCCTCTGCCTCCGCGTCCGCAGACACATCCGCCGGCTCGATCGTCAGGATCAGATCGCCCTCACCGACCTGGCCGCCGAGTTCCACCGCGATCTCGACCACGCGGCCGGCCGCCGGCGACGGCACCTCCATCGACGCCTTGTCGCTCTCGAGGGTGATCAGGGATTGATCGACCGAGACCTCGTCGCCGACCCCCACCAGGACCTCGACGACATCGACGGACTCGAAGTCGCCGATGTCGGGGACGACGACGGAGAGGGTCTCGCTCACGCGCTGGCCGGGTTCGGAGCGTTCGGGTCGATGCCGTAGGCGGCAATCGCTTTCGCCGGCGCCTCGGCCTCGATTTCGCCGTTCTCGGCCAGGGAGGCCAGTGCGGAGACCACGATGTGCCGGCGGTCAACCTCGAAGAAGGCCCGCAACTGCTCGCGGGTGTCGCTGCGCCCAAAGCCGTCGGTGCCAAGCGTGCGGTACGGACCCGGGACGAAAGCGCGGATCTGGTCGGTGTAGACCTTCATGTAGTCGCTCGCCGCGACCGTCACGCCGCCGCGCCCGGTCAGGCATTGGCGGACGTAGGACACTCTCTTCTCTTCCCCCGGATGCAGCCGGTTCCAGCGCTCCACCTCGATGCCGTCGCGCCGCAGCTCGTTGAAGCTGGTCGCCGACCAGACCTCGGCGGACACCTTCCAGTCTTCCTCCAGCATCTCGGCCGCGGCCTCCGCCTCGCGCAGGATCGCGCCGGAGGCCAGCAACGTGGCGCGCTTCCTGTACCGCGAACCGGGCCGGATCCGGTGGAGGCCGCGCCGGATGCCCTCTTCGGCGCCGGCGGGCATCCTGGGGTGCTCGTAGTTCTCGTTCAGCGTCGTCAGGTAGTAGAAGACCGGCTCCTCCTCGGCGTACATCCGGCGCAGGCCGTCCTGGAGGATCACCGCCAGCTCGTAGGCGTAGGTGGGGTCGTACGAGACGCAGTTCGGCACCGTGGAGGCAGCGAGATGACTGTGGCCGTCCTGATGTTGCAGGCCCTCTCCGTTGAGCGTCGTCCGTCCCGACGTGCCGCCGATCAGAAAGCCCCGCGCCTGCATGTCGGCCGCGGCCCAGATCAGGTCGCCAACGCGCTGGAACCCGAACATCGAGTAGAAGATGAAGAACGGGATCATGTGGAACCCGTGGTTGGAGGCTGAAGTCCCCGCCGCCATCCAGGAACAGAGGGAGCCGGCCTCGTTGATCCCCTCCTGGAGAATCTGTCCGTCACGGGCCTCCCGGTAGGGCGCGATCTTGTGCGCGTCGACCGGCTCGTAGAGCTGGCCGGTGGGGGCGTAGATGCCGAGCTGCCGGAACATGCCCTCCATGCCGAAGGTGCGCGCCTCGTCGGCGACGATCGGCACCAGGCGGTTGCGGATCGCGGGATTCCGCGTGAGCAGCGTGAACAGTCGCACGAACGCCATCGTGGTCGAGAACTGGCGCCCGCGGCTCGACCGCAGCAGGGCGTCGAAGGCGTCCAGATTCGGCACGTCGAGCGGTGTCGCGGCAACGGTCCGTGCCGGAAGGTAGCCGCCCAGAGCCTCGCGACGCTCCTTCATGTAGCGGATCTCGGGGCTGTCGTCCGGCGGCCGGTAGAACGGAGTCTCCTCCAGTTCCTCGTCCGAAACCGGGATGTCGAGCCGGTCCCGGAAACCCATCAGCGCCCGCAGCCCCATCTTCTTCTGCTGGTGCGTGATGTTCATCCCCTCGCCGGCTTCGCCCATGCCGTAGCCCTTGACCGTCTTGGCCAGGATGACCGTCGGCTGCCCGGTGTGCTTCATCGCCGCCGCGTAGGCGGCGTAGATCTTGTGCGGGTCGTGTCCACCCCGGTTCAGCCGCCAAATGTCCTCGTCGGTCAGGTGGGCGACCATCGCCTTGAGCTCCGGGTACCTGCCGAAGAAGTGCTCGCGCACGAAGCCGCCGTCCTGGCTCGCCTTGTAGGCCTGGTACTCGCCGTCGACCGCCTCCTCCATGCGTCGCCGCAGCAGCCCGTGGCGGTCCCGGGCGAGCAGCGGATCCCAGTACGAGCCCCAGACCAGCTTGATCACGTTCCAGCCGGCGCCCCGGAAGACTGCTTCCAGTTCCTGGATGATCTTGCCGTTGCCCCGGACCGGCCCGTCCAGCCGCTGCAGGTTGCAGTTGACGACGAAGATCAGGTTGTCGAGGTTCTCCCGCGACGCCAGGGAGATGGAACCCAGGGACTCCGGCTCGTCCATCTCGCCGTCGCCCATGAAGGCCCACACCTTGCGGCCCTCCGTGTCGACCAGACCGCGGTTGTGGAGGTACTTCATGAACCGTGCCTGGAAGATCGCCATCAACGGCCCGAGGCCCATCGACACGGTCGGGTACTGCCAGAAACCCGGCATCAGCCAGGGATGCGGATAGGACGAGAGCCCCCCCGGCCGTGCCTCGCGCCGGAAACGGAGCAGCTCCTCCTCGCTCAGACGGCCCTCGAGGAAGGCGCGGGCGTAGATCCCGGGCGAAGAGTGCCCCTGGATCATGACCAGGTCGCCGCCGTGCTGCTCCGACGGGGCGTGAAAGAAGTGGTTGAAGCCGACGTCGTAGAGCGTCGCGGCGGAGGCGAAGGACGCGATGTGTCCGCCCAGCCCCTCGTAGTCGTGGTTGGCGCGCACCACCATCGCCATCGCGTTCCAGCGGATGATGCTCCGGATCCGCCATTCGAGATCCGCATCTCCCGGCAACGGCTCCTGCGCCTGCACCGGGATCGTGTTCAGGTAGGCGGTCGTCGCCTTGTAAGGCAGGTAAGCACCGGAGCGGCGAGCCTGGTCGACCAGGGCCTCGAGCAGGAAGTGCGCCCGTTCCGGACCCTCGCGGTCCATGACCGCTTCGAGCGCCTCCAGCCACTCGGCCGTTTCGGCCGGATCGATGTCCTGGCGGGCCTTGAGAGTGGGGTCCATGAACATCTCTTTGCTACCCAAGGGCTTCCGGCGCACGCCCCGCGCGACCCTGGGACCTCCGATTCTACCCGCCCAAGGCCCCCCAAGCGGCTTCGGGGCAACAGCGCGGAGCAGCGCCAGATTCCATGACTGCTATGGTTTAGCGCGCTGGGTGTGGCTGGAACGACAGCCTGAGACCGCGTTGGATCGGCTCCGTCGCCGAGACTGGACGCGGAAGCCTTCGAACCTGAAACGGTTGACACCGACGTAGGGAATGCAGCCATGACGATCGCCGACCGAATCCCGCAGAGCGCGGCTCCCCTGCTGAGCCGTGAACCCCTCCCCAACTCGCGCAAGGTCTACGTCGAAGGCTCGGATCCGTCGATTCGCGTCCCGATGCGCGAGATCTCCCAGTCGCCGACGACCGCCGGCGCGGGCCCGTCCGCGGCGAGCGGCCTGACCGCGCTGGGACCAAAGGAGCACAATCCACCGGTCGTTGTGTACGACACATCGGGGCCGTACACGGACCCGGCGGTCGAGATCGACGTTCGTCGCGGTCTGGAACCGATCCGCCGAGCCTGGATCCAGGCGCGCGGCGATGTCGAGGAACTGGACCACGTCTCCTCCAGCTACGGCCGCGAGCGGGCCGCGAACCCCCGGCTCGACCACGTCCGCTTTAGCGCCGGGCGTCGGCCGCTACGCGCAAAGGCCGACAGCCGCGCGACCCAGATGCGCGTGACTCAGATGCACTATGCCAAGCGCGGCGAGATCACGCCGGAGATGGAGTACATCGCGATCCGCGAGAACCAGCGTCGGGAACAGGTCGCGGACGAGATCGCCGCCCAGCACGCGGGCGAGAGCTTCGGCGCCGCGATCCCGCAGACGATCACGCCCGAGTTCGTGCGTTCCGAGGTCGCCCGAGGCCGCGCGATCATCCCCGCCAACATCAACCACCCGGAACTCGAACCGATGGCGATCGGCCGGAACTTCCTGGTCAAGGTGAACGCGAACATCGGCAACTCGGCCGTCACCTCGTCGATCGAGGAGGAGGTCGAGAAGATGGTGTGGGCGATCCGCTGGGGCGCCGACACGGTGATGGACCTCTCCACCGGCCGCAACATCCACGAGACCCGCGAGTGGATCCTCCGCAACTCGCCGGTGCCCATCGGCACCGTGCCGATCTATCAGGCTCTCGAGAAGGTCGACGGCCGGCCCGAGGAGCTGACCTGGGAGATGTTCCGCGACACCCTGGTCGAGCAGGCGGAACAGGGCGTCGACTACTTCACGATCCACGCCGGCGTGCTGCTGCGCTACGTGCCGCTGACGGCGAAGCGGCGCACCGGCATCGTCAGCCGCGGCGGCTCGATCATGGCCAAGTGGTGCCTCTCCCACCACCAGGAGAGCTTCCTCTACACCCACTGGGACGACATCTGCGAGATCATGGCCGCCTACGACGTCTCCTTCTCGATCGGCGACGGGCTGCGGCCCGGCTCGATCGAGGACGCCAACGACGAGGCCCAGTTCGCCGAGCTCAGGACCCAGGGCGAGCTGACCCGCCGCGCCTGGGAGTTCGACGTCCAGGTGATGAACGAGGGTCCCGGTCACGTGCCGATGCACATGATCAAGGAGAACATGGACAAGCAGCTCGAGTGGTGCGACGAGGCGCCCTTCTACACGCTCGGGCCGCTCACCACCGACATCGCCCCTGGCTACGACCACATCACTTCCGGCATCGGCGCCGCGATGATCGGCTGGTTCGGCACCGCGATGCTCTGCTACGTCACGCCCAAGGAGCACCTGGGGCTGCCCAACCGCGAGGACGTCCGCGAAGGCGTGATCACGTACAAGATCGCCGCCCATGCCGCCGACCTGGCCAAGGGCCACCCCGGCGCCCAGGCCCGCGACAACGCCGTCTCCAAGGCCCGCTTCGAGTTCCGCTGGGAGGACCAGTTCAACCTCTCGCTGGACCCCGAGCGCGCCCGCGCCTTCCACGACGAGACCCTGCCCCAGGAAGGCGCCAAGGTCGCCCACTTCTGCTCCATGTGCGGCCCCAAGTTCTGCTCGATGGAGATCACCCAGCAGATCCGCGACTACGCAGCCGAGAAGGGGCTGGAGGACGCCGAAGCCCTGGAGGCCGGGCTCAGGGAGAAGGCCGGAGAGTTCCGCGAGGCCGGCGGCGAGGTCTACCTGCCGGCCAAGTAAGTCGGGGCGGGGAACGCTCGCGCTACACTGCGCCGCCGATGACGGAGAGCCGCCAGGAGAAGTTCTCGGGTACCAGGGAGGTCGCGGAGCGCCTCAGCTTCGACCTCGCGCCGCTGCAGCGCTACCTCGAAGAACACGTCGAAGGGTTCTCGGGAGACCTCCACGTCCAGCAGTTCAAGGGCGGCCAGTCCTGCCCCACCTACCTGCTCGAGGCCGGCGGCAAGAGCTACGTGCTGCGCCGCAAGCCGCCGGGCAAGCTGCTGCCCTCGGCGCACGCGGTGGACCGCGAGTACCGGGTGATGACGGCGCTCCGCGACACGGGCGTCCCCGTGCCGCGCACCTACTGCCTCTGCACCGACGAGTCGGTCGTCGGCACGATGTTCTTCGTCATGGAGCACGTGAAGGGCCGGATCCTGTGGGAGGCGCTGCTGCCGGGCATGGAACCGGCCCAGCGGTTCGCGATCTACGACGCGATGAACAGGACCCTCGCCCGCCTGCACGCCGTCGACTACGAGGCGGTTGGACTCTCCACCTACGGCAAGCCGGGCAACTACTTCGCCCGCCAGATCCACCGGTGGACGAAGCAGTACCTGGCCTCGGAGACCCGGGACATCCCGGCGATGAACGCGCTGATCGAGTGGCTGCCGGCGAACATCCCCGACCGCGACGAGACGACGATCGTCCACGGCGACTTCCGGCTCGACAACATGATCCTGCACCCGGAACGGGCCGAGGTGATCGCCATCCTCGACTGGGAGTTGGGCACGCTGGGCCACCCGCTGGCCGACTTCAGCTACCACACGATGCAGTGGGAAATCCCGAAGGACAAGGGCGGTCTCAAGGGCCGCGACCTGGAGGCGCTCGGCATCCCGACCCTCGAGACGTACCGCGACGCCTACTGCCGCCGGACCGGCCGCGACGGCATCGAGCACTGGAACTTCTACCTCGCCTACAACCTGTTCCGCAGCGCCGGCATCGCCCAGGGCATCGCCGGCAGGGTGCGCGACGGCACCGCCGCCAGCGCCCACGCGAAGGAAGTCGGCGAGTCGGTGCCGCGAACGGCCGGACTGGCCTGGGACGTCGCACAGCGGGCCTGAACCCGGAGCCCGCTTCCTCCGTAGAAGACAGCGGCCCCCATGGACTGGACCGCCATTCGTCTGCTCTATCTGAGCGAGCTCCGCGCCGCGATGCGGGAGCGGGCCGTTCTGATCAACGGAATCCTGATTCCGCTGTTGATGTATCCGTTGATGATGTGGGTCATGTTCTCGGGCATCCTCTTCGTCACGGCCCGCTTCGAGAGTTTCGCTTCGCGGGTCGAGATCGCGGGCCTGCCGGCGGAGCACAGGGGCCTGCTCGAACGGCTCGAGGAGGACGAAGGACGAATCGAGATCACGGAGGTCGAGGCACCCACAACCCGCGCCGCCACCGCCTACCGTGAGGAAGTCGAGAACCGCCTGCTCGCCGGCGAGCTCGACGCCGCCCTGATCTTCGAGACCATCGTCGATCCTCCGGGCAACGCCGAGGTCTTGTTGCTGAGCAATGGCTCGAGCGACCCGTCGCAGGCCGCCCGCGGGCGGTTGGAAAGGGCGCTCTCGGCGGAACGATCGGCCTGGCTGGACCGGATCGCCGAACAGCACGGCCTCGAAGGCGCCGAGTGGCAGGTCTTCGAGGTGCGCTCGAACAACCTCGCCACCGGCCGCCAGATGGGGCAGTTCGTGATGGGGATGATGATCCCGCTCTTTTTCGTCATCATGATCGCGAACGGCTGCGTCTACCCGGCCATTGACTCGACCGCCGGCGAGCGCGAGCGGAACACCTGGGAGACCACGAGCACGCTCGCCACCCGGCGCATTCACATCGTCACCGCGAAGTACCTCTACGTGGCCACGATGGGCCTCGTTGCCGGAGCCCTCAACGCGGCCGCCATGGTCGTCTCCTTCCGCTCCTTCCTCGGGCCGCTCCTCGCCCGCCTGGGAGGCGGAGACGGGAGCGCCTTCGCCTTCGAGCTGCCGCTGACGTCGCTGCCGGTCCTGCTCCTGACCGCCGTCCTCCTGGGCGCCCTGATCGCCGCCGCGATGATGATCCTCGCCGCCTTCGCCCGCACCTTCAAGGAAGGTCAGTCCATGGTCACGCCGGTGATCCTGCTGGTCATCTTCCCGGTCCTGGTGCTGAACGACCCGAGCATGGAGTTCACGCCGGCGCTGGCCGGCATCCCGGTGGTCAACGTCGTGCTGCTGCTTCGCCAGGCGATCGCCGGCAACGTCCTCTGGCTGCAGCTCGGAATCACCGTCCTGGCGAACGGCGCCGCCATCGCGGCCTGCCTGTGGCTTGCATCGCGCATCCTGCGGGTCGAGGAGATCGCCACCGGCTCCTTCGAGGGCAACCTGTTCCAGTTCCTGCGCCAGCACTGGCGACCGGCGGGAGGTAAAGCGTGAGCACAGTCCAGGTCGAGGTCCAGGGCCTGTCCAAGAACTTCTTTGATCCGTCCCGGGGCGAGGTACGAGCGGTCCAGGAAGTGAACTTCGAGTGCCGCGGCTCCGAGATCTTCGGCCTGCTCGGCGCCAACGGAGCGGGCAAGACGACGACGCTCAGAACGATCTCGACCGTGCTGCAGCCGACGGCCGGAACCGCCCGCGTGCTTGGACACGACGTCGTCTCCGACCCGGTCGAGGTGCGCCGCAACCTCGGCTTCTACTCCGCGAGCACCGCGCTCTATCCGCGGCTCACGGCACGCGAGACCCTGACCCTGTTCGCCCGCGTCAACAAGTACCCTGCCGAGCGGACGAGGAGCCGGGTCGAGGAGATGATCGAACGCTTCGGCCTCGGCGACTACGCCGGCGCGCGCATCGAGAAGCTATCGAGCGGCATGAAGCAGAAGGTGTCGATCGCGCGCACGGTCGTCCACGATCCGCCGGTGCTCATCTTCGACGAACCGACCGTCGGCCTCGACGTGCTGAACGCCCTCGACCTGCAGAAGGCGATCCAGGAACTGCGCGACGACGGCAAGGCGATCCTGTTCTCGACCCACATCATGAGCGAAGCCGAGCGCCTGTGCGACCGGATCGCGATCATCGACAAGGGGCGGATCCGCGCCTGCGACGACCTCGAGGGGCTCCGCGCCGCGACCTCCCAGCACTACCTCGAGGACATCTTCGTCCACTACGTCACCGGCAACGACACGACGGCATAGGGCGGAGCCGCGATGAACCGCCGCACCGTCGCCGCGCTGGTCATCAACGACCTGCGCCAGCTCGCCCGCAATCCGCGGGTGCTCGTGTTCGCGGTCGCCCTGCCGCTCGTCCTGTGGCCGCTGATGTGGTTCCTGACCTCGCTGACCACGGAGCGCCGGCAGGAACGGATCGAGAGCCGCACCTACACCTACGCCGTGGCCGACGAAGCGGCCGAAGTCGCAGGCGCCGCCGACACCCGGACGTGGCTCGAGCGGGCTCTGGCCGTCGTCGGCGGCGACGGCCCGGCCGACGGCGACGAACCGACGGACGGCCCGGCGGTTCGCTTCGAGCGAGTCGAAGCCCCGGACGATGTTGCGGCCGCGCTCGACGAAGAGCGACTCCACGTTCACGTGGCCTGGGAGGCCGGAGGCGACGAAGACGTCCCGGCACCGCGCATCGTCCTCTCGCACCGTGCGGATCTCGACGCCTCGGACTCCGCCGAGGGGTTTCTGAGGCGGGCGCTCGAGCGCACTCGAACCGAAGTCCGCGAAAGGCGGCTCACGGATGCCGGCTTCGCGTCGCCGCCCGAAGACCTGCTGCCGCTCGAGCGGATCGAGACGGCAAGCGAGGAACAGACGTCCGGGCTGCTGCTGGGACGCCTGCTGACCGCGATCATCGTGATGATGATGCTCGCGGGCGGCTCGATCGTGGCCACCGACGCACTAGCCGGCGAGAAGGAACGCGGCACGCTCGAAACCCTGCTAACCACAGCCGCAAGCCGCGTCGAGATCGTCACCGCGAAGAACCTGTCGATCCTGGCCGTCGCCTTCGCCACCAGCGTGCTCAACATCGTGAACATCGTCGTCTGGATGCAGCTCGACCTGATCGCGCCGCCCGCCGGCATGAAACTGGTCATTCCGGTCGGCGCTGGCCTGCTGCTGCTCCTGCTGTACGCGCCGGCCGCCGTGCTCCTCTCGAGCAGCCTGCTGCTGGTCTCCGGCCGGTCGAAGACGTACAAGGAAGCCCAGTTGCTGTTCGCGCCCGTGATGCTCGTCGCCATGGCCGTCGCGGCGATTCCCGTCCTGCCGGGCGTCGAGCTGCGCAGCGCGATCGTCCTGTTGCCGATCGCGAACCTGGGCGTGGCCGCCCGCGAGATCCTGACCGGCACCTACGACTGGCCCCTGCTCGCCGCCGCCTGGGCGGTCACCGGCGGCGCCGCCGCCCTGCTCGCCCGCGCTTCGTTGCGCACGTTGTCGGCAGAGAAGCTGATCACCGCCAGCGAACTCGACGCCGCCGACCTCGCCGGCGGGCCAGCGCTCTTCCCGCGCCGCGTTGCGCGCTGGTTCGCCGCTCTCTGGGCCCTGCTCCTCGTCTGGCAACTCAACATCGGCGGCAACATCGACAGCCGCCTGCTGATCTCGATCAACATGGCCATCTTCGGTGCCGCGGCCTGGCTGATGATCTCCCGCTACCGGCTGCCCGTGCGGCAGACGCTCTCGCTCCGTGCGCCGCCGGCCCGAGCGTGGCTCGGCGTCCTGATCGGCGCTCCCGCCGGTCTGATGCTGGCCGACGGCGTCGTCCGGCTCGCCAGTCTGGCCATGCCGATCCCGGAGGCCTGGATCGAGGCGATGGCCGAGAACATGGGCGTGACCCTGCCGCTCTGGCAGATGCTCATCTTCTTCTCCCTGATGCCCGCCCTCTTCGAGGAGGTCGCGTTTCGCGGCGTTCTGCTCCACGGACTGAAGGACCGCCTGACCACCCTCCAGCTCGTCCTGGTCGCCGGCATCGCCTTCGGCTTCTTCCACGTCGACCTGTTCCGCATCCCGCCGACTTCCCTGCTGGGGATCTTCCTGGTCGTCACCGTCATCCGGTCCGGCTCGATCTTCCCGGCCATGGCCTGGCACGCCCTCCACAACGCGCTGGCCCTGGGCAGCGCCCGCGTCGAGCAGATCGCCCTGCCCGAACAACCGATCTGGTGGCACTACGCGCTGGCCGTGTTGGCGATCCTGCTGGCCTTCCGGTTGATGAAGCGGAGGACGAGAGCCGCCTTCAGTTGACCCACGGACCGCGGTGGATGCGGTCGTCGTCCTTCGGCTTCTTGCCGCCCGGGACGACGCGGAAGCGGCGGCGGCCCCGATTCAGCTTCTGCTTGACGTACCAGCGCTCGTAGCGGAGCCGCATCTCTCGCATCAGGCCCTTGGTGCGTCCAGGCCGCAGCAACGCAACGACGGCGCCGACCGCGGTGCAGATGCCGATGAAGCCGGCAAAGTCGCCTGTCTGCAGGAAGAGGACCCAGGCGAACGCGATCTCGATCCAGATGAACCACCTCGCCCGGATCGGAAGCACGAAGAACAGCATGATCGTGGCGTCACGCCGAATCACCGCGAAGCCGGTGATCGCGATCGCCAGCAGCATCTGTTGACCCTGCATGACGACGAAGGCGTTCGGAGCGGCACCGCCTGCCAGCAACTGCACCAGACAGGCCACCACCGCCGCGACCGCCGCCGACATCCAGAGCAGGTTCCAGAACCGCTGCCTGCCAAGTGCCCAGCGCACGTCGTTCGCGAACATGTAGAAGATCAGGAGGCCCACCAGGAACCAGATCGACGGTCTGCCCCAACCAGCGGCCGGATAGGTCACGAGCTGCCAGATCATCCCGTGCTGCCACACGGAACTCGACAGCCGCATGAGCTCCGGCACGATGGCCAGCCCTTGCAGGAACTGCATCGAGAAGGTGACGAACAGCACGGCTACCAGCAGCAGCAGATCGCGCGCATGGGGTCCCGAGAGCCCGCCGAAGCTCATCCTGCGCGCGTACGGTCCTCCACTCATCGTCATCGTCGGCGCGACCTTACCTAGGGAATGACCCGGAGACCTTCCAGTTCCGCCGCAGCCGCAAGGCGTTCGTCGAGGCATACGAACGGAAGCGCACCGCCGAACTGGTCCTGGATGAGCAGGGCCGCCCCGAGCTGGCCGGAGTCGGCGGCCCGGAGCGAATGCCGCGCCAGCAGAAGCTCGGCCCGGGATCGCACCGCGAGCACGTCCGTTACTTCATCCCAACCGGCGGCCAGCGCATGGAAGAAGTCGAACAACTCTCGACGTTCCGGACGCGACAACGTCACTTCACGACAGCGCCGCTCAAGCGCGCTGACGATCTCGGCGCGCGTCCACACCCAGGTGACGACACCATCGTCCTCGGCGAACCACTCGCGCACGCGCTCGCTCTCCGGTTCGTCAAGGACCAGGGGAACCAGGGCGGACGCATCCCAGTACCTCACGCGACGCTCGGCTCAGAAGCGATCGGCCCGGTCCTCGGCCAGCGCTTCGGACAGATTCAGGTTCAGCGCAAGCGGCGGCTTCTCGAGAATCCGGGCCATGTCGCCCTTGCCCGGACGAATCACACCGGCGGCGACGAGGCGCGCCCGCAGATCGTCGTCGTCCTTCACGTCCGGCGCCACCAGCTTGGCCACGGGCTTCCCGCGATCCAGCACCTGAACCTCTCCGCCCCGGCGAACCTCGCGCAGGTAGTGAGAGAGACCTGCCTTCAACTCAGAAATCGAGACCGTCGTCATGACGACCAATATAGTCTCTTGCCCGAGACCAGACAAGTCTCGATCCTGAATCGCCCCCGAACCGCACGCCGCAAACCGTCGCTATCATTCGCCGCGACCGGCAAACCGCCGCAGCAAGGGAGAAGACGATGGACCGAGAAGCGGCCTGGCAGACGGTACAGGAGTTCGTGAAGGCGCCGGGCCTGCGGAAACACATGCTGGCGGTCGAGGCGGCCATGCGCTGGTACGCCGAACAGCTCGGCGGCGACCCGGACTCCTGGGGCCTCGCCGGCCTGCTCCACGACTTCGACTGGGAGATCCACCCGACCCTCGAACAGCACCCGGCCGATGGCGCGGCGATCCTGCGCGAACGCGGGCTCGACGAGGACATCATCCGCACGATCCTCTCCCACAACACGGAAGGAACCGGAGTCGAACGGGAGACGAAGCGCGACTACGCGCTGCTGGCCTGCGACGAGATCACCGGGTTGATCAGTGCCGCCGCCCTCATCCGCCCGAGCAAGGACGTACGCGACGTGCCGCTCAAGTCGGTCCGCAAGCGCTGGAAGCAGAGAGCCTTCGCCGCCGGCGTCGACCGCGAGCACGTCGAGGAAGTCACCGCCGACTTCAGCCGCGAGTGCTTCGATGGCGATCTCGAACTCTGGCAGCACGCCGGCAACGTGCTGGCGGCGATGCAGGGCGTAGCGGCCGAGCTGGAGCTGGACGGCCGCCTGGCGAAGTGATCTTCCTGGCTTGGTTAGCGTTGCTCGCGGGGGCCGCGGCGCCGCAACAACACACCGCGCGACCCAACGTTCTCTGGATTGACATCGACGACCAGTCGCCCTGGTACTCGAGCTACGGGAACGACCTCGTCGATACGCCCAACATCGATGCGCTGGCGCGACAGGGCGTGCTGTTCGAGCGGGCGTACGCGCCGGCGCCGGTGTGTAGTCCGACCCGTTCGTCGCTGATCACCGGCAGCTACGCCATTCGGATCGGGGCGCACGACCATCGCTCGGGGCGGGTTCCCGGCTACCGGATCCATCTGCCGGAAGGGGTCGTGACGGTACCCGAACTGTTCCGGGCCGCGGGCTACGAGACCTACAACGCCAGCAAGGACGACTTCAACTTCACCTACGACCGCGCGAAGCTCTACACGATCGGCGCCGAGCCGTCGGAAATCCCGTCCTGGAAGGGCCCGCAGGGCCGTGGACACTGGCGCGACGTGTCCGAAGGCAAGCCGTTCTTCGGGCAAACGAAGGTGGCCGGCGGCAAGGGCGTCGCGGACATCGCCGGGGAAGTGGAGGCGCTTGGTCGAAAGCCCGTGCGTCCGGCGGATGTGCCGGTGCCGGCGCAGTATCCCGACATTCCCCAGGTGCGCCAGCACATCGCCGACCACTACAACTCGATCCTGCGCACCGACCACCAGGTAGGCGAACTCGTGGCGCAACTGAAGGCCGACGGACTCTGGGAAAGCACGGTCCTGGTGCTCTTCTCCGACCACGGTTCGGATCTGCCCCGGAGCAAGGAGTTCTCCTACGACGAAGGCCTGAGGATCCCGCTGATCGTCGTCGCTCCTGGACTACCGGAGGTCGTGAAGCCCGGCACGCGACGGGCCGATCTCGTCAACCTGATGGACCTCGCAGCCACGTCGCTGGCACTCGCCGGCCTCGACGTGCCGGAATTCATGGACGCGAAGGACATCTTCGATCCGGACTACCGCCGCAGCTACGTGTTCACCTCGGCCGACCGCATGTCGAACGTCATCGACCGGGTTCGATCCGTGATGGGGCCGCGCTTCCACTACATCAGGAACTTCATGCTGGACCGGCCGCTCATCAACTGGGGCCATCGGGAGATGATCGACCTCACGGGCGATCCGGATGACAGCAGCTTCCTGACGATCCGACGACTGGCCGGGAAAGGCAAGCTGACGCCCGCACAGGCCGCGCCCTACGGACAACGCGTCGCCGAAGAGCTCTACGATCTCGAGAACGACCCGGACGAAGTCGTCAACCTGGCCGAAGATCCCGCATGCGCGGCAGTACTGAGCGAGATGCGCGAAGCGCTGGCGGGCTGGATCGAAGACACCGGCGACAAGGGCCAGTACCCCAGGTCGCAGGCGGCGATGGACGAGATCACGGGGCGCTTCGCCGAGGACTGGCTTCGAAGCCCCGAGTTCCGCGATCTACCGAAGTAGGGGCCGGCAACAGCCCACCGAACCGCCTACCCCTTGGCCGGATACCGGCTCTCCACGTAGTCTCCGACGATTCGGGTGAACTGCTCCGACAGTTCCGCCGCGGTCCCACGCAGCGTCGTGAACTGCCGGCCGTCGACGTAGACCGGGCAGGTCGGCGCCTCTCCGGTGCCCGGCAGCGAGATGCCGATGTCGGCAGCCTTCGACTCCCCCGGACCGTTGACGACGCAGCCCATGACGGCGAGTTTCAGTTCCTCGACGCCGTCGTAGCGGCGGCGCCACCCCGGCATGTTCGCCTCGATGAAGTCTTCCACCTGGAGCGCCAGCTCCTGGAAGGTCGTGCTCGTCGTGCGGCCGCAGCCGGGGCAGGCGGTGACGCTGGGCGCGAAGGCGCGCAGCCCCAGGGCCTGCAACAGTTCCCGGCAGGCGTGCACCTCCTCCCGGCGGTCGCCGCCGGGTCGCGGAGTCAGGGACGTTCGGATCGTGTCGCCGATGCCCTCCGCCAGCAGAACGGACATGGCCGACGACGACCAGACCAGCCCCTTGAGCCCCATACCGGCCTCGGTCAGACCGAGGTGAAGCGGCTGCCGCGTGCGGTTCGCCAGGTCCCGGTAGACCTCGATCAGGTCCGGCGGCGACGACATCTTGCAGGAGATGACGATCTGCTCCTCCGTCAGGCCGCAGTCGAGGGCCAGTTCCGTCGAACGGAGCGCCGACAGCACCATGCACTCGCCAACGATCTCCTCCGACGTCTTGCCGAGGTCGCGTTCCGTGTTCTCCTCCATTTTCGCCACCAGCAGATCCTGGTCGAGCGACCCGCCGTTGACGCCGATCCTCACCGGCTTGCCAAGCCTCCGGGCTACCTCGCAGATCGCCGCGAACTGGGGATCTCGCCGGCCGCCACGGCCGACGTTGCCGGGGTTGATCCGCAGCTTCGCCAAGGCCCGCGCGCAGGCCGGATGCCGCTCCAGAAGGACGTGGCCGTTGTAGTGAAAGTCGCCGACCAGCGGCACATCGCAGCCCTCCGCGTCGAGCCGGGCCCGAATCTCAGGCACGGCGACCGCCGCCGCGTCGACGTTGACCGTGATCCGCACGAGTTCCGAACCCGCCTCGGCCAGCGCCAGCGCCTGGGCGGTCGTCGCTTCGGCGTCCGCGGTGTCGGTGCTGGTCATTGACTGCACCACCACCGGCGCCCCGCCGCCGAGGACCACACCGCCTACTTCGACCGGGTGGGTCGTGCTGCGGTGGCTCTCCGGCGCGGCTGCCGCCATGACGGGGCAGGCTAGCAGCCCACCACGGACTTACGAAGGACGCCCATGCCAGGACGAAGCGAACCGTTTCCTGCGGCAAGGGATACGGTTAGCATCCGCTTCCATGTCGGAGTCAAGCTCGGTTGTCCCCGGACCAGGCCGCGAGAAAGAACCCGGCAGGCCCGGAACTGAGACGCTCACGCCCGGCGCCCGCCGGCGTGAACTGCACAGGGGCTTGGGCGCCGGTGTACTGGCGATTGCCGGCCTGAGCAGCCTTGCCTTCGCCCAGCCGGTCTACGACGTCCTGAGGCGGGCGCCGGAGTTCTTCGCTATCCGCAACCTCTACATGGGCGATCTTCTGACCCTGGTCGTGGTGCTCGCAGTCGCGCCGACCCTGGCGCTCTCGGCACCGGCGGCAGCCCTTCGTTTTCTACGCCCGTCCTGGATGCGGCCCGCGATTGCGGTGCCCGCCGGCCTGCTAGGGGCGGTGATCGCGCTGCAGGCGATCCGCAACCTTCCCGCGGCCCTTGCCACGACCCTTGCACTGGCCGCCGGCGCCGCCGTGGGCTGGGCCTACATCCGATTCCGTGGCGTCCGCTCATTCGCCCTGCTGCTGTCCGCCGCCGCGATCCTGGTACCGGCACTCCTCGTGCTCGACGGTCGGGTTCGGAGAAGCGCGGCCAACCCCAACGAAGCGATCCCGGCCGATCTTGGCGACACCGGCGCCCGAGCGCCGGTCGTCCTGGTGGTTTTCGATGAGTGGTCACTGACCTCGATCCTTGACGCTGAGGGATCGATCGACCGCGAGCGGCTTCCCAACCTGGCGCGTCTGGCCGACCAGGCCACCTGGTATCCAAACGCGACGGCAGCCGCCGACGTGTCGGAACTGGCGGTGCCGGCGATGCTGACCGGTCGGACGACCGAGCAGGGCCGGCTTCCCACTCTGGCCGAGCAGCCGATCAACCTGTTCACGATCCTTGCACCCAGTCACGACATCTTCGCTATCGAGCCGATCACTTCGCTCTGCCCGCCTGAGCTGAATCTCCTGGCCGAGCCACAGCCCGCCTTCAGGGAGCGCTTCGGACTCCTGATCTCCGATCTATGGGTCGTCTGGCTCAACCTGACGTTGCCCCCAGTCTGGACCGAACGATTGCCCGACGTGACCCAGACCTGGAGCGCCTTCGGACAGGACCTGGCCTCCGAACAGGAAGGGCCGCCCACCGACGAGCCCGTCAGGCGGGCCTTGCGTCACCTTCGGGAGGTCGACCGCGCGGCCGAGTTCCGCCGCCTAGGCGACTCGATCCGGAGGCAAGGCCAGCGTCCAGGTTTCTACTTCATGCACACACTTCTGCCTCACCTGCCCTGGGAGTATCTGCCCTCCGGCCGCACCTATCGCGTCACCCGGACCCGCGTCCACGGACTCGAGCGGGAACTGTGGACGACTGATCCCTGGCCAGTGCGCCACCACCAGAAGCGTTATCTGCTGCAAGTGGAGTTCGTCGATCACCTGATCGGCGAGCTGATCGAGAAGCTCGAGTCCGCCGGTCTCTTCGACCAGAGCGTGTTCGTCATCACGGCGGATCACGGCGTAGCCTTCCAGCCCGGCAGATCGCGGCGCCTGCTCGAGGTCGACGACGCTTCCGGCTATCAGCCTCTTGATCTCGCTGCGGTTCCCCTCATCATCAAGGCGCCCCTTCAGCGTCAGGCAGAGATTGACAGCACCGTTACTTCTCTGGTCAGCCTGACGCCGCGAATCCTCGAACTCGCGGGAGCCGAAACGACTCCGATTCCTCCGTTGGAGGACACCGGAACACCCTCCCTGGTCGGCAAGTATGCCGCTGACGTGGCGGTGCCTATCGACCGCGAGCCCTGGCGGCGGGAACGGCTCGCGGAGCAGGCAGCTCTGCTCGGCGAAGCGAACGACCCAACGGCCATCGGGGCCGTACCCAGTCTTCACGGCCGGAGGATCTCGGAGCTGCCGCGTCAGAACGGGGAGATCAGCATCGAGATGGAACTCCCAGCTCTCTGGGATCACGTCGATCCCGACCGGGCTTCACTGCCGGCGCTCGCACAGGGGACTCTCAAGGGGCCCGAGTCCCTCCTCGAACGCTCTGTCGCGGTGGCCCTGAACGGTGTCGTCGCAACCTCCGTTCGTCCCCACCAGACGAGCAGCGGTGATATCCGTATCGCGGCCCTCCTGCCGGAACACCTTTTCCGCGCGGGGCTGAATCACGTGGACGTGTTCCTGATCTCAGAACGGGGTACCGCCTTGGAGCTCGAGCATGTGGAACGCCCGCTGGGCTTCGTCTACGAACTGTCCTGGGGCGAACCTGGCGAAGGAGACACACTGCTGCGTGGGTCACGAAGCGCCCTCGCCACGAATGTGGAACGAATCCCCGTGGTCCGAAACGACCCCAGCATGATCGGCTACCTTGAGGGCAGCCACCGGGAAACCGCCAACATCCACGGTTGGGCGGCCGACCTCACCGAGCCCGGAAGCATCCAGGAAGTGATCGCCTTTCTCGCCGGACGCCAGTACTGGATCGGTTCGCCTCAGTACGAAAGGCCCAGCGTCGCGAATCGCTATGGCCTGGAACACGTCTTCTCCGGCTTCACCCAGAAGTCCCGTCCCGGTGCCGGGCTCGACTCCGAGGCTACTGCCGAAGTCATCGCCGCGATCCGCCGCGAGGGCATCGTCGCCTACGCGATCTCCCGCCGGGGCATCGCTACTCGACTGCGGTTTTTCTACGCGCCACTCGAGTTCGACCAGGACGGAATCGAGACCATGCCGATCAGCGACGGTCGCCGACTTCCTGTCCGTCAAACCGGAAGCGGCGTTGAAGGCACGATCGACCTGATCAGCAAACCCGGGAAACGCACGCTGATCGAGGGCTGGGCTGCCGACGTCGAACGCGGTGAACGCCCCCGTCAGATCGTCATCTATCGCGACGGAAGATTCCTGCGGAACCTGGGCGCGAACCGCGCGCGGCCGGACGTCGTCAGGCACCACGATGACCCCCGGCTGCTGCGCACCGGCTTCCGCGGCACCGTACCGGGCGCTCCCGAACCAGAGACGTTCGCTGAGCGTCACCGGGTCTTCGCTCTGACACTCAGTGGCTTCGCGGTCGAGTTGCCGCTGCGTGCGCCGCCGGAAACGGCTGACTAGCGGTCACCGTCATGACCGAGGCTGCGCCGGAGCGTGATGCGGGCGACTCCCGGTCCCCGGAACTGTCGGCTCCACGGCCACGCCTGAGCGCGCTGGCCGCGTGGGGCGCGTTCGGGGTCTTCGCGATCTGGTTCGCAGCCCGCCTGATCCCCAGCCTCGCTCTGCGGCTACGCTTCGAGGACCAGTTGATCGTGCTCCGCTACGCCCGCAACTTGGCGGAGGGCGATGGCCTCGTCTACAACGCCGGCGAGCGAGTGATGGGCTTCACGACCCCGCTGTTCACGGTGCTGAGCAGCGTGTTCGTGGTCCTCGGCGGAGACGAGGCGGCGGCATGGCAGAACGGGTTCGGCCTGCTCTGCATGCTGGGCACCGCCGCACTCGCCGCCAGACTACTGGTCCGCCTCGGTGCCGGGACAGCCACGCCCCTGGCGGTGGCCCTGGTCACCTTCAATCCGGCTGTCGCCTACAACTATCTCTACGTGGGGATGGAAATCCACCTCTTCGCCCTGCTCTTCCTGCTGGCCCTGGAGCTGCACCTGAGCGAACGCACCACCGCCGCCGCGGTCACGTCGGCGCTGCTGTTTCTGACCCGACCGGAGGGCGCCCTTCTTGCCGGCATGCTGATCGCTCACCCGTGGCTCCGGCGGCGCCAGGCGTCTTGGGCTCCGGCGCTGGCGGCGCTGGCCACGGCAGTGCCGTGGCTCCTTTTCGCCGCCCTGTACTACGGCGACATCCTGCCGAAGACGCTGGGAGCGAAAGAAGGCGAGAGCATCGTCTCTCCCTGGCGCTACCTGGACCTGGTGCGAGAGGTGTACGCCGAGGCGGCCGGCAGTTTGCTGGCAGCATGGAGTCCCTGGTTGGCGGAGACGATTGCCGGGCCGCTGCTTCTGGTCGCCCTTCTGGTCGCCGGAGCCACGGCGCTCCTGCGCCGCGAGGCGGCGCTGTGGCCCTTGATCGCCTTCCCGCTCTGCTCGCTCCTCGGCTATGCCGCGATCGGCTCGCTGCCGGGCTACACGTGGCACTACTACACGCTGAACGTGCTCAGCGCGTTCCTCCTCGCCCTCGGCGTTCACGCCTGCCTGGTCGCTACGGGCCGACTCTGCCGGCGGGCCGCTGAGCTGGTGTCCGCAGCCGCGCGCATCGCCCCCCGGCGCCGCCCGCTCCTCGCGGTCCTGCTAGCCGCGATCCCGATCCTCGCCCTCACGGCGCCGGTGCTGCGGGACACCTCGCGGCAGATCGGACATCGAATCGAGCCGACCGCCCGGGAGCAACGGTTGGAAGACATCGGCCGATGGCTCGCCGAGCACTACGAGCCGAGCACGTCCGTTCTCGTTCGCGAGATCGGCCACGTCGGCTGGGTCAGCGGGCTGCGCATCGTCGACCGGGGCGGTCTGGTCACGCCAGGCCTTCGCTACGACGTGCCGCGCCGCGTCGCCACCATGAAGTTCCTGCCGGACCTGCTGCTGCTGCGAGCGGACAACTACGGAGTCCGGGATCCCCGCGAAGGCGCCGGCTTCCCTGCGAACCTGGGCTACGAACGGGTCGAGGGGTTCGACCACGGACAGGAGTGGAGCCTCCACTCGCTGATCGCACCCGGCGCCTCCTCCGGGCGCGAAGAGGATCGAACCCGCTACGAGGTCGCCCGAAGCGCCGCCGGCCACCTCGAGGCCGTGCTCCGCTACCGCGTCGTCGACGGCGAATCCGAACCGCCGACCCGAATACCCATCAACCCGCCCGCCACCGGCTTCGACGGCGCGCTCGATGCGGTGCTGCCACGATCCGGCCACGGGCCAGTCGACGCCGTGGCCGACATCGTGGTCAGCGGTTTCATCCGCGACGAACCGCCGGATCCCCGCGGCGTCGAGGCGGTCCTCCTGTTCACCGGCGGCGAGATGACGGTTCACCAGCCCGGCGTTCACCCTCGCCCCGATCTCGCCGCCCTCTACGGACCGCCTTTCGGGAACGGTGGCTTCGCGTTCCGGACCCCGGCCGATCGGAATCTCGTCGAGCGCGAAGGCGTCCTCGCCTACGCGGTGTCGCGGCGCGGAGTGGCCAGCCGCCTCCGCTTTGCCTATCTGCCTCTCGAGTGGGAGCCCCGCAACCGCGAGATCCTGCCGACGACCGACGGGCGTCGCCTGGCCGTGCGTCCGCCAGGCGACGGCTACCACGGGGAGTCGCGCCTCCTCGCGTCAGGAAACCGCGTCGAGATCGAAGGCTGGGCGTTGGACGCCGCACGAGGCCAGCGGCCGCGCCAGATCGTCATCTACCGGGACAACCACTTTCTGACCAACCTGGGGCTCAACCAGGAACGACCCGACATCGCCGAGCGCTTCGGGAATCCGGCTCTGCTGCGGGCCGGTTTCGGCGGCGCCGTTCCGGGAGAAGCCGACGCCGCTTCCCCTAGCGAGCGTTACCGCGTGTTCGCCATCATGCTGCGCGGCGCCGCCGTGGAACTCAATCCGCCGCGGACAGCGCCTTGACCAACCGGTACAGGAACTCCTGCCCTTCGTGAAAGTGGTCGATCCGGATCCGCTCGTCGCGGCCGTGGGCGCGGACGTCGTCCATGTCGCCGAAGATGCCGGAGACGCCGTAGACCGGGATACCGGCGTTGCGCAGGTACAGGCCGTCCGTGGCGCCAGTGGTCATGACAGGCAGCACGGGAACGCCCGGCCACATCTCCTCGGTCACCCGCTCGATCGCGTCGAGAACGTCGCCGGTCATCGGCGACGGCGGGCTCGGCGTCGCCTCCCGCCTCCGTTCGACCTCGACGCCGAACGGGGAGGCGAGCCGGTGCAACGTCTCCTCGACCTCGTCCGGGTCGTGGCCAGGCAACAGCCGGCAGTTCACGTTCGCCTCCGCCAACTGCGGCAGCGCGTTCTCGGCGTGCCCGCCCTCGATCAGGGTAGCGACGCAGGTTGTCCGTAGCCGCGCGTGGTAGGAGGCCTGCGGCGACAGCACGGCCAGGGCCTCGGGGTCGCGCGGGTCGGCCACGATCCGCCGCATGGCCTCGCCGGTTTCGCCGCCGACCAGGTCCGCCGAACGCTCGAAGAACTCCTCGGTGACCTCGTTCAGCATGACCGGAAAGTCGAAGTCGCGCACGGCCAGGAGCGCCGCCGACAGATCGGCGATCGCGTTCTCGCGCACCGGCAGCGAGGAGTGGCCGCCCGGGTTCCTGGCCCTGAACCAGAAGGACAGGAAGACCTTCTCGCTTCCTTTACTCGGCCGGCGGCAGGTTCCGCGGGTTCGCCGCCTGGGCAACGGCCACGGAAGCAACCGCCCCGAGCCCCAGGGCAGCGGCAGCGAGAATCGTTTCCAGGCGTTTCATCGGTCCGTCCTCCAGTCTAGGAGCTTGCGAGGACGGACGGAGCGGCGCCGGCGACCAGCAGTTCGGCGAGCTGGCTCCGGCCCAGCCAGTAGCTCAGATCGCGCGGATGGGCGATGTCCCAGATGGCGATGTCGGCACGCTTCCCCGCCTCCAGCGTGCCCCGATCCGCGAGTCCCATCGCCCGCGCGGCGTGACGGGTGACACCGGCCAGGCATTCCTCCGGCGTCAGACCGAAGAGACGGCTGGCCAGAGCCATCGTTTCCGGCAAAGAGCACAGCGACGACGTGCCCGGATTGCAGTCCGTGGCGATCGCGATCGGCACCCCGCGCCGGCGCAACTCGCCGACCGGCGGGCGGCACCTCTCGTCGAGCGTCAGACAGGCGCCGGGTAGCAGCACGGCAACCGTGCCGGCCCTGGCCAGCGCCTCCACGCCGTGCGGCGGCGTGTACTCGAGATGGTCCGCCGACAGCGCGCGGAAACGAGCGGCCACCTCGGCGCCGCCGCCATCGCTCAACTGATCCGCATGCAGTCTGACGGGCAGGCCGAGATCGACGGCCCGCTCGAAGACCCTGGCGACCTGGGCGGCGTCGAACGCGATCCCCTCGCAGAAGGCGTCCACGGCATCGGCGAGGTTCCGTTCCACCGCCGCGGGCATTACCTCCGAGAGGACCAGATCGATGTACTCGTCCGCACGGCCCCTGAACTCGGCCGGCACCGCGTGCGCCGCGAGCAGCGTGGTCCGGATCGTCAGGCCGGAGTGCCGGCCGAGGCGCCGGGCCACCTCCAGCATCCGGAGTTCCGTGTCCGAATCGAGGCCATAGCCGGACTTGATCTCGACCGTAGCCGCGCCTTCGGCGGCAAGGGCTCGAAGTCGATGGAGCGCGGCGCCGTAGAGCTCGTCATCGGTCGCCGCCCGGGTCGCGCGGACCGTCGACATGATGCCGCCGCCCGCATCGGCGATGTCCTCGTAGCTCGCTCCGCCGAGGCGCGCCTCGAACTCCGCCCCCCGGTCTCCTCCGAAGACCAGGTGGGTGTGGCAATCGATGAGCGCGGGAGTGATCCATCGGCCCTCCAGGGAGCGTTGCTCGGCGGCCTCGCCGGGCGGCAGCCGGGAACGCGGACCGACCCAGGCGATCGTCCCCCCGGCG
Source organism: Acidobacteriota bacterium (assembly GCA_026708285.1). Lineage (GTDB taxonomy): Bacteria > Acidobacteriota > Thermoanaerobaculia > Multivoradales > Multivoraceae > Multivorans. The sequence continues at coordinate 49,525 of JAPOVF010000260.1, forward strand.
ATCGCCAGAGCGCCGTCCTCCACCGCCCCGTACGCGACGACACCGTGATGCATCGTCGCGATGCGCGCGTCGGTCAGCAGCAGGTCCCAACGGTCCATCCGTCCGATCCTGCCCTGTTGTCCACACGATTGCCAGACGACGCCGCCAGGCAGTAGCGTGGACCATGGTGACGAGGATCAGGGCACGCCTCGCGCTCCTGGCGCGGGGATGGGCGGAAGACGTCCTCCTGGTCATCGACGGAGGCACGATCGCCCGGGCGGAGCCAGGCGCCGCCCGCTGCCCCGCCGACCTGGACGCCGGCATCGTCACTCCCGGCCTCACCAATGCCCACAGCCACGCCTTCCAGCGGGCGCTGGCCGGCAGGACCGAACACCGCTCGGGAGCCGGCCGCGACAGCTTCTGGACCTGGCGCCGGAGCATGTACCGACTCGTCCAGCGGCTCGATGCCGGCCGGTTCGAGGCGATCGCGCGGCAGGCGTACGTGGAGATGCTGGAGAGCGGGTTCACTTCGGTCGTCGAGTTCCACTACCTGCACCGGGAGCCGGCGGGATCCGGGAACGCGGAGACGATGTTCGAGGCGATCCACCGCGCCGCTTCAGCAACCGGCATCCGGTTGACCTACGTCCCCGTGCTCTACCAGCGCGCGGGATTCGACGACGACGCCGTCGGACCCGGCCAACGCCCCTTTGCCCTGACGACCGCTCGTTTTCTGGACCACCAGGAACGCACCGCCGAGACCGTGTCCGGGCCGATCCGGGTCGGCATCGGCGTCCACAGCCTGCGCGCGGTCGGCGAACGGTCGCTGCGCCGGGTCGCGGCGCGAGCCGGAGAAACCGGCGCGCCGATGCACATCCACATCGCCGAACAGCAACGGGAGGTCGACGAGTGCCTGGCCGCCCGCGGACAGCGCCCGGTCCGCTGGCTCCTCGACCGGTTCGAGATCGGTGAGACGTGGTGCCTGGTGCATGCCACCCACATGGATGCCGACGAGTGCCGCGATCTCGCCGCTTCCGGCGCCACCGTCTGCCTGTGTCCGACGACCGAGGCGAACCTGGGCGACGGCCTGTTTCCGCTGCCCGACTATCTGCGGCACCGCGGCCGCATCGCGATCGGCTCCGACAGCCACGTCTCGATCAATCCCTTCGAGGAACTGCGCTGGCTCGAGTACGCGCAGCGGCTTCGCTCGCAGTCGCGGAACGTGGTGTCCATGCAGGACCCGCATGTCGGGCGTGAGCTGTTCGAGCGCGCCCTTGCCGGCGGCGCCCGGGCAGCCGGCCACGGGATTGCCGGCCTCGAGGTGGGAGCGCCGGCCGATCTGGTCGTCCTCGATGCCGGGAATCCGATGCTTGCCGGCCACGAGCCGGCCACTCTGCTCGATGCACTGGTATTCTCGGGCTACCGCCTCCCCATCGAACGGGTGATGGTCGATGGCAAGTGGCGGGTAGCAGGCGGCGAGCACGCCGATCGCAGCGAAGCGGCAAGAGACTTCGCAAGAGCACTGGCAAACCTGGAAGCAGGCCCGTAACCGCGGAGCCCGATATGAAGACCACCCGGATCGAACCGATCAGGGCGCCCACCGGGAGCAGCATCTCGGCGAAGAGCTGGCTCACCGAGGCGCCGCTCCGCATGCTGATGAACAACCTCGACCCGGAGGTCGCGGAGCGCCCAGAGGACCTCGTCGTCTACGGCGGGATCGGCAAGGCGGCCCGCAACTGGGAGTCCTACGAGCGGCTCACCGAAACGCTCCGTGAACTGGAAGCCGACGAAACGCTCGTCGTCCAGTCCGGGAAGCCGGTCGGCGTGTTCAGGACCCACGCCGACGCTCCTCGCGTTCTCATCGCCAACTCGAACCTCGTCCCCGCCTGGGCGACCTGGGAGCACTTCCGGGAGCTCGACCGGCTGGGCCTGATGATGTTCGGGCAGATGACCGCCGGATCGTGGATCTACATCGGCAGCCAGGGGATCATCCAGGGCACCTACGAGACGTTCGTCGAGATGGGCCGGCAGCACTACGGCGGCGATCTGTCCGGGCGCTGGATTCTGACCGCCGGACTCGGCGGCATGGGCGGAGCGCAGCCCCTCGCCGCCAAGCTGGCCGGGGCCTCGCTGCTGGCGATCGAGTGCCAGGCGGACCGGATCGAGAAGCGGCTCGAGACCGGCTACGTCGACATGCGGGCCGAGTCCCTCGACGAGGCTCTGACCGTGATCCAGGCGTCGGTCGAAGCGCGGTCGCCGCTCTCTGTCGGCCTGCTCGGCAACGCCGCTGAGGTGCTTCCCGAACTGCTGGCCCGCGGCGTGCGGCCCGACGCGCTGACCGACCAGACCTCGGCGCACGACCCGGCGAACGGCTATCTGCCGGTCGGCTGGAGCGTCGACGAGTGGCGTGCGCGCAGGGAGAGCGATCCCGACGCGGTGGCGACGGCGGCGCGCGAGTCGATCGCGGTCCACGTTCGCGCGATGCTCGGCTTCAGCGAGGCCGGCGTGCCCACCTTCGACTACGGCAACAACATCCGCCAGGAGGCGCTCGGCGCGGGAGTCGAGAACGCCTTCGACTTTCCCGGCTTCGTGCCGGCATACATCCGCCCCCTGTTCTGCCGGGGCATCGGTCCCTTCCGCTGGGCCGCCCTGTCCGGCGATCCCGAGGACATCTACCGCACCGACGCGAAGGTCAAGGAGCTGATTCCCGACGACCCGCACCTGCACAACTGGCTGGACGCCGCGCGCGAGCAGATCCGGTTCCAGGGCCTGCCGGCGCGGATCTGCTGGGTGGGCCTGGGACAGCGTCACCGGATCGGCCTCGCCTTCAACGAGATGGTGCGAACCGGCGAGTTGCGCGCTCCCGTCGTCATCGGCCGCGATCACCTGGACAGCGGCTCCGTCGCGAGTCCGAACCGGGAGACCGAGGCGATGCGGGACGGTTCCGACGCAGTCTCCGACTGGGCCTTCCTCAACGCGATGCTGAATACCGCCAGCGGCGCCACCTGGGTCTCCGTGCATCACGGCGGCGGAGTCGGCATGGGGTACGCCCAGCATGCCGGGTTCGTCATCGTCTGCGACGGCAGCGAGGCCGCCGACCGGCGGATCGAGCGTGTGCTGTGGAACGACCCGGCGACCGGCGTCATGCGCCACGCCGACGCCGGCTACGAGGAAGCGATCGAATGCGCCAGCGAGCAGGGCCTCAACCTGCCGATGGTCCCGGGCGCCGGGCAGCGATGAACCTCCGGCTCAACGGTTCGCCGCTAACGCTTAGCGAACTGCGGGAAGCCTGGCGCCTTCCGCTCAGCGTCGAGCTCGGCGAGGACGCCAGGAGCCGAATCGAAGCGGCCGCGGCAGCCGTCGACCGCGTGATCGCCGAAGGCGCCGCGGTCTACGGCGTCAACACCGGCTTCGGGCAGCTCGCCCAGGTGCGGATCGAAGAGGACGAACTCGCCCACCTCCAGGAGAACCTGGTGCGCTCCCACGCCGCCGGCGTCGGCGACGATCTGAGCGACGAGATCGTGCGCCTGGTGATCCTGCTGAAGGTGATGGCCCTTGCCCGCGGCCATTCCGGCGTGCGACTGGAGCTGGTCGACGCGCTGAGAGCACTCCTGGAGCACGAGATCTACCCGTGCATTCCGTCGCAGGGCTCGGTCGGCGCCTCGGGAGACCTCGCGCCGCTCGCCCATCTGTCGCGGGTGCTGCTCGGGGAGGGCGAGGCCCACGTCCGCGGCAGGCTGGTCCCCGCGCTTGAAGCCCTGACCGAGGCGGGTATCGAACCGATCCGGCTGGGCCCGAAGGAGGGCCTTGCGCTGCTGAACGGCACCCAGGTGTCGACGGCGCTGGCGCTGGCCGCGGTCTTCCGAACCGAGAACGTCCTGGCCGCCGCCCTGGTGGCCGGTGCGATGGCCACCGACGCGACCAAGGGGAGCGACGGCCCGTTCGACCGACGAATCCAGGATCTCCGGGGGCATTCCGGTCAGGCCGACGTCGCTACCGCGCTGCGGGAGCTGATGAGGGGAAGCGAAATCCGGGCATCGCACCTCCGGTGCAACCGGGTGCAGGATCCCTACTCGATCCGCTGCCAGCCCCCGGTAGCCGGTGCCTGTCTGGAAGCTCTCCGCCACGTCTCCGGCCTTCTCGAGACGGAAGCGAACGCCGTCACCGACAATCCGCTCGTCTTCGCCAGCACCGGGGAGATCCTCTCCGGCGGCAACTTCCATGCGGAACCGGTCGCGATCGCCGCCGACTACCTGGCGCTCGCGGTCGCCGAGATCGGCTCGCTGTCCGAACGCCGCACGGCGCTCCTCATCGACGCCAATCTCAGCCAGTTGCCGGCCTTCCTGGTCCGCAACAGCGGCCTGAACAGCGGCTTCATGATGGCAGGCACCACCGCCGCGGCCCTCGTGTCCGAGAACAAGTGCCTCGCCCATCCCGCGACTGTGGACACGATCCCGACCTCCGCCAACCAGGAGGACCACGTCAGCATGGCGACCCACGGGGCACGACGGCTGCACGACATGCTGGACAACGCGCAGAACATCGTCGCGATCGAACTGCTCGCGGCGGCTCAGGGAATCGAGTTCCGCCGTCCGGACCGGAGTTCCACCGCGATCGAGGAAGCGATCGCGACGGTGCGTGCGATCTCGCCGCCCTACACCGAGGACCGGCCGCTCGCCAACGACATCGCAGGTGTTGCCGCGCTGATCGGGCGAGGCGCCTTCCGCGGCTACGTGGCGTCCTTGCTTGCGCGCTAACCTAGAGTCGCCAACCCGCACTGCAACAAGGAGATCGTCATGCGTCTTGCCCGCGCTGCGCTCGTTTCCGCGGCTCTCTTCTCGCTCGTCCTGCTCGGCTGCGCTGCCGGCGACCAGGAAGCCGGCGCCGGTACGGCCGGTGACGGCGAGGGTCCGGCGCCGAATCCACTGAAGGACGCCTACTTCGGCGACCTTCACGTCCATACGAAGTACTCCTTCGACGCCTACCTGTTCACGACGCGCACGAACCCCGACGACGCCTACCGCTTCGCCAAGGGCGAGGCGATCGACCACCCCAGCGGCCACCAAATCCAGCTCCAGAGCGGCGCCCTCGACTTCCAGGCGGTGACCGACCACGGCCTGTACCTGGGCGTCCTGCCGGAGATGGACAACCCGGAGAGTCCCCTCTACGCGACCGTGCTCGGGACCGATCTCCGCGAAGGCGGCGGCTTCGCCCGAGCGATCCAGGGGCTGCGCAGCGGCGAGTTCGCGGAACTGCCGGAAGACGACGTGGATCAGGCCGCCCGCACCGCCTGGCAGGCGATCATCGATGCCGCCGAGGCCCACAACGACCCCGGAACCTTCACGACCTTCGTCGGCTACGAGTACACGACGTCGTCCGACGACCGGGGCAATCTGCACCGCAACGTGATCTTCCGTGGCAGCAACGTGCCGCCGAAACCGTTCGCGTCGACCGATTCGCGCAATCCGGAGGACCTGTGGCGCTGGCTCGACGAACGCCGGGACGAGGGCATCGAAGGGCTCGCCATTCCGCACAACTCGAACGGCAGCAACGGCCACATGTTCAAGCTGGAGACGGTGGGCGGCGAGCCGCTCGACGCCGCCTACGCCGACCTGCGCATGCGCAACGAGCCCCTGGTCGAGATGACCCAGGTCAAGGGCACGTCGGAGACGCACCCGCTCCTGTCGCCCAACGACGAGTGGGCCGACTTCGAGATCTTCCCGTATCGCATCGCCACGACCCTCTACAGCGAGCCGAAGGGCAGCTACGTCCGCGAGGCATACGTCAACGGTCTCGTGCTGCAGGAGACGCAGGGCTTCAATCCCTTCCGGTTCGGCATCCTCGCCGCCACCGACACCCATAACTCCGGCGGCACGCCCGAGGAGGACAACTTCCACGGCAAGGTCGGTCGCGGCGACGGTACCGGCCAGGGTCGCGGCTCGGTGCCGCTCGACGAACCGACCGAGGACGGCGAGCGGTACGCACAGAACAGCTTCAAGTACTGGGGTGGCTCGGGGCTCGCCGCGGTCTGGGCCGAGGAGAACACCCGCGACGCGATCTACAACGCCTTCCGGCGCAAGGAGACCTTCGCCACCAGCGGTCCCAGGATGCGGGTTCGCTTCTTCGGCGGCTACCACTACACGGACGACCTGACCTCCGACCCGGAGATGATCGCCGCCGCCTACGAGGGCGGCGTGCCGATGGGGGGCGACCTGGTGGCGGACGAGGGCAGGAGCCCGCGCTTCCTGGTCTGGGCGGCCCGCGACGCGGACAGCGCCCCGCTCCAGCGCCTGCAGATGGTCAAGGGCTGGGTCGAGGACGGGGAACCGCGCGAATCGGTCGTCGACATCGCCTGTGCCGATGGCGGCATTCCCTCAGGCGATCCGCTCCGCTGCCCCGACAACGGCGCCAGCGTCGATCTCTCGGACTGCGGCTACTCCCAGGACCTCGGCGCCGCCGAACTCTCGGCCCTATGGACCGACCCCGACTTCGACGCGGCGAGGCACGCCGTCTACTACGTGCGCGTGCTCGAGAATCCCACCTGCCGCTGGTCGACCTGGGACGCGCTCCGTGCCGGCGTGGAGCCCAATCCCGACATGCCGTCGACGATCCAGGAACGCGCCTGGTCATCGCCAATCTGGTACGTGCCGGGCGGGTAGTGCCCTTGCGCCAAGGGCCCTGCCTCTACTGCCTTGTCCTGGTTCCGGGTCTACTGGCAGCGTCGGAAACCACCGTCCCGCCCAATCCGCTCAAGGACGCCTACTTCGGCGATCTGCACGTCCACACGCGGTACTCCATCGACGCCTACCTGTTCGGAGTCCGCACCGATCCGGACGACGCCTACCGGTTCGCACGCGGCGAGGCGATCGAACATCCGAGCGGCTTTCGTTTCCAGCTCCGGACCGGCCCGCTCGACTTCCTGGCGGTCACCGATCACGGCGCCTTCCTATACGAGATGCCCGCCACCTACAACCCGGAGAACTCCTTCTTCGCCGCGATCGGCCCGGGCGGCAACCGCGCGAACGCACCGGTCGCCGCCGAGACAGGCGACGGTCGCAACGCATGGCAGGAAACCATCGATGCCGCCGAGCAGCACAACGACCCGGGCAGCTTCACGACCTTCATCGCCTACGAGTACACCGCGTTCTCCGAGGGCCGCGGCAATCTTCATCGCAACGTGATCTTCAGGGGCGGCGAGGCGCCGGCGAAGCCGTTCACCGCCGACGACTCGAACGACCCGGAGGACCTCTGGCACTGGCTGGACGCGCGGCGCGCCGAGGGTTTCGAGGCGCTCGCGATCCCCCACAACTCGAACGGCAGCAATGGCCAGATGTTCCGGCTCGCTCGGGTAGACGGCCGGGACTTCGACTCCGCGTACGTGGAACAGCGAAACCGCAACGAACCCCTGGTCGAGATCACCCAGGGCAAGGGCACGTCGGACACCCATCCGCTCCTGTCGCCGAACGACGAGTGGGCCGACTTCGAGATCTACGCCTTCCGCATCGGCACCACGCTCCCGAGCCAGGCTCCCGGAAGCTATGTGCGCGAGGCCTACCTGAGCGGCCTCGTGCAACAGGAGACCCGCGGCTTCAACCCGTTCCGCTTCGGGCTGATCGGTTCCACCGACTCCCACAACGCGGGCGGCACGACCGGAGAGTCCAACTTCCACGGCAACTTCGGAACTGGCGACGGCACCCCCGAGCGGCGCGGCGCGGTACCCCTCGGCAGCGGAGGCTCGCCCGGGCGGAAGTACAGCCAGACGAACAACCGCTTCTACAGCGGCTCCGGTCTGACCGGAGTCTGGTCCGAGCAGAACACGCGCGACTCGATCTACGCCGCGTTGCGGCGCAAGGAGACCTTCGCCACGACCGGGCCGCGCATCCGCGTCCGCTTCTTCGCCGGCTACGACTACGCCGACGACTTCACGTCCGATCCCCAGATGATCGAGAAGGCCTACGAAGGCGGCGTACCGATGGGTGGCGACCTGCTGGCGGACCGCGGCCGAAGCCCCCGCTTTCTGGTCTGGGCCGCCCGCGACAAGGACAGCGCGCCGCTTCAGCGCCTGCAGGTGGTCAAGGGCTGGGTCGAAGATGGAGAGGGGCACGAGCAGGTGGTCGACGTCGCCTGTCCGGGTGGCGCAATCCCAGGGGGAACCCCGCTCCGCTGCCCCGACGACGACGCCAAGGTCGATCTCTCGGACTGCAGCTTCCCGCAGAACGCCGGCGCCGCCGAACTCACCGCGCTGTGGCAAGACCCCGACTTCCACCCCGCCAAACACGCCGTCTACTACGTCCGGGTGCTCGAGAACCCGACCTGCCGCTGGTCGACCTGGGATGCGCTCCGGACCGGCGTCGAGCCGCGGCCGGACTTGCCGGCGACGCTCCAGGAGCGGGCCTGGTCTTCGCCGATCTGGTACGTGCCGGGCGACTAGGGAGGCCGGTCTACAATGGCCCGCGTATCGAACGAAGTCGGCTGGGAGGGGCTCGCATGAGCATCAAGGGAAGAACCCGCATTGCCTTCATCCTCACTCTCGCCGTCGGCGCCAGCGGAGCCGCGGCAGGGGACGACATCCCCAGGACCCCGGGCGGCAAGCCGGACTTCTCCGGCAACTACGACATCAGCACGCTGACGCCGGTGCAGCGGAGCCCCGAACTGGGGAATCGCCTCACCCTGACCCCGGAGGAAGCGCAGGCCATCCGGGATCGTGAGGCCCAGAACATCGACGCGAGATCGCGCGCCAGCGATCCGAACCGCGACGCTCCGCCGGTCGGCGGCAGCGTCGGCGGCTACAACTACTTCTTCATGGACCGTGGCACCAGCGCGGTCACCGTCGACGGCAAGTACCGGACCTCCCTGCTCACCGACCCGTCCAACGGCCGTTTTCCGCCGCTCACCGAGCGCGGCAAGGCGCGCCGGGAAGGGATCTACGGATTCTCGAAGCGGAACACCGGCCCCGCCTGGTGGCGCGACCGCGAGGTCGGTCCCTACGACCACCCCGAGTCCCTGTCGATCGCGGACCGCTGCGTCTTCTCCCTGGAAGCGACGATCCCGATCTACCCGAAGAACTACAACAACATCAAGACGATCGTGCAGACGGACACCCACCTGATGATCCTGATCGAGTGGATGCACTACGCGCGCGTCATCCCCATCAGCCCGTCCAGGGAGGAAGCCCAGCATCTACCCTCCCTGATCCGCTCCCGTGCCGGCGATTCGGTGGCCTGGTGGGAGGGTGACACCCTGGTCGTCGACACGACGAACTTCCTGGAAGAGAAGTGGGGGGCGACCACGCTCTTCGGCGAGCCCTCCCCGCCCGCCGACCAGCATGTGGTCGAGCGCTTCTCGTTCCAGGACGAGAACACCCTGCTCTACCAGTTCACGCTCGAGAGCGGCGACTGGGAGACGCCCTACGGCGGCGAGTACACGTGGCCGGCCACCGACGCCAAGCTGTACGAGTTCGCCTGCCACGAGGGCAACTACGCGACCGGGAATACGCTTCGCGGTGCGCGCCTTGAAGAGAGGGAAGTCGCAGCGCAAACGGGCGGGTAACCAGATCCGTACAACAAACCGGACCCACCGACGAGGGGAGGCGTGTGTATGTCCGACGTTCAGTGGAATCGTAAAGGCGGCCGCGGCAAGAGCGGATTGCTCCTGCGACGCCTTCTGATCAGTCTCTGCGGCCTCGCTCTCGCGGCGGCGCCGGCGGCCGGCCAGTCGAGTGTCCTGGACGCGATGAAGGCGGAACTCGACCGCTCCATGGAGCTGCTCGGCGAGGAGGAGACGCCGCCGTACTTTCTGAGCTACGAGATCTCGGAAAGCCGGAGCGCGTCCGCCTCGGCCTCGTTCGGAGCTCTCACCGGCAGCGATGAGCGGCACGAGCGTTTGCTCGACATCGACCTCCGCGTCGGCGACTACAGCCTCGACAACACTCGACCGATTCGCGACACCTTCTTCTCCTCGGCGTTCCTTGGCGCCGGTCGCACCCAGGTACCCCTCGACGACGACCCCGGCGCGATCCGCGGCGTCCTGTGGGCCGAGACCGACAAGGAGTACAAGCGCGCGCTCGAGCAACTCACCCAGGTGAAGACGAACGTGCAGGTCAAGGTCGAGGCCGAGGACCAGTCCGACGACTTCTCCCGCGAAACCCCGTCCAAGGGCGTCGACGAGCCCCGGCCCGTTGAGTACGACCGCGCCGAATGGGAGGACAGGGTCAGGCGCTACTCGGCGCCGTTCGCCGAACATGGCGAGTTCCTGCGGGCCTCGGCATCCCTCACCGCCGGTACGGACACCCGCTGGTTCGTCAACAGCGAGGGTTCCGAGATTCAGACTTCGGAGACCAGGTACCGCCTCTTCGTCTCGGCGATGACGAAGGCCGACGACGGCATGGAACTGCCGCTCTACAAGAGCTACAGCTCCTTCACGCTCGACGGACTACCGGACGACGAGACCGTCGAGCGGGATGTCCGCAAGATGATCGAGATCCTCCTGGCACTCCGTGAAGCCCCGCTCGTGGAGCCGTACACGGGCCCGGCGATCCTGTCCGGCGAAGCCAGCGGCGTCTTCTTCCACGAGATCCTCGGACACCGGCTCGAGGGTCATCGCCTGAAGGAAGCCGATGACAGCCAGACGTTCCGCGACCAACTGAACCAGCGTGTCCTGCCGGAGAGCTTCTCCGTGCACTTCGATCCGACGATCAGGACCTACGGGCCATCCGACCTGGTCGGCAGCTATCGCTACGACAACCAGGGGGTGGCGGCTCGCCGGGTGACCGCGATCGACAAGGGGATCCTGAAGAACTTCCTCATGTCCCGCTCCCCCATCGACGGTTTCCCGAACTCCAACGGCCACGGCCGCAAGCAGCCCGGTCGCAAGCCGGTATCCAGACAGTCCAACCTGATTGTCGAGGTAACCAATCCCCTCACGAGTGACGAACTGAAAGCGAGATTCGTCGAGGCGATCGAGGCAGCGGAGAGACCGTTCGGACTTCGCATCGAGGAGATCCAGGGAGGCTTCACGTTCACCGGACGGATGATTCCCAACTCGTTCAACGTGTCGCCGCTCCTCGTCTACCGCATCTACCCGGACGGCCGCGAGGAACTCGTCCGTGGCGTCGACCTGATCGGCACGCCACTCACGACGTTCAGCCGCGTGGTCGCGGCCGACGACAGGATCGGCGTGTTCAACGGCTTCTGCGGCGCGGAGTCGGGCATGGTGCCCGTCTCCGCGGCCGCACCGTCGATCCTCGTGTCGCAGATCGAGGTGCAGAAAAAGGAGAAGTCTCAGGACCGACCACCCCTGCTGCCCGCTCCTGTGGGGGACTTCTAGCCATGCGCCTGTCCTTGCAGAACCGTAGGTCACCGCTAGCGCCGGTCACTCTTCTGGCCGCGTTCGTGGCCCTGTCCCTCGTCCCGCTCCCCGCGGCGAACGCTCAGGAAGAAGCCCAACTCAACGTGATCATGCAGGCGATGCGCGATGAACTGGCGCGCAGCACCGAGCAGCTCGAGCTGGAAGGACTCGAAAAGCCCTACTTCCTCGCGTACACCGTGCGGGAAACGGAACAGCTGAACGCCGCCGGGAGCTTCGGAGCACTGCTGTCGAGCTCAGTAAACAAGGGAAAGCGACTGAGCGTCGAAGTGCGCATTGGCGACCCGTCGTTCGACAACACGAACTTTGGCTCCATGTCCCTCTTCCCGTCGAGCTTCGCGATGGGGGGATTCCTGCCGCTGGAGAACGACTACCGCGAGATCAGGCGGCAGATCTGGCTCGCCACGGACCAGGCCTACAAAGCCGCACTGGAGTCGCTGGCCGAGAAGCGTGCGGTGCTCCAGAACGAAACGCGGGCCGAGGACATCGCCGACTTCTCATCGGAGGAGCCGTTCACGTACTTCGACCAGGCCGACTCCGACCTCCCGCCCCGAACGGCACTCGAAGAACTCGCCCGGGACCTTTCCGCCGCGTTCAGGGACCTGCCCGAGATCTTCAGTTCGAACGTTTCGGTTTCGGCCGGCAACCGGCGCACCTACTACCTGAACAGTGAGGGCTCCGCGTTCATCCGGTCCGATCCCACCGCTGCGATCGCCGTGGAGGCTCGCACCCAGGCCACGGACGGTACGGTTCTGAACGACTCCGTCGCGGCCCGCGGCCGTTCCTGGGACGACATCAACGACCGGAACGATCTGGAATCGCGTATTGCCGCAATGGGCGCCAATCTGACCGCTCGACGTTCTGCAGAGGGTCTCGACCGCTACAGCGGCCCCGTGCTGTTCGAAGGTCAGGCCGCCGCCGAACTGTTCGCTCAGGTGCTGGTGCCCAGATTGCTGGGCAACCGCGTACCCGACGCTGAACCGAACTTCGCGCGCATGCTGCAGCAGAGCCGCAACCCGTTCCTCGACCGGATCGGGGCCAGGGTGCTGCCGAGATTCCTCAACATCCACGACGACCCCTCCGCCGACGGCGACGGTTTCCTCGGCGGTTACCCGGTCGACGACGACGGCGTCGAGGCAAGGTCGAAGGCCCTGGTCGAGAACGGCATCCTGAAGTCTCTGCTCACGTCCCGCAACCCGGTCCCGGGAATCGAGCGAAGCACCGCGAACCGACGCGGTGAAGGTCCGGCGCCAAGCAACCTGATCGTCGCCTCGCGTCGCGGCATGAACGACGAAGAGCTCCACGCCGAGTTGATGCTGCTCGTCGAGGAACGGGGAGCCGACTACGGCATCGTCGTCCGCCGCATGGCCAAGCCCGAGTCCACGGGCGATCCGGCGTCCGCCTTGAGCCTCCTGCGCTCGGGACCCCAGGCGGGTCCACAGCTCGGCATTACCAGCCTCGCCTACAGGGTCTTCCCGGACGGCAGGGAGGAACTGATTCCCAAGGCGGAACTGGTCGCCGTGACCGAAGCAGCGTTCCGCGACATCGTGGCCGTATCCGATACGTCGACCGTGTACAGCTTCCCCCACACACCCGCCGGTGGGTTGATCCCGTCCTTCCTGGCGGGCGCACTCAGTGCTCTCGGCCTGGGCGAGCTTGTATCGGTTTCCATCCCCGATCTGCTCTTCGAAGAGCTGAGTCTGCGCAAACCGTCCGGGAACGCTCCCCACCTGCCGGTGGCGAACCACCCCTCCTTCGACCCCTAGCGGCCTCGCGGCTCGCTCAACCCCCACAACGCGGACGTCGCGAACTCCAGGCTGTTTCCGTCCGGATCGCGAAAGTAGATGGATCGTCCGCGACTGCCGCCCCAGTCGATCTCCTGCTCGACCGGAACGTCGTGGCTCTCGAGATGAGCACGCCAGAGGTCGATCTCATCCTCCGTGACGCCGAACGCAAGATGACCGGG
>JAPOVF010000147.1 GCA_026708285.1 Acidobacteriota bacterium
AAGCGATCCAGGTCAGGAACAGCAGCAGCAGGAACAGGATCGCCGGGTCCGGCAGCTTGTTGCCGACGACCTCGATGGCGGTCAGGAACCGGTTGAGGAGTCCCTTGGGCTTACCGTTGTCCGCCTTCTGACCCTCTCCGTTCGCCTTCGCCATACGTGGGTTCCTCCCTGCTGCTCCCTGTGGACGGAAGGGTCATCTTAGCGGCCCGGAACTCTGTTGCCGCCGACGGGATCGTGGCTCCGGACCGGGTGCCGCGCGCGACTACGATGTCTACCTCTGCGGCGTCCTTGTCGCGGAAGGGCAAGACCTCGTGGATTCCTGCGAGGCGGGTCCGCTCAGGGCGGGTTCCAGAGCCAGTCCAAGTCGGAGAAGGCGAGCTGTGGGCCGAAGTTCTCGATGTTGTCTTCGACGTTCAGGATCAGGCACCGCTCGGTGCCGCCATTTCTCGGCCCTCGCAAGCCGCGGCCGATCATCTGGAAGTAGAGATTCGGGCTGTAGACCGGGCGGGCAACGAGGATCGCGCGGGTCTTCGGGGCGTCGAAGCCTTCGCGGAACACGCCGTAGTTCACGAGTGCCTGGATTCGCCCACTCCGGAACTCCTCGACCGCGTGCTGGCGGGCGGGTGGTCTGGTTTCCCCACTGATGGCGCGTGACGTGATGCCCCGGTCCTCGAGGAGCGCGGCGAGGGTCTGCGCGTGTTCCACCGAGGTAGCGAAGACCAGGACCGGCCAGCGGGGTTCGATGTGCTTTTCGAACGCCTTGAGGATCCGCTTCGTGCGGCCAGTGCTGCCGGCGATGCGGTCTTCGAGCGGCTTCGGTAACCAGGGGAGGTCCCAACTGTCCCGTCCTTCTTGGCGCATGTCTTCGTCGTGCAGAGGGAAGGTGCCTCCCTGGATCGCCTCGTGGTCCACTTGGGAGAGGATTCCTCTTCTCTGCAGGTGTTGAACGACAGCGGTCGGCTCGTCATCAGGAAACGCCCCGTCGTCCAGTCGGGTTTTCCCGTAACGATTGACCAGCCTTGCGGTCTCCTCCTCGTCCCTCCCGCGATAGGGCGTGGCCGTGAGGCCGACCAGGAACGGCTCGTCAGGCCTCTGGTAGCGGGTCAGGCCGATTTCCTCCATCACGGACGTGTAGGTGGGTGCGATGGATCGATGTGCTTCGTCGAAGACGACGAGTTGTAGATCGGCCAGGAATGAGTAGTCCTGGTGGCCGCGACGGGCCTGGAGCGTCTGGATCGAGGCGACCACGACGTGACGCTTCGTCAGCGGACGAGGACTCTCCTGCCCGGACCACGCTCTGGAGATGCGCAGAGGCTCGCCGCCATCGCCGATGCTCGACCACACTTGCCGCCACGCCTCGACCGCCTGTTCGCAGAGTTCGTCGCGGTCGGCGACCCAGAGCGCTCCGCCGGGGAAGTCGCCGTCACGTATCGCTTCGACGATCGCCTGCACCGCGACCCTGGTCTTCCCGGCGCCGGTCGGCAGGCTGATCATCGCCCGGCGTTCGCCTCCCGCGGCCAAGTCGCCTCTGAGCAGCGCCCGGAGATTCCCGGCGACACCCTCCTGGTAGTCGTGCAGATGCGGGAGCTTTGTTGGACCTTGCACTTCCAGCCAGGGATCCCGCTTGCGGGCTCGCTTGCCGGCCCATTCGTCCGGAAGGCCGAGGGACTGGACGAACTCGACCGCTCGTGGCGAACCGGCCCATTGCTTCGGAGGATCGAGGTGGTCCAGCTCCTCGCGGTGTTGCCAGAGAGCGTCCGTATGCCAGGTCGCGATTGCGGCTTCGGCGAGTCTCTTGCCACCGAGTTCTTGACCATCGGCTTCGAGCACGGCGACCAGCATCCTGGGGAGTTGGTCGCGAAGCGCCTTCTCGCCGACGGCGGCCAGCAGCCGGTCTGTATCGGACGATTCCTGGCGGATCGCGTCGCGGCGGTCCTGGATTTCTCTGGGCGTCCTCCGGTCGAGGATCTGCTGGAGCGTCGTTTCGGCGAGATCGAGGTCCAGCTCCCTGGAGATCAGTCGCAGTTGCTTTTTCTCGGCGGCAACGGACTCGGCGAGGTAGACGTTCGAGTGGGTGGCTCTGCAGTCGACGTCCCGGCCGGCAACCAGGATTCGCTCGCAGCGGATCAGCAGGGAATCGGGTCGCGTCAAGTGTTGGGCAAGCCCGGGCCAGACATCGGTCAGAGGAACGGACTCCGCTTCTCCGAGGAACGCCGGCTTCGGATCCGTCAGGTCGAAGGCGTAGCGGATCTCCTCCCAGTTCTCGTGTCGATAGAGGACGTCAAGGGCTTCGGCGTTCGTCGGAGGCTGGCCGTGGGCTTCGGCGAGCGGAACGATGCCTGCGGAGGTTTGAATTCGGCCGTGGTCCCAGAGAACCTCGACGGCCAGTGGCAAGAAGCCCATCGGTGGGTAGATGTCGCGCGTTTCGTGGCGCATGGTCCAGGGGGCCAGGGTGTCGTCGCGTCCGAGCAATGCTCTCGTGTAGAGGTCCCTTCCTTCCTCGGAGAGGCGCCGAAGAACAGGCAGGGGACCTGATCCGTGAGCGGAATCGAAGACGAGGTAGCCGTGGTCCGGCATGGAGGGCAAGTCATCCCGCTTCCTGTACTGGTGGCCAGCGTCGTCGCGGAACTCGTCGAAGCCCTCGACAAACTCCTGATTCCAGCCCCCATCCGGCTCCTGGACTGCACCGAGCTTCTTCAGAAGCGTCCAGTCCTGCTGGTGGAACCCAAGATCAACAGTCGCCTCGTCGTCCCTGCTCCCGTCCCCAGGCACGATTCGGCCAGGCAGGAGCACGGACGCCAGCGGCTGCCAGTCTCCTGCGCGAGTTCGCGCCCGGATCCGGTAGGGGCCAGCGCCGTGGGCTTCCGTGACGTCTGTGACGATTCTCTGGACAGCCTCCGGCGACAGACTTCGGGCGGCGGCCCAGAACTCCCGCAAGTCGTCGTCGGACGGTTCGCGTCGTTGCGGCTGCCACGGCCTAGATGGTGGCCCGAGTCCGGCGCGCTTGGCGGCCTTGCGGAAGCGGCTTTCAGCGCTCGGTGGGCGCAGGCCCAGCTGCTTGAGGGCTTTCAGCGTAGACGCATCCGCGGCGACCCGAGGATGGACGGTTGACCCTTCTTCGCCGCGTGCGATGGGTAGGGACGGCGCTGCAGGGAGGAAGACGGAGTCGGGCTCGATCGGCCTCAGCTGCTCGTTCGCAGCCAGGATGATGCGGCCCAGATCCGCTCGACGACGCAACTCCTCGCGGATCGCTGCCGCAGCCCGGATCGCGGCCATCGACGCGTGGACGCCGTGATCGCCCGTGCCCTGCGTCGACAGAGCCTCCAGCCACTCGGACAGCGAGGCACGGGGGGCGACTCGGGGGCTCGGAAACAGGCGGTCGATAGTGGAGAGTCGCACTCGGTTTAGGCCGGAGTGGTGAAGCCAGTCCTTCGGTCGTCCCTCATAGCTTTGCCATTGCTCAAAGGGTGCGAGGTCGATGCTGTTGCCCCTGGTGAGTAGCGAAGGCGGATAGCGGAGGTCCCGGAGTCCGTGCAGGTCTCCGTTCTGGTCGGGCACGATGGGGCGCTCCGAAAGCAGATCGAAAAGCTCGCGCCGAAGGAGCTCGGCATGCTCGGAGTCGCCGGCTTCATGCCGGCGTGGCAGGACGTCCAGGTGCGCGGAAGGGTCTTCCTCGGTGCTGAGTTCGTGCAGATGGTCCGCGACGAGCCGGGCCGCGGCCCGAATCAACTCATCGTTGAAGTTGCCGGGAAGGAGGTTCTGGCGATCCTCGTTCGTCTTCCAGGGTGCGTTCAGGATGCCGGCAAGAAGACTCGGCGTTTGCGTGGGAAACGAGGCCCAGAAGTGATGAAACTCCGTGCGCCTGTCGAGTGGGGCGGCCCAAGTCAACGCCGCTCCTTCGGGCGCATCAGGCGTGCTCGGATCGTCCCGAGCCTTCGGTGACAGGGTGTGGATGGTTCGGAAAACGAGCCAGCGGCTGGTCCTGGGTTCTCGATTCCGGGAATTCGCCACCGTGAGGAGCCGCTCGTTCCCGTGAGACGAAAGATCCGCGCGTCGGCTGGTCAGTCCGTCGTCGAGACGGAGTTCCTTGACGTGGTCGACGAAGAGCAGGAACTCGGGCGGGAAGTTGTGAATCTGCCTCGCGAGCCGTTCAGTCTGCTCGACCAGGAGTGGCAGTCGAACGATGTTCGTGGCCCAGGCCATTAGCTCGTCGAGCGTCTCGTCAACGCTGGCCGTAGGGGGCCCAATCGGGTCGGGGAGTCTCAGTATGGGATACGGTCCGTCCGTACCCTTCGCCGCATCTTGAATGCGGGCCTTGGCTGCTTCGGCGTCGAACCTGAACGAAACGGAGCGGCTGTGGAACTCCGGCGCGTCGGTCACCCGTAGTACGGACTTGAAGCCGAGTCCGAACCTGCCGATTGCGGAAGTCCCCAGTTTCGGAGACAGCCGTGCGAACATCAGTGCCCGGATCCCCTCTTCGCCGATCGATTTGCCGTCGTCCGCGCAGTACAGGTAGTTGTCGGTGAGCCGGATCTCGACTCTTCCGCTGGTGTTGGGCGCTTCCAGCAGAGAGTCCGAGGCGTTCTGCATCAGTTCGATGACTTGCCGGTCCTCGTAGCCTCCGTGCGCGATTGCGCTCTCGGCGGCCGCGTGCTCGGCGACCAGGTTCGGTTGGCTACTGTAGGACTCCAGCGTCCGACTCGTCTCGGTCCTGATGAAGTCGGCGAGCGTGCCGAACCGTCCGTTCCAAGGCATGATTCGAGGCGAACGACGTCAGACGACGATCCGCGCCACCCGCTCCACGAACCAGAACGACGCGATGATGCCGGTGGCGTAGATCGGCGTCCGCAGGATGAGCTCCGGCACGACGATCCCAACCCGCTTGACGACGGCCACGAGCGCGAGCACCACGGCGACGACCAGAAGCTGGCCCACCTCGACGCCGACGTTGAAGAGGAACAGCGCCATGGCAATCGCCCGCTGGGGCAAACCGATCTCGGCCAGGGCGCCGGCGAAGCCGAAGCCGTGGAGGAGGCCGAACGCGAAGGCGATCAGCCACGGGCTCTTCGTCGTGATCGGCGAGCGCT
>JAPOVF010000385.1 GCA_026708285.1 Acidobacteriota bacterium
GCCGCCGGGGGTGGCGCCGGCCACTCCTCGACCCTTCCGTCCGGCCACTGGACTTCTACGCGCGACACTTCGGCGCCGGCAGGACTCACCGTGATCCGGGGGTCTCCCGACGACGTGTAGCTGCCGCTCGAGCCTGCCAGGCGGACGAGTGGCGAAGCCGCGCCGCGGTGGATGCGCACGGTGACGCCGGATGCCGGTCGGTGGCCGTGTGCGGCGTCCAGGCGCGGCGCCAGACCGATCCAGTCGTCGCCGGCAGCCCCCTGGTTGAGCAGCACTCTTGCGGGTCCGTTGTTGTTCGTGATGACCAGATCGGTGTCACCGTCGTTGTCGATGTCACCGGTCGCAAGGCCGCGGCTTACCAGGGGTGCGGCGCCGTCCAGGATGCCCATCGGCGCCGGATCGAAGCGGCGGCCAGCGGAACTTCCGGTCACGTTCAGAAACGCCTGGTTCGGTTGATCCAGGGGGAAGGGGTCGTCCTCCGTGCGCGGTCTGCCGGCCGCGAAGGTCACGGCGCCGTTGACCACCGCAAGGTCGAGCCAACCGTCGTGGTCGAGATCGACGAAGGCGGTGCCGAAGGAAGTCGCGTCCCAACTCGGTCGAGCCAGTGCCGCCGCGTTCGTGCGATCCCGGAAGGTGGGTGCGCCGGGTTCCGAGTCGTTCCGGTAGAGCGTGTTCGTCTCTCGGTTGAAGTGGGTCAGGAAGAGATCGAAGTCGCCGTCACCGTCGTAGTCGCCGCCGGCGACACCCATGCTGGCCTCGGCTTCACCGTCCGCGTTCAGGGCAGCGCCGCTAATCAGGCCTTCTTCGACCAGAACGCCGTCTCCGACGTTGATCCACAGGTGGTTGGGCATGAGGTCGTTGGCGACGTAGAAGTCGAGACGGCCGTCGAGGTCCAGATCGGCCGCGAGGACGCCCAGGCCGTTGCCGGGTCGAACCGAAGTCAGCCCGGCGTCTGCCGTCGCGTCCTCGAAACGACCGGAGCCGTCGTTGCGCAGCAGGAGATCGGGGACGGGCTGGTAGGCGCCGGGCAGGCAGTAGTCGACTTCGCCGCGCTCCGTAAGGCAGGTCTTGTGGGTGACCAGGGAGAAGTTCAGGTAGTTGACGACGAACAGGTCGAGGTCGAGGTCGCCGTCATAGTCAGCGGCGGCGGCCGCGATGCTCCAGCGCGCATCGCCGGTGCCGCTCGCCTCGGTCCGATCGCTGAACGTACCGTCGCCCTCGTTGCGCCAGAGCTGGTTGGCGCCGAGGTTGAGCACGTAAAGATCGATCCAGCCGTCGTTGTCGAGGTCGGAGGCCACAACTCCCATGCCGTAGCCCGTGGCCTCGATACCGCTCTCGTCGGTGACGTCGACGAGGCTGACGGTCGCGCCGTCCTCTCCAGGTTGGAGGTCGTTGCGATAGAGACGATCGCGGGGCGGCCAGTCGCCGGCCCACGGAACGGTTGCCCGGCCGGGATCCCCGTCCGCGCCCAGCAAGTTGCCCTGGACCAGATAGAGGTCGAGGTCACCGTCATTGTCGTAGTCGAAGAGCGCCGCGCCGGCCCCCACGACTTCGGGATAGTAGAGCTGGCCGCTCATGCCGTTCCAGTGTCGGAAGTCGAGGCCGGCGCTCTTCGTTGCGTCGGCGAAGATCACCTCGCTCTCTCCTGCCCGGGTGAGGGTGGGCAGGAGCGCCGATGCCACGCACACGACGACGCCGGTCGGCCCGGTTCTCATTCGTCGCCGCCGAGGCGGAAGGAAGCCTCCTCGACGCGTTCGAGAACTTCGGCCCGCTCGCTGACCCGGTACGAAGCCCGCGGTTCGACGTCTTCGAAGACCTGAACCGTGCCGCTACCGGCCCATCGGACGCGAATCTCGTCGATCTTCGCTGCGTCTCCGAGACCCACTTCGAGTTGCATGCTGTTGCCGCCGAAGGAGCCGCCCGAGCCGACGAGACGGTGGATCGTGCGTTTGCCGCCCGGACCGTCGACGGAGAGGGCGACCCGCGAGCCGACACCGAAGCGGTTGGCGCCCGAGTCGGCGCTACCGGCGCCGGCGAAGCGCAGGGTGATCCAGGCGTTGTCGCTGCCCGGATTCTCGAACAGCGCGTTGCCGAAGGTATCGGTCGGGTAGAAGCCGCCGAGCTGGTGGAGGAGGTCCATGTCTCCGTCGCGGTCCAGGTCGCCGAAGGCGACGCCGTGTCCTTTCTGGAGATGACCGAAGCCGCCAGCGAAGGTGACCTCCTCGAAGTGCCGGCCGTTGTAGCGGTACATGACGTTCGGCATCAGGCTGGCGAGATCCGGTTCGCCGGTGCCGAGATAGAAGTCGAGCCAGCCATCGTTGTCCAGATCGCCGTAGTTCGCTCCCATTGGCAGAGCCGGCCGGCGGATGCCCAACGCGCGGGACACTTCGGTCATCCGCAACCTGCCGCTGCAGCCGGGCTCCGGTCCGCAGTCGTTGCGGTAGAGCAGGGGTTGGCCCACGCCGGGATCCGAGCCCATGTAAGACGCCACGACCTCGGTGGCCTGGTCGCGATAGTCACCGACGAAGAGATCGAGGTCGCCGTCGTTGTCGTAGTCGAAGAACCAGGTGGCGAAGCTCTCCCGCTCCGGCTCGGTGACGCCCGCGGGGATCGCGACGTCCAGGAACAGGCCGCCGTCGTTCACGTAGAGTCGGTTGGCGCCGAAGTTCGAGACGTAGAGGTCGAGGTCGCCGTCGTTGTCCACGTCGCCCCAGGCGACGCCCTTTGCGTAGCGCAGGTTGCTCACCCCCGCAGTGGGCGCCACGTCCTCGAACGTGCCGTCGCCCAGGTTGCGGAACAGCTGCGACGGGTACTCGTGCGCCTCACTCGCTTCGTTGCCGACGTAGAGGTCCAGGTCGCCGTCGTCGTCGTAGTCGCCCCACGCGGCGGCTTGGGTCGGATACGCGGGTTCGGCCAGGCCGGCGGCCCTGGTGGTGTCGACGAAGCGCCCGGCTTCTTCGTCCAGCTCGTTGCGCAGGAGCGAGTTGCGGATGCGGCCGTCTTCCAGCAGCCAGGCGCCGCGCAGCACGAGCAGGTCGAGCCGGCCGTCACCGTCGTAGTCGGCGTGGATCAGGTTCAGCCCACCGAGCTGACCGCTGAGGCCCCAGGCTTCGCCCGTGTCCTCGAAACCTCCGCGGCCGTCGCCTCGAAACGCTCGGAGAGGGCCGCATGGGTCCCACGTGGAAGTAATCAGGTCGAGAACGCCGTCGCCGTCGAAGTCGTCGACGACGGCGCCGCCCGCAAGGTCGAGAGCGTCGATTCCGAGTTCCGGTCCGAGATTGCGCCAGCGCCCGCCCGGGAACCGACCGGAGACGAAGACGCTCTCGTCGATGCGCAGAGCGTCGGGCACGCCCTCGGGGAAGTCGCCGGTCAGCCGTCTCGTGACGTTGAGCAGCCACCTCGCCCGGTGCCTCCAGGTACCGCTTGGCCGCCCTTCCTGCAACATGGCCAGGAACAGGTCGCCCGCGGCGCGGGCGTGTTCGGGGCGGGCGTGGACCGCGGAGGGGACAAGCGGCAGGATGCAGCTGTCGGCCGAACGGTGGACTCGGCCGGCCTGATCACGGCCTGCGACGGGGTTGTCTGCCGCCGCCACGGCGCCTGAGTGATGGACGCAGTTCAGATCCTCGGCCCGCTGGAGATGGGCCAGGGCCAGGTTCCATTCGGGAATGGTCGGTCGGACATCGGGCGAGGCGGCGAGCGCCGCGGTCGCCGTGGACAGGTGCTGGATCGCTCCCTCCGTGTCGCCGAGCCGAAGCAGTTCGCTACCGAGCTGGGCCAGGGTCTCGGGGTTGGGCCCGGTCGAGGACAACTCGGCCCGAAGCACATCGGCGAGTCTGGTGCCGAAGTAAGGGTTCGAGCCGTCCTGTAGCTGCGTACAGGAGTGTGAGAAGTCGTCGGCGGCCGCGGCAGCGGCGAGAGGCGCTGCGAGCAGGACCAGACTGGCGAGCCCGCGGGCCGGCATGGCGTGGAGACTACTACGATCCAGGCGTCCCGCCTGCGCGCCGCTACTCGGCTGGTGGCTTCGGTATCTCCGGCTTGGGGTCGCCGTCGTCGACACCCTCCGACGATTCGGAGTCGGCCGGAGGATCGGCGCCCGTGGCCGCGTCGTCCGCGGGGGGAGGTGTCGGGGGCGGCGAAGCGGACGCAACTCCGTAGTCGGACCTGCCGAAGCGGGTCATGAAGACGGCGCCGAGGCCGATCGTCCAGGCGAGGTAGCAGATCAGCACCCCAGGGATTCGGAACATGGCGCGGAAGAACCAGGGCAGACCCAGGAAGCCGAGCAGGTCGGCAACAAGCGCGAGCGCCTGGATCGTGAGGACGCCGAGCGCCAGAGCGCCGAAGCTGCCGGCAGCTAGCTGGCCGGCGCCCTGGAAGCGTCTCCGGCACCAGTCTCCTGCCGCGACCGCGGAGCCCGTGTAGCCGAACACGAAGGCCGCCGTCAGACCGATCAACGCGGCGGGCCAGAGGAGGATGGCGAAGGGAATGCCGATGACCGTCACGGCGAGCAGCAGGCTGACCAGGATCAGAACGGGCAGGAAGAAGACCTCCACGCCCAGGCCGACCGCGAACATGGCCCACAGTTCGGACGAGGCGGCGGCTCGCACCCGGTTGACTCCCTTCGGCGCGATCAGGAGGACCAGGCCGCTGAGCGCGATCAGCAGGATCGTGAAGATGATCGACTGGACGAAGTCGAACACCTTGCCGAGCCGGAAGAACGGCGGCCGGTCGCCGACACCTGGGAACCAGTCGCCGTCCCAACCGCCGAACCAGTCGTCGCCGAAGTTCCAGTCGAAGTCGTCCCAGGCCACCTCGGACACTTCGCCGAGCACGGACGCCCCGTCTTCCCGTCGTACCCTGCCGCCCACGGTCAAGATGTCGCCCCACACCTCCGCTTCGGGGCCGAGTTCCACATTGCCGCCGAAAGCGACCACTTCCCCGGTCACGCGGCCGTTGATCTTCGCCTCGCCGCCGACCGATACCGCGTCGCCGCGCACCTGACCGTCGACCTTGACGTCGCCGCCGATCGACACGATGTCGTTGACCACTTCGCCCTCGCCGACCCGCACGGTGCTGCCGAAC
>JAPOVF010000018.1 GCA_026708285.1 Acidobacteriota bacterium
GTGCTCCGCGGCGGCTTGCTCAGTCGGACTCTCCGTCGTCGAGGTAGAGGATCCGCTGGCAGGAGTCGCACGGCACGATGGCCCCCTGGGTCTGGATCTGCAGCACGACCTGGGGCCTGATCCGGTAGTTGCAGAACGAACAGTGCCGGATCGGGGCCTTGGCGCTTTCGATGACGCGGATGACCGCGAGCGGAGCGCCGCCATGGCGCTCGAACAGACGTTGATACTGCTTCAGGGCCGCGGGGGGCAGGCGTTCGCGAAAGACCTCGATCCTGCCCTCCAGCACCTGAACCCGTTTCCGCATCGCGGGTTTCTGTTCCTCCCAGGCGGCCAGAGCCTCCTGGTACTGCTGGTCCAGGGACTCGAAGGCGCCCCGGAGCTCATCGAGCCGCCCGGCCGCCACATCCTGCTGCTCGAGCGCGAGGAGCGCCCTGTCGTCCGCTTCCCGCATCTGGGCGCGGACCGTGTCGATCTCACTCAGGAGGGCGCCGTACTCGCGCTGCGTGGTGACGCGGGAAATCTGCTCCTGGTAGCGCTCGATGCTGTCCTTTCCCGCCGCCCTCTCCGCTTCGGCGGCCCGGCGCTCCAGCTCTGCCAGGCGCTGCTCCTCCTCCAGCTCCTCGATCTCGCTGCGGCTGGTCTCGTACTGGTCGTGAAGTTCCTGCATCGACTCGGGAACCCCGTCGAGCAGGGTGAGGCTTCGCGTGAGTTCTACGCTTGCCTCCTGAAGTTCTACGATCGTGTCAAGGACTCTTTCCATTCAGATTCGTTCCGGAGCTGCGCGGTATGGGTCCACCTGGATTCGAACCAGGGACCTGCCGGTTATGAGCCGGATGCTCTAACCGCTGAGCTATGGACCCTTCGGACCCCAAGCGCAGTGCCGCAGTATAGCCCCACCCACCGGCCCACGATCCCCCGGCTACGGCGCCCTGCGGCGGGTCGCCTTGGGGTATACTGGCGGGTACGCAAGTCGCGAGCCAAGGAGGCGCCAGGATGTCGAGAATCACTCCGCTAAGGCGGCCGGATTGGGCGGACTCTGCCGCCTGCATCGCGGCCATACTTCTACTTGCTTCCCTCACTGCATGCGGTCCTTCCGAGGAGGAGCGGACGACTGCGGCGAGAGCCGAGGCGTGGGCCGAACTGGAGGAAGCTCAGGCTGCCCTGAATGCCAAACGGAGCGAGCTGGAGCAGTTGCGCGCGCAGGCCGCGGCGCCCGGCGAAGGCGAAGATGCCGAAGCGCTTGCCGCTCAGGTCGAGGCGCTGGATGAAGAGGTCGGCGGCGACGGCGAGGCCTTGCAGCAGAAGCTGGTCAACTACATCAACGAGGCCGAGTGGGAGCTCGGCGGTGAGATGGACGAGGAGCAGCGCCTGGCCTTCGGGATGATGTCCGGCGAGCAGATGTACCTGGCCCGGGAGTACGTCGTCAAGGGCGGCGACTACCGCCGGGCAATCGACATCCTGGAGGCTGCTCAGAGAAACGATCCGGACAACCCCGACCTCGTGGCGAGGATCGCCGCGTACCAGGAAGCCCGCTACGTCACGCCCGAACGGCTTGCCGAGGTCAAGCGGGGAATGACCGAGGCCGAGGTCGAAGGCGTCCTGGGCAAGCCCTTCCACAGCTATGTGCGGACCTTCTCGGATGAGAACGTGTTCGCCTGGTTCTACCCCAAGGACCCCGAGGAGCACGGGGCGGGAGCCGCCGTCGGCGTGTTCTTCAACGAGAGCGACCGCAAGGTCTACCGCACCGATCCCAACGCGGTCGAGGGGAAGGACGAAGAAGAAGAGTAGCGGCCGCGCGCGGCTATCTCCCTGCGTCGCGGAGGCAGCAGGAGTACGGCCCCGTCCTTGACTGCGGAGGGTCGGCTGGTGCACAATCCGCCGTTCCCGGGGTGTCGTGCGTCGGCGCCCGTGGGTGAATCGAGTTCGGGCCTCGGCCCTGGCTCACCCAGGAGAGGACGGGTTTCTGGCTATGCCGGTTGTGCAGGTACGCGACGACGAGAGCTTCGAGAATGCGCTTCGCCGCTTCAAGCGGAAGTGCGAGAAGGAGGGCATTCTGACCGAGCTCAAGAAGCGCCAGCACTTCGAGAAGCCCTCGGTCAAGCGCAAGCGCAAGGTGATGCAGGCGCGCAAGAAGATGCTGCGCAAGCTGGCCGAGGAGCGCCGCGCCGGTCTGGCCTGATCCGCACCGCGCGCCGGCGCGGAGCGACTGCCGGGCGGGGTTTTGAGTTGCTGCAGCAGCGCGACTTCCGAGGCGCTGGAGTTTCCGGCGCTACTCCGCGTGGTGGCGGGCCTCGCGGTGACCGATGCGGGCGCGTCGGCCGTACGGGCCATTTCTCCGTGCTCCGACCCTTCTGAGATCGAGCTTCGCCGGGTCCGCTACGCAGAGATTGCCCGGGAGTTGGCGGAGGCGGGCGCCCTGGTGCCGGTGCTCGATCAGGAACTCGTGGGCCTGCGGCGCCAGTTGGAGAGCGACGGTCGCGGGCTGGGAGGCGCTGCTCTGCTCGGCCTCGCGTCCGTGGTCGAAGTGTGCGAGGAGGTTCTCGAACGGCTCGCGGACCACGAAGAGACGCCGCGGGTCGCCGCGGAGGTCGAAACGCTCCGCGTGGTGGAGGCCGGCGCCGCGGAGGGCGCCGGATCCGGCGAACCGATCGGTTGCGCCGCCCTGGCTGCGCGCCTGCGCCGGGCCCTGGACCGTAGCGGCGCGGTGCGGGACGACGCGTCGCCCCGACTCAGGGCGCTGGTGGGGGATGGCCGCCGCACCCAAGCCCTGGTCGAGACGCGGATTCAGGCCTATGCGAGAGAGCACGGCCACAAGCTGGCGGACGACTCGACGCCCATGCGCGGCGGACGGTTCTCCGTGCTGCTGCCCTCCGGCAGCAGGGGTCGTCTCTCCGGCCTCGTGAGAGGTCGCTCGGCCTCGGGCCGCAGCTTCTACTTCGAGCCCTCCGAGGTGGTGGAGGGCAACGACGAGCTGGAGCGGATCGCCGCCGACAAGGAGATCGAGCGGGCGCGCATCCTTGCGGAGCTGGTCCGCCAGGTGCTGGCACTGACCCCGGCGATCATTGCCAGGATCGATTTCCTCGCCGCGGTCGACGCGGCGCAGGCAGTGGCACGCTTCGCCGCCGTGGTCGGCGCCGGGCTGGCAGGCGTCGCACCGCCGGAGCCGAACGTTGCAGCCGCGGCGCTGCAAATCCGCGGCGCCCGCCACCCACTGCTCGATCCGCGGCTCGCCGACCTGCGAGAGGAGACCCTTGGCGCCGCCGGCAACCGCGGTGACGTCGTGCCGCTCGACCTGGCGCTGGACGATCACCGGACCATGGTCCTGACCGGACCCAATGCGGGCGGCAAGACAGTGGCGCTCAAGACGGTGGGGCTGCTCTGCCTGATGACCCAGGCAGGCCTGCCGGTGCCGGCGGCACGCGACAGCCAGTTTCCGATCTTTGACCACCTCGTCGCGGTGGTGGGCGACGACCAGAGCGTCCTGGACGAACAGTCGACCTTCAGCGCCCGCCTGCTGCGTCTGCGGGAGGTGTGGCGGCATGCCGGACCGCGCACGCTCGTCCTGCTCGATGAGGTCGGCGCCGGAACGAATCCGGAAGAGGGGGCCGCGCTCGGGATCGCTCTGCTCGAAGGGCTGGTCGAGAGCGCATCGCTGGGGATCCTCACGACTCACCTGACTCAGCTTGCCGCCGCCGCCCTTGAATCCCAGGCGGCTTCCTGCGCGGCGATGAGCTTCGACCCGGAGAGTGGCTTGCCGACCTACCGCCTGGTTATCGGACCGCCGGGAGGCAGCCGCGCTCTGGCTCTGGCGCGGCGGCTCGGCCTTCCGGCGGCCTGGCTGGAGCGCGCCGAGCACTTTCTGGGCTCGGAGCACCAGCAGTTGAGACGGGTGCTGGAGCGCAATGAGCGGCTCCGGGAACGTCTGGTCGCGCGCGAACGGGAGCTGGACCGGTTGACCGCCGAGACCGAGGCGGAGCGCGGTCGCCTGGAGGTCCGCCAGGCGGCGTTGCGGGCGGCCAGGAAGAAGCTGAGCGAGGCGATCGGGCGCGAGGTGGATGGCCTGCGCCGCGCGAACCGCCGGCGCCTGGATGAAGCGCTTGCGGAACTGGCGGCGCAGCCTCGTCCGGGCAAGCGGGCGTTCGCCCGGGCCGCCGGCCGTCTGCACCGGGAACTCGACCGCGATGCATCTGGGGCGGCGAACCGCGCGCCCGGCGGCCCCGGGGAGGAGGACGCGGAAGCTGCGGTGGCTCCCGAGCGGCCTGGTCCCCTGGTGGCGGGGGCCCAGGTGCGTCACGACTCGCTTGGCTGGGTCGGGGTGCTCCAGGAAACCGACGGCGATCGCGCAACGGTCCTGGTGCGGGGCAAACGGGTGCGGACGGCCGTTGCGGCGCTTCGGGTCGTCGCGACCGCGGAGCCGGCCGCGTCGCCGCGGGTACGGGTCCGGGCGTCCTCCGCGCCGGCGGTCGAGCCGGAGTTGATGCTGATCGGTCAGATGGTCGAACCGGCGCTCGATTCCCTGGACGTCTATCTCGATCGGGCCCTGGCCTCGGGCCGCGAACGGGTGCGGGTGGTGCATGGCCACGGCAGCGGGCGCCTGCGCCGGGCCGTCCGCGAGCATCTGCGGGCGCATCCGGCCGTGGCCGGTTTCGATCCCGCGCCGCCGTCGGCGGGCGGCGACGGCGCGACCGAAGTGCAGCTGCGCTAACGCGCCCGCCCACTGGGTGCGCCGGCGTGGGTGCGCCGGCCTTCTGGCCGGCTTCTGAGACGGAACGCGCCGCGAAGCGGCGACCGTTCTGCCGCTGTAGGATGAGCGGTCGTGCAGCGGCGCTCCAGGCTTACCGACGAGGCGCTGGACGCGGTGCGCGAGGCGGTCGACATCGTCGACATCGCGAGCGAGCACACGAAGGTCGAGCGCCGGGGCCAGCGCTTCGTCGCGCTCTGTCCCT
>JAPOVF010000322.1 GCA_026708285.1 Acidobacteriota bacterium
TCGGGCACGACCTACCGCCACGGCGAGATCCACGGCGATCTGCGGGTCGTCTCCTTCGCCGGCTTCCAGCTCGAGTTCCAGCCCCGCGGCCTGCTGCTGTTCCTGCGCAACCGCGACGTGCCGGGCTTCGTCGGCCGGTTGGGCACTCTGCTCGGCGACGCCGGAATCAACATCGCCGACATCCACCTTTCGCGGGAACCGGACGGTGACGCGATAGCCGTGCTGCGGCTCGATCAGGTCCCGGACGACGCCTGCATGGGCGCGTTGCTGGCTGTGGACGAGGTGATCGCGGTCAACCTGGTCGACCTCACCTGAAAGGGCCGGGCCGGCCCGGCCCTCGTCAGCCCGAAAGAAACGCGGCGATCCCGGCGTCTTTCAGGCGTTGCAGCACGGCGTCGGCCGCTTGCCTGCGCTTGCGCTCGATCTGGACACGGTGCACTCCTCGTCCTCTCGTGATCTTCACGTTGTCGAGGTCGAGTTCGCGGCGGAGGCGCCGGGCCAGCGCCACGGCGCTGCTGCGCTTGCGAAAGGCGCCGGCCTGGATCGTGAAGCCGCTTTGGCGGTCCCGGTTCACCTTGCTCCCGCGCCAGCCGGGGGCGGGATAGGAGATCGGCAGTTGACGCCTCTTCGGCGCCAGGCGCACGACCTTGATCCGGACGTTCGCGAGACCCTGGCCGAACATGCCGAGTTCCCGGGCCGCGCCAACCGAGAGATCGATGATCCGGCCCGTGACGAAGGGGCCGCGGTCATTGATGGGTACCTTGAGCTTCTTTCCGTTATCGCGGTTCTTCACCTGGACCACGGTGCCGAGCGGCAACTGCTTGTGTGCGGCCGAGATGCGGTTCATGTCGTAGGTCTCGCCGCTTGCGGTCGGCCGGCCGTGGAACTTGGCGCCGTACCACGATGCCAGTCCTTTCTGGGTCGTTCCGCGGTTCGGCGACTCGAGGCGAGTGGTCGAGGCGCAGCCGGCCAGCAGGCCGGCGGCAAGGACAGCGGCGAGCACGGCTGCGAGCGGGCGTCGGGTGCGGTCCTCGGAAGGCGAGCGTGGCCGGCGCATCGGGCTCGCTACACCCTCGGCGCCTCGACCGCCGCGGCGCGGTGCCTCGCCAGTGCCGGTTCCACGGCTTCGGCGAGGAAATCGTCGACCTGCTGCGCCGAGCGCCCGGTAAAGGAATCCGCGTCGACCAGGGACTCGAGTTCGTCGCGGCCGAGTCCGAACGACGGGTCGGCCGCGATCAGGTCGATCAACGGGTTCGGCTCTCCCGCCGAAACCCGCGCGTACGCCTCGAGACTGTGCCGGCGAATGCGCTCGTGCAGTTCCTGGCGGTCGCCGCCGCGCAGCGACGCTTCCATCAGGAAGGTCTCGGTGGCCATGAACGGAAGTTCTCGTCTGACCCGGGCCGCGGTTGCGGCTTCGTTCACCCGTAATCCCTGGGCGATGTTCGCCGCCAGAAGCAGCACGGCATCGACGGTCAGGAAGCAATCGGTCAGTACCAGACGCCGGTTCGCTGAGTCGTCGAGGCTGCGCTCGAGCCACTGAGTGCCGGCGTTCAGCGCCCCGTGTAGTGAGTCGCTCATGACCCGCCGCGACAGCGAGCACATGCGCTCGGCCCGCACGGGGTTCCGCTTGTACGCCATCGCCGAGGAACCGACCTGGTTCTCGTCGAACGGCTCGGAGAGTTCGCCGACGCCCTGGAGCAGCCGCAGGTCGCTGCCGAACTTGTGGCAGCTCTCCGCAGTGCCGGACAGCGTGTGCAGGACCTGGCTGTCCTGCTTGCGCGGGTAGGTCTGGCCGGTGATCCGCCAACTCGCCTCGAAGCCGAGCGCCGAGGCGACCCGGGCATCGAGCTCGCGAACCTTGCCGTGGTCGCCGCCGAACAGGGTGAGGAAGGAGGCCTGGGTGCCCGTCGTGCCCTTGGCGCCCCGGCAGCGCAGCCGGTCGCGGCGGCCCGCCACCTCCTCGAGGTCGGTCAGGAAGTCCTGGAGCCAGAGACAGGCGCGCTTTCCCAGCGTCGTCAACTGGGCCGACTGGAAGTGGGTGTAGGCGAGCGCGGTCGTACCCCGCTCCTTACGCGCGAAGCTGGCCAGCTCGGTGACCGTGGCCGCCAGCCGCCCCGCGACCAGGTCGAGCGCTTCCCGAACGATCAGGGCGTCGGTGTTGTCCGTGATGAACGCCGACGTCGCGCCGAGATGCAGGATGCTGCCGGCGTCGCCGCTGACCTCGGCGAAGTGCCGCAGATGGGCCACCACGTCGTGGCGGGTTTCACGTTCCAATTGGGCGACGCGCTCCAGGTCGAGTTCGCCCGCATGCTGGCGCAGCGCGGCGAGCTGCCCCTCGCTGATCGGCAGTCCCAGCGCCGCCTGGTTCTCGGCCAGACAGATCCAGAGCCGCCGCCAGGTCCGGAACCGGTGCCGGGCCGAGAACAGCCGCGCCATCTCCGCGCTCGCATAGCGCTCGTGAAGCGGATTCTGCGGCGCGTCCATGGCTTCGGCCATGTCCGCAGTCTACCAGCGTAAGTTGTTGGCGAACCTACGCTTATCCCATGGTTCCGCTCCTCTACGCGCGATCGAGGAGGCGCAGCATGAGGGCCTTCTGGGTGTGCATGCGGTTCTCGGCCTGGTCGAAGACGCGGCTCTGGGGGCCGTCGACGACGGAGGCGGTGACTTCTTCGCCCCGGTGGCAGGGCAGGCAGTGGAGGTAGATCGCGTCGCTCCTGGCCCGGGCCATCAGGTCGTCGTCGACGGTGTAGCCCTCGAAGTCGGCGAGGCGCTGCGCTCGTTCCGTCTCCTGCCCCATCGAGGTCCAGACGTCGCTGTAGACAGCGTCCGCGCCGGCGACGGCGGCGTGCGGGTCGGTTCCGGTTTCGATCCCGGCGCCGGTGTCGGTGGCGAGCGCGCCCGCGAGCTCGAGGTACTTGTCCGCTACTTCGTAGCCCGGCGGTGAGGCGATGGAGAAGTCGAGGCCGGCGCGGGCGCAGGCGATCATCAGGGAGTGGGCTACGTTGTTGCCGTCGCCGATGTAGCTGATCCGGCGCCCGCGCAGGTCACCGAACTCCTGGCGGACGGTCATCAGGTCGGCGAGTGCCTGGCAGGGGTGAAGTTCGTCGGTCAACCCGTTGATCACGGGAATCGTGGCGTGTTCTGCCATCTCGACCACGGTGCTGTGCTCGAAGGTACGCAGCATGAGGAGATTCACGTAACGGGACAGGACGCGGGCGGTGTCGGCGATCGTCTCCCCGCGGCCGATCTGCAGGTCGCGGGTCGAGAGGAAGACCGCCTGACCTCCGAGTTGCCCCATGCCCACCTCGAAGCTCACTCGGGTCCGCGTGGACGACTTCTCGAAGTAGAGGCCGATCGACTTGCCGTGGAGCGTGCTTCGATGCGCATCGGGCCTTGCCTGGAGTCCCAGGGCCAGGTCGAGGATCGACTCGAGCTGGCCGTCTTCCAGGTCGGCGATCGAGAGCAGGTGTGCGGGCATGCGAGACATCCCTCCGTTGGGCCGGATCGTGTGGGGCGGGCTACACTGCCTGTCCCTTGGTTCGTTCGGCGCGAATAATACACCACTCTGGCGCACGATTATTCACAACGTGTCCGGGCGCCGACAGGTGAGCGGCGGAGCTTTCAGCCAGGGACCGTGGGTACTGGTTACCGGCAACGAGAACAAACGGCGCGAGGCGGAACGGATCGTCGGCCGCCGGCTGGAGACGGCGGCGATCGATCTACCGGAGATCCAGTCGGGCGACCTGATCGAGGTGCTGCGGTTCAAGGCGGAGGCTGCCTGGCAGCGGCTCGAGCGGCCGGTCGTTGTCGAGGAGACCGGTCTGGAACTGGCCTGCATGAACGGCTTTCCGGGCCCGCTGGTCAAGTGGATGCTGGAGGCGGTGGGCGACGAGGGCATCGCGAATTTGGCCATTCGGGCCGGCGACTCCCGGGTTGTGGCGCGATGCGCCCTCATGCTCAGGAATGCCGACCGGGAAGTCATCGCCGAGGGCGCGACGGCCGGCAGACTCGTGCTGCCGCCGCGAGGTGGGGGCGGCTTCGGCTGGGACCCGGTGTTCGAGCCGGATGGACTCGAACGGACCTACGCGGAGTTAGGCGATGAGGTCAAGGACCGGATCGGCCACCGAGGCCGCGCCTGGCGCCAGTTCCTGCGGGCGCTTGATGGCCCGGAAGAGGCTGATCATGAGCGCTGAGCCTGACGCTTCAAGGCTGAGTGCACAGCCTCGACGTGGGCGCGGAGGTCAGCCAGGCTTCCGGTGTTTTCGATCACGAAGTCCGCGGCTGCGCGACGGTCTTCGGATCGGGCCTGCGCCTCCATCCGCGCGGCCGCCTGGTCGCGGTCGAGACCGCGTCGGACAGCTCGGTCCAGACGAAGGGCGGCCGGCGCCTCGACGGTGACCACGGCGTCGTACCGTCCACGACCGCCGGTCTCGGCCAGCAGCGGTACTTCGAAGACGACGACCGCGCCGTCGCCCGCCGACTCCAGGATCTCCAGGTAGCGCTGCCCGACCAGAGGATGGATCGCCTGTTCCAGGCGCTTGCGGCTGGCCGGGTCGGCGAATACGGCCCGGCCGAGTGCGTCCTTGTCCACGGAGCCGTCGGGCCCGAGCATCTGTGTGCCAAAGAGGTCGGCAACCGCCCTCGCACCCGGTTCGCCCGGCCTGTACAGGTCCGCGACCAGAGCGTCGGCATCGGTGACCACGCAGCCCAACTCCGACAGCATCGCGCCGGCGGTTGACTTGCCGCCGGCGATGCCGCCGGTGAGGCCGACCCGTAGAGCCGTCATCGTGGGGGCGAGAATACGCCGCCGGGGCCTTGAATGGGACCCTTGCTCACCTTGACAAGCCCTGGTTGGGACTCTACGATCCCCGTTCCTCTGCGCGAGGAGCTTCGGTAGGAGTATGCCCACTCCTTGCGTCTTGCTGCGCGCAGCGGAGGGCCG
>JAPOVF010000279.1:0-17107 GCA_026708285.1 Acidobacteriota bacterium
ACGGCGGCCGCCAGCAGCAGGGCCGCCCCGGCGGCGGTGCTGAGCGCGAGATCGATCGTCTCGGTTGCCGAGAACCCCCCGATGAGAACCGGAATCGACAGCACCGCCAGAAACACGCCGAGGATGCGGGCGGTGGAGCGGTCGCGGCTGGTGTGGTCAGAGGTCATGACGTCGAAGGGTGGCTGGTCAGGCCAACAGGAGGTAGATCACGAGGTAGGGGACGATGAACAGCGCCGCCCAGATTCGCAGGTCCCGCCATTTCGCGCCATCGGGCGCGCCGCGGAGCACCCAGTCGCGGCTGAGCCGCCACACGGCGACCGCCGGCAGGATGAGCAGCAACGCCACGGCTACACGGGCGCTCCAGAGGGGCAATGCGCCCATCGCGGCGTTGATCGGTCCGAGGACGAACTCGAAGATCGCTCTCATCGCGTAGCGCCCTCGTCCTGGAGCCGGGTGACCCGGCTCCGCAGCGCGGCCTGGACCCCCTCGTCGTTCCGCACCTCCCCCCAGACCAGGCCGCGCAGGCGTTCCGGCGGCTCGGGCGGCGTCAGCCGGCTGACGATCCAGGTCACGGCGAGCGTGAACACGAAGGACCACCAGGCGACGAACAGGAACGGCTCTTCCGACGGGAACAACCCGTCTATCGCCGGGCTGTTGAGCAGGAGGCAGAGACCGACGCCCGAAACCAGACCGGTGGCGCCGCCGTAGCGGTTCGCTCCGCGCCACAGGATGCCGAGCAGGAGCACGGCGAGAGTCGGTCCCTGGATCAGCGAGAAGACGGTCTGGATCGCGTTGTAGATGTTGCTGAAGCGCTGCTCGATCTCGGGCGCGATGAACGCGGCCGTCAGCAGCAGGATGGCCGAGAGGATCCGGCCGAAGCGGAGTTCCGCAGCGGTCCCAAGCTCCGCGCGTCCCAGGCGTCGGCGCAGGCGGCCGAGCAGGTCGCGGCTCCAGAGCGTCGTCGCCGAGTTCAGGTTCGAGTCGACGCTCGACATCAGCGCCGCCAGAAAGGCCGCGAACATCAGACCCCGCAGGCCCGGCGGCAGCAACTGGGCAATCAGGCTGGGCACCGCTTCGTCGGCATTCTGGAGGTCGGGCACGATCAGGATGGCGGCCAGCCCCGGCAGGGCGACGAGCAGCGGGATAAACAGCTTCAGGAAACCGGCGAGCAGCACGCCCGCCTTCGCGTCCCATTCGCTGCGCGCGCCGAGCGCTCTCTGCACCATCGTCTGGTTGCCGGTGTAGTAGGCGACCGAGAGCACGACTCCCAGCCCCAGGACGATCCCGGTCCAGGGGAAGGGAGTCGCCGTGTCGTGGGGCAGGTAGAGCGAGAAGTGGTCGGCGTACTGGGCGCCCTGGTTGAGGACGCCGTCCCGCAGCGCCGCCAGCCCGCCGACTTCGTAGAGAGCCCGCGCGACCAGGGCGGCGCCGCCCACGAACATGATGATGAGCTGCAGCACGTCCGTCATGACGACCGCGGCCAGGCCGCCGCTGATCGTGTAGATGCCGACGATGGCGGTCGTGATCCAGATGGAGAACTGCGGATCCCAGCCCAGCACCGTGCGCATGAGGAGCGCGGTGGCGTGGATCATGATCCCGAGGTTAAGCACCAGGATGACGCCCCAGGCCAGGGCGAGGAAGCTGCGCACGCCGCTGCCGTAGCGCCGGCCCAGGAACTCCGGCACGGTGTAGACGCCGCTGCGCCAGTAGAAGGGGACGATCAGGAAAGCGGCGATCAACAGCGCCGGCATCGAGCCGAGCCAGTCGAAGTTGGCCTGGGCGAGCCCGTAGCGGTAGGTGCCGCCGGCGACGGCGATGAAGTCCGTGGCGCCGATATCGCTGACGACGATCGACATGCCGATCGCCCAGAACGGCAGGGCGCGGCCGGCGAGCAGGAAGTCGCCGCTGGTCTTGACGTAGCGGCTGAAGGTCGTGCCGATGACCAGGATCCCGGCCAGATAGACGAGGACGATCGCGGTGTCGAGGCCTGAGAGACCCCAGGTCATAGCGAGTCGCCTTCCATCGTCGCGGCGCCGATTGCGGTCGCGGTCTGGAGGTGCCTGAAACTCACCTCGATGTCGCGCTCGGGTGCTCCGCCGGCTTCGGCGGTCTCGTCCTGCTCGACGACGAACAGGCGCACGCCCGCCTCGAGCGCGGCGTCGACGCAGCCGGCGATGTCCACGTCGCCTTCGCCCAGAGGCCGGAACCAGCGCTCCGACGTGGCTTCCTCGGCTGCCCGCTCCTCGGGTCGTCCCGGGAGCAGGCCGTCCTTCAGGTGGAGAAGGTGCACCCGATCAACGAGTTCCCTGATCAAAGCCACCGGGTCGGAGCCGGCGAAGGTTGCCCAGTAGGTGTCCAGCTCCAGTCCCCAGCCGTCGTGCGAGCGCCGGGAAACAAGAGCGTGCAGGCCGTCGCGGCCGAGGCGGTGCGGCCCGTTGTCGTCGAAGGGCAGCAGTTCGAACTCGTGGTTGTGGTAGGCGAAGCGGAAACCACCGGCGCGGAACCGGTAGCTCAGCAGGTCGAGGCGGCGGCCGAGTTCCAGGTAGTGCGCGCGGCTCCCGTCTCCGCGCTGGGCTTCGTCGAGCCATGGACAGACGAGGACCTCGCAGTGGAGTTCGCGGTAGGTCTCCATCACCGCGGCGGCCTCCTCCTCGAGTTCGGCCAGCGGTACATGGGCGGCCGCCAGGGTCAGGCCTCGCTCGGCGAGGAGTTCGTTCAGTTCACGGGTCGTGCGGCCCCAGAGCCCGCCGAACCACTCGACCTGTCGATAACCGGCTGCGGCGGCCTGATCCAGCGCGGTTTCGAGGTCTTCCTGCGCCTGCCGCCGGAGCGTGTAGAGCTGGAGCGCAACAAGGGGCGTAGCGGCATCGCCCGTCGTCACTCGGTGGCCTCCGTGCCCCCCGTGCTGCCGGCCTCTTCGATCAGCCCGTGGTAGAGGCCGAAGTAGTACGGCAGCAGGAAACTCGCGCCGTCGGCCAGGTAGCGGCCCTGACCGCCGTGATCGAGTCGCCAGGGATCGTGGTTCCAATGGTTGACGAAGCGCTCGTCGATCGGCAGCACGCGGCCGTGCAGCAGGTGGCCGCGAACGCCGCGACGCTCTTCCTGCTGGGGCAGCAACACCACGTCCAGCCGGTGGCTGTTCGACAGCGCCCAGTCGAAGCGGTCGAGCGGGTAGAGGATCAGGCTCTCCACCGCGTCGTCCAGGGGAAAGTCGTTGCGATGGTAGGCCTCGTCGTCGAACGCGTCGCGGTAGCCGTTGCCGTCGATGGCGGCGGCGTGGATGAAGTCGAACAGGGGGTTCCGTTCAGGGCGCAGGACCTTCCAGTACTGGCGCAGCGAGTGAGCGACGACGCTGCGCACCGCCGCGTCCCGCTCGTACCTCAGGAGGTGGTAGAAGTTCATGAAGGCCATCTCGTCGTCCGACTGGTTGCCGGTACCTGGGCCGCTCTGGACCTTCGGGTTGCGCAGGTTCGCCAGGTAGGCGTGGTCCTCGATCAGGGTGCGGGCGGCCAGGGCGAAGCGTTCCCGGCTGGCGTCGTCGTCGGCCATGTGCTCGGCGATCCGCAGGTAGGTCAGGTAGGAGAGCGAGTTCAGCCCGCGCTCCTCCCACCAGTCCTGATCGTCGTTCAGTTGTTCCGGGCCGAACACCGCCCAACGGGTTCGTCTGCCGTCGTGGTCGACCAGTGAGCCGCCGTGGTCGATCAGGTGGTCGACGATCGGGAGCACGGTTTCGCGGACCTCGGCGCGCTCGGCATCGCTTACGGCAACGAGGTCGTAGTACAGCGCGTAGAAGAAGAAGTGGCCGTCCAGTTCGTCGGAACTCGTGTCGCTCTTCCAGTACCACTTGCCGTCGGCGCTTGTGGGCCAGCGAGGATCGATCACCTTCCATAGCCCGTCGCGTTCCTCGCGGAACCGGCGGTCGCTTTCGACCCGACCGGCGTTGGGGTTCGGGCCCTCAGTCGGCAGGATGGTGCGGGCGACGAAGCCGGGCTCGGCGGGTGGCGTGCCACCCTGGGTCACGAGTTGGAGGAAGCGCAGCGCCTCGAATGCCTTGCGTGCATTCTCGCGCGCTTCCGGCTCGCCAGTGACCGCCCAGCGGAAGCACTCGGCGGCCCCGTACATCGAGGTCCAGAGGCCGTCGTTGTCGCTGTCGGACTGGCGGAACGCCGAGGTGTCGCCGGGGCGTTCGAGCGCTACCCCGAGGACGTAGCCGTACGGCGTGCGACGGTGATAGCGGTCGATCGCCTGGTGGAAGCGCTCCGCCTTCCGGCGCAGCGTCATCGGGCGCGGGTGGATCGCGGCCGGGCCCGCGGCGGTCTCGACCCGTACCGTGCCGTTCCGGTCGACTTCGACCGACAGCACGTGGTCGTGAGGCAGCCAGCGCCGTCCCTGCCGGTACTGCCAGCGTGGCGGGTCGTCCGGGGAAGCGCCGGGGACCAGACGGACCAGACCGCGGGTCGTGCCCGCCCAGATCGAGCCGTCCGGCGCCGCCGCGAGGCTGGTGAAGTCGTTCCAGGGCAGGCCGTCGTGGCGGTCGTAGAGCCTCCAGGCTCCCGTGACTTCGTCGAGAGCGCCCAGACCCTGCGGCGAGGCGAACCACAGCCTGCCGTCGTAGTCGAACTCGACCGCCCGCACGTCGACGGGCGCCCAGCTTCGGTCGCCGTCGCGCGGGAACAGGCGTCGCCAGACGGTCTCGGAGCCGTCCCGAAGGTAGACGCCGGCGGACGTGGCGGCCGCGACCCGGATCGCGGCATCCGTGATGACCTCGCGGACTTCGCCGGGGGCGTCGAGTGTGCGGACGGGCGATGGCGCAGCCGTGGGCGAGGTGCTGGCGTCGATCGTTGGCGGCTCGTACTCCGCGACCTGCTGCAGAAACGGTTCGACGCGGATTGGCAGGTCCGTCTGGGCCGCCAGGGCGTGCGGCGACAGAAGGAAGGCAAGGAGCGACGCTGTGCGGAGGTTCACGCGGTGAAGCCTAGCGCCGCCGCGCCGGCTGTGAGTCGCCGCGCACCGGCGGGGCGGTCGGCTCGGCTCAGGCGCGCACGGTCCGCACACCGTACAGCGGGAAGTGTGTGTCGCGTGTGACAACGGTGAGTCCCTCGGCCTGCGCCTGGGCGATCAGGAACCGGTCGAACGGGTCCTTGTGGTGCCGGGGCAGCCGTGCGGCCAACTCCGCGTGATGGAAGGTCAGCGGCAGGTGGGTGAAGCCCTTTTCGTCGACCAGCACGGCTAGGTCGTCGGGTGCCTCCATCTTCCCTTTCAGCCGCTTGACCGTAATCTCCCATGCGGAAATGGCGCTGACGAAGATCTGGTTGCGGGGATCTTCGATTGCGGCGCGCGACGCTGTTCTCAGTTTGCCGGTTTCGGACAGGCACCACAGGAACGCATGCGTGTCGAGCAGCAGTCGTTCCACCGTCAGGTTTCGTCCGGGAAGATCTTCGAGTTCATGAGGTCCTCGAAGAGTTCCTCGTCCGGCTCATCGAAGTCCGGCGCCATCCAGATCTTCCCTTCCAGACCTCCCAGCTTGCGGGGTTCCAGCTTCTTCTCGCGGTAGGGCTCGAGCCGCAGGTACGGCTCTCCCGCCTTGGCGATGACGATCTCCTCGCCTTCCCAGGCCAGCCTGCCCAGGCGCGAGAGTTGTGATTTCGCTTCGTGCATGTTCACCTTCATCCGTTTCTCCCCTCCAGAATCCGGCCTGGCTAAGTCTGGCTAAGTCTCGTTCCGCCGTCAAGCAGGAGGGGCATTTCTCATGGCAGAGTCGTCGCCATGGCGGACACGCGACTCCGCGTACTGCGCGACGGCGAGATCGAGGTTCTGCTCGACCTGCTGGACGGCTGGCCCTTTCCCGACGGCCAGCGGGGGCGGAACTTCTTCCGACGCTACGTCGAGCTCGATCCCGCCTTCGAGCCGCGGAACGTCTGGGTGGCCGAGCAAGGCGGCGAGTTGGTGTCGTGCGTCCAGATCTTCCCGCGCCGGGTCCGGATTGGCGGGCGGGTGCTGCCCATGGGCGGGATCGGCAGTGTCTTCACCCGGCCGGAGCACAGGCGTCGCGGTGTGGCGGGCGCTCTGCTCGAGCGGGTGATCGACGCGATGTGTGAGAGAGGGATGGTGCTTTCCTACCTCCTGGCCGAGCGGCTGCGGTGGTACGGGCAGTACGGTTACCGGCCGTGGTCGCGCGGTTGGCGCACGCTGCATTGGCCGGGCGTTGACGGGTCGCCTGCTGGCGGCGCCCGGCGCTACGACCCGGCGGTCGATGCGGGTGAACTGGAGCGTCTCTGGAGGGTCTATGCCGAGGGCGCCGCCGGCGCGCCGCTGGACGGCATCGTCGACCGCGGCTCCGAGGAGGACTGGCGGGGCAGCTTCCGCCTTGCTGGGACACCGGAGGAGGACATCTGGATCGCGGACGGCGAAACTCACAGAGCGGCCTACCTGCGGGTCGCGGACTTCAACGGTCGGCTGCGGGTGCTCGAATGGGGCCGGGAGGCTGATGGCGCCTCTGCCTTGAGCGAGTTACTGGCCGCTGCCATGGCCTGGCGGAGGGTCGAGTCGATCCGGATGCCCCTGATCCGGGACGAAGCCCTGGAAGGTTTGCTGGGGGCCGTCGGCACTCGGATCGACACCCGGCCGGCATGGGATGAGTTACCGCCGGAGGCGACGCCTCCCGCCACCTGGATGGTCCGTAGCCTGGACGACGGTGCATTCGCCAGGCGCTTGAGTACGGCGAACGAGGGTGATCTCCTCGCCCGTTTCCTGCCTCCCGATCGTTTCGCCTTCTGGGAGGCGGACAGGTTCTAGGAGGCTGCGCCGCAGAACGCAGCGAAGCGAGTTCTGCGACGCGGCGTCCTGGTGACGTGGGGGCTGGGGCCAGACAGCGAGCCTGCGAGCGGTTTGGCGGCGCTAGGGCCGCTTCACGGAGTAGACCAGGTCGACCGTACCCGTCTCTTTGTAGACGTTCTGTCCCTCGAGTTCGAGCTTGATCCGAGGCGCCGGTTCGGCGATCAGCGGAACGCCGCCGCCGAGAATCGTTGGAATCACCGCGACCTCCACTGTGTCGACGAGACCGGCCTCAGCGAGGCTGCGGAACAGCGACCCGCCACCGAACAGCCAGATGTCCTTCTTGCCGTCCTCCTCGCGCAGCGCTTGGACGACCTCCTTCCAGTCGCCGCCGACGATTGTGAGGTTCTTGTAGTCGGCCTGCCGGAGCGTGCGCGAGAACACGAAGGTCCGCGCGCCGGGCATCGAACCCTGGTCCTGTCCGCCGGTGCTCTCGAAGGTCTGCCGGCCGATCAGGTAGGTGTCGAACTCGCCGTACAGTTCCGCGAAGTCGTAGTCGGGATCGATGACGATCCAGTCCGCTTCACCGTTGGGTCCGGCGATGTAGCCGTCCAGGCTCATGGCGACGCAGTAGCGGACTCTTCTCATGGCTCTTCGTTGGTTCCCGCGAGTTCGTCACGCCAGCAGGTCGGCGCGCAGGACATCACAGAGCCTAGTCTGTAGCCGTCCGGAGCTACACTCCGAACCGTGCAAGTTCTGGACCCGTCCTGGGAGGGCTCTCCGCCGCGGCTCTCGCCGGCACCCCGGTTGATCGCGCTGGCTGGGGTCGACGTGGCCCTGCTCTCGAATGGTAAGGCTGGTGTGGCTCCGCTGTTCGACCACCTGGAGTCGTTGTTGCGGCAACGCTGGAATGTGGCCACGGTCGAGCGGGCGACGAAGGGAAACTACAGCGCTCCGGCCGAGCCGGAACTCGTTCGCCGGCTGGCTAGGCGGCGCCTTGTCATTACCGGCGTCGGGGACTGAGGGAGTTGCTCGTCGTGCAGTCTGCACGACGCGGTGACCTTCGAGCGGGAGGGCGTCCCGGCCGTCGGCGTGATGACGTCGGCGTTCGTGGACGGCGCCGAGCTGATGTCCCACGCTTGCGGCGCGCCCGGCTACCCGTTTGCGGTGATCGAGCATCCGATCAGCAGCGCGACCGGCGCGGAACTCCTGGAACGGGCGGCGGAGATCGTGCGTCAGGCTGAAGGGCTGGTTCTTGCCGCTGCGCCACGGGACGCGCCGTGAGGGGTTGCCGGAGCAGTACCGGCCTTGCGGCGTTTGCGTTCGTGTTGCTCGCTGCACGGGCCGGGGCCCAGGGGGGCGTGGTGCTGGCGGAGTTCATCTTCGACGACGCGCCGCACCCCGAGTGCCACGCTTCGACGATCGCGGAGACGGCGTCCGGCGCTCTAGTAGCCGCGTGGTTCGGCGGCACAGCAGAGCGGAACGCCGATGTCGGCATCTGGTTCAGCCGGCTCGATCCGGCCTCGTTGCCGTCCGCCGGCGACTCCGGGAACGCATGGACTTCGCCTGTCGAGGTCGCGAACGGCGTCCAGAACGACCGCATCCGCTACCCGACCTGGAACCCGGTTCTCTACCAGCCGCCGCGCGACGGCGCGCCCCTGCTCCTCTTCTTCAAGGTAGGGCCGAGTCCGCCGGAGTGGTGGGGGATGGTCATGGAGTCGGAGGACGACGGCCGCACCTGGAGTGAGCCGCGGCGCCTGCCGGACGGCATCCTGGGTCCCATCAAGAACAAGCCGATCACCTTGCCCGACGGCTCGTTGCTGGCGGGTTCGAGCATCGAGGATGCGGCGAACCCTCCGGCCTGGCGGGCTCACTTCGAGCGGTCGGCCGACCTCGGACGGAACTGGACCCGTACGGACCGGCTGGCCGGCAAGACGGCGGCCGGCGAGGACTTCTGGATCATCCAGCCGACGATCTTCACGCTCGGTGGCGGCGAACTCCTGGCGATGTTCCGTTCCAAGCAGAGCCGGATCGCCGCTTCCCGCTCCGCTGACGACGGTCGGACGTGGGGGCCGATCTACGCCACCGGTCTGCTCAACCCGGACGCGGGCATCGACGGGCTGACTCTGGCGGACGGCCGGCATCTGCTCGTCTACAACCACAAGGTGCGGATAGACGGCGCGTGGGCCGGTTCCCGCTCGCGCCTGAACGTCGCGTTGTCGGACGACGGCGAGACCTGGGACGCGGCGCTGATGCTGGAGGACCAGGACGGTGAGTACTCCTATCCGGCGGTGATCCAGACCCGGGACGAGAGGGTCCATGTGACGTACACGCACCGGCGAACGCGCATCCGTCATCTGGTGCTGGATCCGGAGGTGCTCCCGCGGCAAGCGATGACCGGCACCGAGTGGCCGGAGGAAGCCCCGGTGCTTGCGCCCGAGTGACGGCCGGTCTCGACCTCTTCGTGTTCGCCGCCTACGTTCTGGCGGTCATCGCCCTCGGGATCTCGCTTGCCCGGCGGAGCCGGACCGCGCGCGGCTTCATGATCGCCGGTGGCGCGCTGCCCGGCTGGGCGGTGGGCCTGTCGATGTTCGGTACGTTCCTGTCCAGCAACACGTTCATCGGAGTTCCCGGGCAGGCGTTCGGCGGCAACTGGAACGCCTTCGTGTTTTCGCTTTCGCTGCCGGTGGCGGCGTTCCTGGCGGCGCGGTGGTGGATCCCGTTCTACCGGCGGGGCGGCGCGGTGTCGGCCTACGACCATCTGGAGGGTCGTTTCGGCCGCTGGGCGCGCACCTACGCCGTGGCCTGCTACCTATTGACCCAGTTCGCGCGGGTCGGGTCCATCCTCTTCGGGGTGGCCCTGGCGATGAACGCCCTGACGGGATGGCCGGTGGCCTGGATCATCCTGTGTACCGGGTTCGTCGTCACGATCTACACGCTCGTTGGCGGCATCGAGGCGGTCATCTGGACCGACGTGATCCAGAGCGTCGTGCTGACCGTCGGTGCGCTGATCGTCGGCGGCCTTCTGATCCTCGATGCGCCGGGGGGGTTGGGCGGCTTGCTCGAGACGGCGCGGGCCGCGGAGAAGTTCTCCCTCGGCAGCTTCGCCTTCGACTTCACGACGTCGACGTTCTGGGTCGTGTTGGTGTACGGCCTGTTCATCAACTTCAACAACTTCGGCATCGACCAGAGCTACGTCCAGCGCTACCACGCCGCCAACAGCGACCGGGCGGCACAGCGCTCCGTGTGGCTGGCGGCC
Organism: Acidobacteriota bacterium; assembly: GCA_026708285.1. Taxonomy (GTDB): domain Bacteria; phylum Acidobacteriota; class Thermoanaerobaculia; order Multivoradales; family Multivoraceae; genus Multivorans. The sequence continues at coordinate 10,034 of JAPOVF010000279.1, forward strand.
GGCCTCTACCTGCCGGTGTCGGCCGTCTTTTTCTTCATCGGCACGGGGCTCTTCGTGGTCCTCCAGGGCCAGCCCGAGGCCGCCGCAGTCGCCGCCGACCAGGCGTTCCCGTACTACATCTCGACCCGGTTGCCGGGCGGCGCCGCGGGCCTTCTGATCGCGGCGCTGTTCGCGGCAGCGATGAGCAGCATCGACACCTCCTTGAACAGTTCGGCGACGGTGATCCTGTCGGACATCTACCGCACCTACGTGCGGCCCGAACCGGGTCCGGTCGGTGCGGAGGTCGAGGACCTCCGGGTGCTGCGACGGGCGACGGTAGGCATTGGAGCGCTCGGTACGGGCGCGGCGCTGCTCATGATCGGCGCCGCCAGCCTGCTCGACGTCTGGTGGACCGTGTCCGGCATCTTCGCCGGTGGACTGCTGGGGCTGTTCGCGCTGGACCGTCTGGCGCCGCGTGCGGGTCCTGCCGCGGCGCAGGCGGGGGTGACGATCGGCGTGCTGGTCATCGTCTGGATGACCGTTTCGCCACGGCTCGAAGGGGGTTTGGCCGTGCTGCGGATCCCGCTCCACAGCTACATGATCACGGTCATCGGTACGCTGACGATCTTCGCTGTCGGCCTGCTCGTATCGCGTCGGCTGGGGACGCGCAGCGCTGCGATAGGGTGACCTTCTCCGATGCCCGTGCGAGACCTACCGCCAGCGCGGCCTGCCCACCGTCCACGCCGCCGTATCGCGATCGTGCTGGTCGCTTCGCTGCTCGTTCTCCTACTCGGGGGCTGCGACAAGCGCGGCGACCTTCTGGGCGTCGAGCTGGTCGTCTTTTCGGTCGGCGAATGGTCGGGAATCGGCGATCAGGGCGAGGTGTTGCGTTTCCTTCTCGAGCGCGACGACGACGAAGCGGTCCTCACGGCGTTTCTCGTCGAACTGCCGGGGCTCGCCGATCTCCTGGAGGGCGAGCCGGAGGCGTGCGGCGTGGTGGTCGATGCGTTCAGCGAGTTCGGGAATCTGGACGTCCGTGTGCCGGTCCGCAACGCCGGGTTCAGTTTCCGCACGCCGAATGACTTCCGGGTCGACAACGATGGCTACATCAGGGCGGAGGTCGTCGGCCGCTTCGACGCGCCGGACAGCGCGACCGTCGACGCCGAGATCGATATCGATGTAACCCGCGTCATTCCGTGCCGCGGCGAGTTCATGCTCAGTTGGCAGATGGAGCCGGTCGGCTCCTGAGTCGCGGGCGAACCGATCCGGGAGCAGGCCGCGCCGATGTATCCCGGCAGGTACGCGCGCGAGACACCCGACAAGCCGGCGGTCATCATGGCCGCAACCGGAGAGGCGGTCACCTACCTCGAACTCGATCGACGGTCGAACCGGCTGGCGCGGCTCTGGTACGCGCAGGGACTGCGGCCCGGCGATCACGTCGCGATCTTCATGGAGAACCACGCGCGTTACTTCGACGTCTACTGGGCCGCGATCAGGTCGGGTCTCTACCTGACCACGGTGAACCGCTACCTGACGGCCGAGGAAGCCGCATACATCATCGAGAACTGCGGCGCTCAGGGCCTCGTGGCGTCCGCGAAGCTGGCGGAAGCCTGTGCCGAGCTGAGCGACCTGATCCCGACCTGTCCGGGCCGGCTGATGGTGGACGACGACGGCCTGGGCGTACCCGCGGGCTGGGAGGACTACACGGAGGCGACGGCGCGGTTCCCGGCCCAGCCCCTCGCAGAGCAGCCACGCGGCAGCACGATGCTCTACAGCTCCGGTACGACTGGCAGGCCGAAGGGCATCCTGCGGCCACTGACCGGCCTGTCGGTCGAAGAGATGCCGGATCAGCGGTTCGAGGTGCTGACGACCATCTATGGCATCGATTCGGACTCGATCTACCTGTCGCCCGCGCCCCTTTACCACGCGGCGCCACTCGGCTTCACGGCCGGGACGCAGACTCTCGGCGGTACCGTGGTCGTCATGGAGCGCTTCGATGCGGAACTCTCACTCAAGGCGATCGAGGACTACGGCATCACCGTCAGCCAGTGGGTGCCGACGATGTTCAACCGGATGCTCAAGCTCCCCGAACAGGCGCGCGCCCGCTACGACCTGTCGAGCCACAAGCGGGCGATTCACGCCGCCGCTCCCTGTCCGGTCGACATCAAGCGGCGGATGATCGAGTGGTGGGGGCCGATCATCCTCGAGTACTACGCCGGCTCCGAGGGCAACGGCATGTGCGCCGTCGAAACGGACGAGTGGCTCAGAAAACCGGGCACGGTCGGCAAGTGCCTGACGGCGACGGTCCACATCTGCGACGACGACGGCGAGGAACTGCCGGCGGGCGAGCCGGGGACGATCTTCTTTGAACCGCCCGAGGAGGCGGACCTGTTCGAGTACCACGGCGATCGCGAGAAGACGCTGGGCTCGCGGCACCCGCGCCATCCCCGCTGGAGCACTCTGGGCGATGTCGGCTATCTGGATGAGGACGGCTATGTGTTCCTCACCGACCGCAAGGCGTTCATGATCATCTCCGGTGGCGTCAATATCTATCCCCAGGAGATCGAGGACGCTCTCATCCTCCACCCGAAGGTCGCCGACGTGGCGGTGATCGGCGTGCCAAACGAGGACCTGGGCGAAGAGGTCAAGGCGGTTGTCCAGTTGATGCCGGGCTTCGAGGAGAGCCCGGACGTTGCCGAAGAACTCCTTGCCTACGCGCGGGAGCGCGTCGCGCACTACAAGGCGCCGAAGTCGATCGACTTCGAGGAGCAGCTCCCACGGCTGCCCACCGGCAAGCTCTACAAGCGCCTGCTGCGCGACCGCTACTGGACCGGGCGCACCTCGCGGATCGTGTAGCTGTCGGACGGCGACTGGCTTGCTGACCACGATCGCGGACGAACTCGCTGCGGCGGTCGACGATCTCGGATTCGGCCCGCCGGTCGCCCACGTCTACAACCCGCTCATCTACGCCAGCACGGCGCACCACGCGTACCTGAACCTGGCCGGCGCCGTGCCGGACAGGGTGATCCTGCTGGGCATGAACCCGGGTCCGTGGGGCATGACGCAGACCGGTGTGCCGTTCGGCGAGGTGGCCTACGTGCGGGAGTGGCTTGGGATCGAAGCGCGGGTGGAGCCGCCGGCCGACCAGCACCCGAAGCGTCCGATCCTCGGCTTCGACTGCCGGCGGAGCGAGGTCAGCGGTCGGCGCGTCTGGGGCTGGGCGGAGCGGCGTTTCGAGAACCCGGAGACGTTCTTCGAGCGGTTCCTGATCTGGAACTACTGCCCATTGGCGTTTCTTCTGGAGACCGGCGCGAATCTGACCCCGGACCGGCTGCCGGTGCGCGAAAAGGCGCCCCTGTTTCAGGCGTGCGACCGGGCGCTGCGGCAGGCCGTCGAAGCGCTGGAACCGCGGCTGGTGGTCGGCATCGGCGCGTTCGCGGAGGATCGGGCGCGGCGGGCGCTCGCGGACCGCGGCGTGCCGGTCGGCCGGATGCTTCATCCGAGCCCGGCTAGTCCTGCCGCGAACCGCGGCTGGCGAGAGCAGGCGGAGCATGATCTGCGCGCCCTGGGCGTGGAGTTCTAGGGCGACTACCGGCCGGCGTCGCGGAGTTCGACCTCCGCGTCGTCGATCGCCAGGACGACCGCGTCGTGGATCGCCGGTCGGAGCCTGCGGATCGCGATGTTCTCGCGGGTCGGGTGAACCCGGTTGGTCAGCAGGACGACGATCAGCTCGAGTTCCGGATCGATCCAGAGCGAGGTGCCGGTGAAGCCGGTGTGGCCGAAGGAGCGGGCGGAGAAGTAGCGCCCCGCGGAACTGGGGTCGGACGGCGTGTCCCAGCCCAGCGCCCGGCTGCTGTCGCGCACGAGCTGCGCCCGGCGGGTGAACAGGGCGACGGTGTCCGTGTCGACGATACGCCGTTCGCCGTAGGCGCCGCCGTTCAGCATCGTCTGGGCGAACACGGCAACGTCGCGGGCGGTGCCGAAGAGGCCGGCGTGGGGCGCGATGCCGCCCAGGGCGTGGGTGTTCTCGTCGTGGACTTCACCGTGCGGGAGCCGGCCGCGCCAGGCGTCGAACTCGGTCGGCGCGATCCGTTGGCGTAGGGAGTCCGCCGGCAGGTAGCCGGTGTCGGCCAGTCCCAGCGGATCGAGAATCTCGTCCTGGACCAGTTCGGCGAAGCCACGGCCCGATTCGCGCTCCAGGATCTCTCCGAGCATCAGGACTCCGAGGTCCGAGTAGATTGACTTTTCGCGGGGCCCGACCTCCAGTTTGGTGGCGGCGATGTGTTCCAGGTAGCGGGCGCGGGCCTCGTCGCGATCGAGACCTTCTCCGAGCTCCCGGAACAGCTCGCTGCAGCAGGGCAGGCCACTCGAATGAGCGAGGAGATCCCGCAGCGTGGCCCCGCCTACCGGCGATCCCTGGAGCTCCGGCAGGTAGGAAGCGGCGGTGCCGTCCAGGGCGAGCGCGCCGGACTCGACGCGGCGCATCATCAGGGTCGTCGTCGCGATGACCTTGGTCAGCGAGGCCAGGTCGTAGATCGTCGATGGAGTGACGGCGGGGGCGTCGTCGTCGTAGGTCAGGTGGCCGGCGGTCTGTTCGAGGACGATCGTGCCGCGGCGGGCGACCAGAAGCACGCCGCCGGGCGTGACGCCGGCCCCGACCGCTTCCTCCAGCAGATCAGCGGCACGCTCGAGTCGAACGGGGTCGAAACCGGCCGTGTCGGTCGAAGCGGTGCGAAGCACGGCGGCGGCGTGTGGCGGGTCGGCCGACATCGGTGGAGACAAGGGGACCGTTGGTCGGGACGATTGACAGGCGGTGGTGGCCGCGAGCAGGAGGACAGCCGCCAGGAGCGGAGCCGACCGTGCGTTGGCGAGTCCCGGCACGGCTGCCATGGCGGGCGAAGAAGGCAACGCGGCCAGAATAGGAGCTTGGACCGTCGAACGCAACGAAGGAACCCGGTGGTGGCGGTTGCTATCCTGACGCCTTCGTGGGAGCGAAGAGCAAGTTGGAGGAGGAGAGTCGGCGATGAGAGGTTCTTTGGCGTGGATCGTGTTGTGTGTGACGCTGGCCGCGGGATGTGGCTACGGCGGCGACAGCGAAGAACCGGAACCGATGGCGGAGGAGGCGACGGAAGCGATGGAGAGTGACGGCACGGTGCTGCGCAACGACCCCGCAATGGACGATCTGGTGCCGGCCGACGCGGCGGTCGAGAAGGTCGCCGACGGCTTCACGTTCACCGAGGGTCCGGTATGGGTTCCCGGTGACCCCGACCGCCTGTACTTCAGCGACATCCCGGAGAACAAGGTCTACCGCTGGTCCGAAGGTGAGGGAGCGGTCGTGTTCCTCGATCCGGTCCTGCCCGACGACGCCGGTACCGGCGGCATCGGCGGGTCGAACGGTCTGGCGCTCCACCCGGACGGCCGCCTCGTTCTCTGCGAGCACGGCAACCGCGTGGTGTCGGCGATGGCCCTGGACGGCGAGCGGGTGACCCTGGCCGACCGTTACGACGGCAAGCGGCTCAACAGCCCGAACGACATCGTCTTCCACTCGAGCGGCGCCGCGTTCTTCACCGATCCGCCCTATGGCCTTCCGAACCAGTCCGAGAACAAGGAGCAGGAGCACAACGGCATCTACCGGCTGGACCCGGACGGCACGGTGACCCTGCTCGAAACCGGTCAGACCCGTCCGAATGGCCTCGGCCTGTCCCCGGACGAGAAGACGCTCTACGTGGCGAACTCCGACGCGGCGCCGAACCGGTACTGGAAGAAGTACGCGGTGAACGACGACCTCACCCTGGGCGAGGGCGAGATGTTCTTCGACGCCAGCGGCATGGAGGCGCCCGGCGCGCCGGACGGTCTGGCCGTCGACGTGGATGGCAACGTGTTCGCGACCGGGCCGGGCGGCGTGATGGTGTTCGCGCCCGACGGCCGCCACCTGGGCACGATCGCGCCGGCCGAGCTGCCCGCGAACACCGCCTTCGGCGGGGACGGCAGCACGCTGTACATGACGGCGCGCACCGGGCTCTACCGCGTCGCCACGAGCACCCGGGGTCTCGTGTACCGGGGCGAGTGAACCACTCGTAGGCCGGCGTGGGCCTTGGCGGCAGCTTCGGCCTTGCCGACTGGCTGATTCTGCTGGCGCTGTTCGCCGCCATCACGGTGATGGCGCGATCGCTGTCGCGGCGGCAGAAGACCGAGCTGGACTACTTCGGCGGCGCCCGGAACCTCCCCTGGTACGCGGTGGCGGCCTCCCTGGTCGCGACCGAGATCAGCGCGGTCACCTACATCAGCCTGCCCTCGATCGTCCATCGGCCGGGCGGCGACCTGACCTACCTGCAGATCGGGTTGTTCGGCTACCTCGCCGCCCGGCTGCTGGTGGCGTGGCTGCTCGTTCCGGCCTACTACCGCTACGACGTGATGAGCCCCTACGACCTGATCGAACGGCGCCTGGGCGCCGCCGGGGCATCCGTGCGACGGACGGCGACCGGCATGTTCTGGCTCGGAGGCGTCCTGGCCCAGTCGGCCCGCGTCTACCTTTCCGCTGTCGTCCTGGGCGTCCTGCTCCACCGGGAACTGGGCTGGCTGGAACGGACGACGGGCGTGCCGCCCCACGTGGCGGCCGTGGCGGCGGTGGTTGTCATCGCCGTGGTCTGGACCTGGCTCGGCGGCATCGCCGCGGTGGTTTGGACCGATGTCGTTCTCTTCCTGCTGTTCGTGGCCGGCGTCGCGGTCAGCCTTGGCGTCGTGGCGTGGGAACTCGAGGCGGGCATGGCGCCGACGCTCGCCGCGGCGTGGAGCGAGGGCAAGTTCACGTTGTTCGACCTGTCGGCGTCCCTGACCACTCCCTACACGCTCTGGGCCGCTCTGATCGGCGCGACGATCGGCGGTGTGGCCGCCTTCGGCACGGACCAGTTGATGGCGCAACGTCTCTTCTGCTGCCGCAGCGCCCGGGACGCTCAGTTGGCGGTGACGGTCAGCGGCGTCTCCGTGCTCGTCTCCCTCTCGTTCGCCTTCGTCGGGATCGGTTTGTGGGCCTACTACGAGCAGGCGCCGCTTACAGGCGTGGCGGCCGAGATCGTGGCCGAGCAGCCCGACCGG
>JAPOVF010000279.1:17879-59848 GCA_026708285.1 Acidobacteriota bacterium
GGGAGCCGCGCCGACGCCCGTGGTGGGCGGCTTCGAACTCGAAGAGGTGACCATCGCCGAACTGGGGCGCCAGATGGCCGAGGGGGAGCGGACGAGCCGGGAGATCACCGAGCTCTACGTCGACCGCATCGAGGCCCTTGACCGGCAGGGTCCGACCCTGCGGTCGGTGATCGAGACCAACCCGGACGCCTTTGAGATTGCGGAAGAACTCGACCGCGAGCGGGCCGCCGGAAACCTGCGCGGCCCGCTGCACGGCGTTCCGATTCTGCTCAAGGACAACATCGCGACCGCCGACCGCACGACAACCACCGCCGGTTCCCTGGCGCTTGAGGGGTCGATTCCGCGGCGGGACGCCTTCGTCGCGGACCGACTCAGGCAGGCTGGGGCGGTGCTGCTTGGCAAGGCGAACCTGAGCGAGTGGGCCAACTTCCGTTCCAACCGGTCCAGCTCAGGCTGGAGCGCCCGCGGTGGGCAGTGCCGCAATCCCTACGTCCTCAACCGCAATCCGTGCGGTTCCAGTTCCGGTTCGGGCGCCGCCACCTCTGCAAGCCTCTGCGCCGCGGCTGTGGGCACGGAGACCGACGGCTCGATCATCTGTCCCTCGTCGGCGAACGGCCTCGTCGGAATCAAGCCGACAGTGGGCCTCGTCAGCCGCAACGGCATCGTGCCGATCTCCGCGGCCCAGGACACGGCCGGGCCGATGGCCCGCACGGTCGCCGACGCCGCGGCGTTGCTCAGTGGCATGACGGGTGAGGACTCGCTGGATCAGGCGACTGTCGGATCGCCGGTTCCCACTGATCTGACACGCCACCTCGGTGAGCCGGAGGCCGCCGACCTGAGCAGCCTCCGGATCGGCATCGGCCGCCAGTTCTTCGACCGTGACAGCAGGGTCGACGCGGTGATGGAGGAGGCGATCGCAACGCTCCGGATCCTGGGCGCCGAGATCATCGATCCGGTCGAGATCCCGCGTCGCGGGGAGGTCGGGCGGCACGAGTACGAGGCCATGCTCTACGAGTTCAAGGCGGGTCTGAACGCCTACCTTGCCGAACTGGGCGACGGGGCACCGGTCGCTTCGCTCGCCGACGTGATTGCCTTCAACGAAGCGAACGCGGAGCGGGAAATGCCCTTCTTCGGCCAGGAGATCCTGATCGAGGCGGAGGCCAAGGGTCCGCTCACGGAGACCGCCTACCGGACGGCGCGCGACACGGCGAACCGCCTGTCCCGCGAGGAGGGACTCGACGCGGCGCTCGCCCAGCATGGTCTCGACGCCATTCTGGGGCCGAGCGGCGGTCCGGCCTGGGTGACCGACCTCGTGTACGGCGACCGCTTCTCGGTCAGCAGCTCCGGCCCGGCGGCTGTCGCCGGTTATCCGAACGTCACCGTGCCCGCCGGCCACCTCCAAGGCCTGCCGGTTGGGGTCTCCTTCTTCGGCGCCGCGTGGAGCGAGCCGACGCTGATCCGCATCGCCTGGGCCTTCGAGCAGGAGGCGCCGCATCGGCGGCCGCCCCGCTTCCGTGCCCGCGTCGACGAAGCGTGATGCGTTAGGCCTTCATCTCCCGGAAGCACTTCCGCAGCTCGCCGACGAAGACGTCCGGTACTTCGAACGCGGCGAAGTGCCCTCCCTTCTCCAGCCGGTTCCAGTACACGAGATTCCGGTACCGCTTCTCGGCCCATCGCCTGGAGGCGCGGAAGATCTCCTTCGGAAAGATGCTGCAGCCGACCGGGATCTCGACCGGGTCGTTGCGACCCTTGCCGAAGCTCTCCCAATAGATGCGTCCTGAGGACGCGCCGCAGGCCGGCAACCAGTACATCATCACGTTGTCGAGCAACTGGTCGCGGCTCAGCACGTTCTCCGGGTGGCCGTCGCAGTCCATCCAGGACCAGAACTTCTCGACGATCCACGCCGCCTGCCCGGCCGGGGAGTCGACCAGGCCGTAGCCCAGGGTTTGCGGCCGCGTCGACTGCTGCTTCGAGTAGCCCGAGTCCCAGTCGCGGTAGTACTGGATGCCGGCGAGCGCGTCCTTCTCGTTGTCCGTCAGGTCGTCCATCGTGCTCTGGTCGACGCCGACCGTAGGCATGTTCACGTGGATGCCGTGGCAGTGCTCGTGGTCCTGAATCGCAATCGCCGTGCTGACGGCGGCCCCCCAGTCTCCCCCCTGGGCGAAGTACCACTCGTAGCCGAGGCGCGCCATCAACTGGGCCCAGGCATCGGCGATCTTCTCGACGCTCCAGCCGGGGGAGGTCGGCTTGTCCGAGAAGCCGAAGCCGGGCAGGGTCGGCACCACCAGGTGGAAGGCGTCCTCCGCCGAGCCACCGTGCGCGGTGGGGTCGAGCAGCGGAGCTAGCACCTCGAGGAACTCGACGATCGATCCGGGCCAGCCGTGCGTGAGCACCAGGGGCGCCGCGCCGGTGTGTCTTGAACGAAGATGGAGGAAGTGGATTCCCAGCCCGTCGATGTCGGTCTTGAACTGGTCCAGGTCGTTCAGGCGGCTTTCCAGCCGGCGCCAGTCGTAGGAGGACGCCCAGTACGCGCACAGCTCCTGCGTGTAGGCCAGGGGAATGCCCTGGTTCCAGTCGTCGACCGTCTCGCGTTCCGGCCAGCGCGTAGCGGCCAGCCGCCGGTGCAGATCGGTCAGTTGTTGTTCGTCGATTTCGATGCGGTAGGGCGTGATCTCGGTCATGGACCGACGGTAACACTCCCGCGTCCGGAGCGGATTCGGCCGCGAGTCCTCAGAAAGCGAGTCCTCAGAACCCCAGGCGAACTCCGGCGGAGAAGATCTCGATGTCGCCGCCGATGGACTCGATGCGGCCCACGGCCTTCAGCCTTCCGAGGAGTTGGATCTCGACGCCCACGCCGTAGATCAGGTCATCTTCGTCGATGTCCTCGAGCGTCAGTTCGAGCTCTTCGGCCGCGTCCTCGATATCGGCGCCCCAGGCCACCAGGCCGGCTTTCGCGAACACGCTGATGCGGCCGGTGACTTCGTACTGCGGCACGATCGCGACGGACAGAGCGTTGATCTTGCCGCGGACCTGGAGGTCTGTGCAGGGAACACCCTCCGCGCAGGGCCGGATCGTCCCGTCGACCTTGGAGAAATCGTAGTAGGACGCCTCCACCGCGAAGTACCGGCTGAACTTGAAACCGGCTTCGTAGTTCCTGGAGTTCGCGTCGCCGTCGAGAACCTGATCGAAGGCGTCCTCCACCTTGACGTCGACTCCCGCGTGACCCAGGTGGAAGCCGACGTAGAGTTCACGCTCGGAGGCCTCCGCGGGCGTGGCGAGCGCACTGGCCAGCAGCGCCGCGGCAGGCGCCGACAGTAGCAATCGGGGCATCCAAGAGCGGCGTCTGGTCATCATCGTCTCCCGGGGCAAGCGACCGTCAGTTGTGTCCGAAGCATACAGGAACGTCTATATGTTCCGATGCTGTAACGTCCGCGCCGATGAGCGATCCGGTCTGTCTGATCTCGGGCGTCGGTCCCGGCACCGGTGCCGCCCTTTCCCGGCGCTTCGCTTCCGGCGGCTACCGGGTAGCGATGCTCGCCCGTAGCCATGAGCGCTTGAAGGCCCTGGAAGCTGAGATCGAGGGTTCGCGCGGCTACGCCTGCGATGTCTCCGACGCGGAGGCGGTGCGGACGACCGTGACGCAGGTGCGAGGCGATCTCGGCGCGCCCGGGGTGCTCGTCCACAACGCCGTCGGCGGCGCCTTCGGCGACTTCCTGGAAATCGATCCGGAGCAGCTGCGCGCGAACTTCGACGTCAACGTGATGGGCCTGCTCTACCTGGCGCGCGCGGTCGTGCCGGCGATGATCGAGGCCGGACGCGGGGCGATCATGGTGACCGGCAACACGGCGGCCCGCCGCGGCATGCCGCACTTCGCCGGTTTCGCGCCGACCAAGGCGGGGCAGCGCATTCTGGCCGAGTCGATGGCTCGGACACTGGGGCCTCAGGGAATCCACGTCGCGTACTTCGTGATCGACGCGGTGATTGACCTCGAATGGACCCGGCGCCGGATGCCAGACCAGCCGGATGACTTCTTCATTCGGCCCGACGCAATCGCCGAGAACGTCTGGTACGTGGCACATCAGGACCCGTCGGCGTGGAGCTTCGAGGTCGAACTGAGACCGTACGGCGAGACCTGGTAGCGGTTCCTCCGGGCTGCCGGTCGGCGGTTCACCCGTGGTAACTTCGCAGGGCGATGAGGTGTCCCCTCCTGGTGCTTCCGGCGGTCCTGCTGATTGCGCTTGGCGCTCTGGCCTGCGGCGGCGGTGCGGGTCCACCGGCGGCCGGAGATTCGGCGGAGGCGGACTCCGCGCCTGCCGAGCCCGAGAGCGCTGACCTGAACGACCCGGTCGCGCAGCGCGTGGAGCCGTTCCAGATCTTCGACAACCTCTTCTACGTCGGAATCGAATGGGTCTCGTGCTACCTGCTGGTGACGACGGACGGTCTCATCCTGATCGACGCGCTCTACGGGGACCACATCGATACCGCGATCGACGGCATCCGCAGCCTGGGATACGACCCGGCCGATCTGAAGTACGTGCTGGTCACTCACGGTCACTTCGACCATGTCGGTGGCGCCGCCCGCTTCCAGGAGACATACGGAGCGCGCGTTGGCATGACCGCGGCGGACTGGGAGCTGGCCGAAACGCCCCCGGACAACCCGGACTGGGAGATCGACGTGCCGGTTCACGACATGGTGATCGCGGACGGCGACACACTGGAACTGGGCGACACGGAACTCCGCTTCTACGTCACGCCCGGGCACACGGAGGGCGTTCTGTCGATGGAGTTTCCGGTGCGCGAGGCCGGCGAGGAGCACCGCGCTTTCCTGTTCGGGGGCGTGGGGCTCAACTTCGAGGGGGTGCATCGCACGAACCTCTACCTGGACAGCGTCGCCCGGATCCAGCGGCTTGCCGCCGAGGAGGGAAACCCAATCGACGTGAACCTCTCGAACCACGCCTCGATGGGCAGGATCTTCGAGCGTGCGGAGCAGTTGGCGTCGCGTGCTGAGGGCGACCCCCACCCGTTCGTCGACCCCGAGGGCTACGTGTCCTGGCTCGCCGAACTGCAGAGGAACGCCGAGGAGAAGCTGGTCGTCGAACGCGAGTTGGCGGGCGAGTAGATTTCTGGTCGTCGGGCTGGTCTTCTGGGCGTGAAGAGTTTCCAGTTGATGCCGCGTTTCGAGAACGCGGTGGCCGGTTTCGATCTGTTTCACCGGGAGGACCCGGCGACGGAAACGGTGGACGGCGAGGAGTTGCCGCGGGAGTTCGTGTACTCGCGGCGGATGGCCGCCTGGGTGGAGCGCCTCGATCCGGAGGCCGGCGAGATTCTCCTCCTGGCCGCGCACTGCCAGCACCTGCGCCGGTTCGCACTGCCCCGGAACGACTATCCGGCCGGGCGCAAGGGTTATCTGGCGTGGCGTCGAGCCGCCGCACTCGAACATGCGCGACTGGCGGGTGCCGTGCTGCGCGACGCCGGGTACCGGCGGGAGAAGATCGAGCGGGTGCAGAACCTCGTGCTGAAGCGGGTAGGCCGGAGTTCGCGGGCCGAGGCGCAGACGTTGGAAGACGCGGCCTGCCTGGTGTTCCTGGAGCACGACCTGGAGGCGTTGGCGAACCGTCTGGGCGCTGACAAGACCGTCGACGTTCTGGCCAGGACGTGGCCCAAGATGTCCGATGCCGGGCGCGAAGCTGCCGCGGCGCTGGAGCTGAAGCCGGAACTGCGCGAGTTCGTGGCGCGGGCGCAGACGCCGACCGCGGTCAGGCGGTCCTGAACGTCAGACGCTCGCGCGCCTCGCCGATTCGCTCCAGCGTCACCGGCCCGTCGCCGTTGCCGATGTCGCTGGCGGCCAGCGCCCGCGAGAAGGCGGACTCGAGGGCGGCAACCATGTCGTCGTCGGCGGCGAAGAGCCGGTCGTTCACGCGCAACTCGATCCGGCGGCGATCGAACGTCACCCGCCCCGCCAGTTGGGGCTCGGCTTCGATCTGATCGCAGGCCCGGAAAGCACAGCGAAGCAGCGAGTCGAGCCGCTGGTCCAGGGTGGCGATGCCCGCGCTCTCCGGGGCAGTCTCGCGGCGGCGGCTGTAGAGCAGGCCCGGTTCACCGCGACTCTGGTCGTAGGCATAGATCGCGTCGTGGCCCACGAGGAGAACGCCCGGGCCTTCGTGGACGTGGCTGTAGTCGGCGACATCGATCAGCAGCTCGGGCAGGACCCGCTCCGTGATCCACCGGTGGAAGACCGGGATGAACTCTTCGGCCGCCGCCGCGGACTCGTCCTTGGCCAGGACCTTCAGCTCCAGTTTGACCAGGTCGTCCAGCCCCGGCCCGGATGTGGAAGCGGTGCTCATACCGCTCGCCTCAGGGGATCCGCGACCTGGGCCTGGGAGATCCGCTGGTTGCAGGCGTGCGCCGCCTCGATGAACAACTGGGCCTCCTCGATCCGCCGGTGAGCCTCCTCGCCCGATGCAGTTTCGGGGTCGCCGTGGACGCGGAACAGGTAGTTGGCGAACTTGGCGCCAGCGTACGGGTCGAAGAACAGTTCACTGTCGTAGAAGCGCGTGCGGAACTCGTCGACGATCTCTTGCGGCGCGGTTCCGATGTCGATGTTCTCGGTCGTGATCAGCGCGCGCGCCGCCTGCAGCATGGCCGTGTAGGCCTTCGCCGCTGCTCCTTCAGCTTCACCGCGGTCCAGTTCGAGCAGGCCCTGGAAGACCTCGCGCTCGGCGGCCGAAAGGCCGAACTCGACCGCGGTCACGACTTCGCCGGCGCACTCGCCCACGCCGAGGTCGCCGATCGTGTACTCGCGGGGGTCGCCCCAGTCGGAGTAGAGGTTGCGGTCCTCGAGGTACATCGGCAACTTCGTGAGATCGTCGAGCAGTTGCCGGACGCGGGCCTTGCCGACCCGGGCGATGAAGCTCTGGAACGTCTCGCCCTTCTCCCGTTCGGCGACGTACAGGCCGGCAATCCGTTCGACCGCTTCCGGAATGCGCTTGGCCGGCACGGCGACCACGGCCAGCCCGTACGAGCCCGCGTTCTCGGTCCACTGGCCACCAAGGATGACCTGGAAGTGCGGCACGGTGCGGCCGTCGCTCTTGCGGCTGACGCCGTAGAAGCCGATGTCCGCGACGTGGTGCTGCCCGCACGAGTTGAAACAGCCGGACACCTTGATCCGGAGATCCTTGACGGCCTCGTCAGCGAGCACGCCGGTGGTCCTGATGGAGGTGGCGATGCGCTTGCGCAGTTCGCCGGCGAGTCCTCGTGACGCCGAGATCCCGAGCTTGCACGTGTCGGTGCCGGGGCAGGCGGTGACGTCGACGAGGGAGGAAGCGCCCGGGGCTCCGAGGCCGGCGGCGCGGAGTTCCACGTAGAGCGCGGGCAGGTCGGCTTCGCCGATGTTGCGGAGCACGATGTTCTGCTCGACCGTGTTGCGGACCAGACCGCCGTTGTAGCGCCGCGCCGTATCGGCGAGATCCCGCAACTGGGTCGAGGTGAGGTCGCCCAGGGGCAGATTCACGGCGACGGTGACATAGCCCGGCTGCCTCTGCCGCTGGACGTTCGAACCGAGCCACTCCGCGAAGCCCTCCGGCCGCGGCCCCGGCTCCAGCGTTGCCGCCGGCCGCGTCGGCGCCTCGTCCGTGACCGAGAGGTCGTCCAGGTAGGCGGTCCAGCGATCGTCGGCAGGCAGGACCGCGAGTTCCTCGTCAACCAGGCGGGTGAACTCCTCGATACCCAGCTTGGCGACCAGGAACTTGACCCGGGCCCGCGCCCGGTTCCGCTTCTCGCCGAGCCGCCCGAAGACGCGGCAGACGGCCTGGGCCAGGGGCAGGAGTTCGTCCTCGCGCACGAACTCGCGCAGCACCTTCGCCTGGTGCGGCACGGCTCCCAGGCCTCCGCCGACGTAGACCCGGAAGCCGCGTTCCGTGCCGCTGCTGGTGCCGTTGCCCGCCTTTCGGACCTGGGCGACGACGCCGAGGTCGTGCATGTTGGCGAGTCCGCACGCATGCTGCTCGCAGCCGGAGAAGGCGATCTTGAACTTGCGGCCGAAGTCCTGCGCGTCCTTGTGCCCGAGCAGGAAGTGGGTCAGCGCGTGGGCGTAGGGCGAGACGTCGAACGGTTCGTCCCGGCAGACGCCGGCCATTGGGCAGGCCGTCACGTTGCGCACGGAGTTGCCGCAGGCCTCCTGGGTCGTGATGTCGACAGCGGCCAGACGCCGCATCAGATCCGGCGTGTCGTCGATGTGGATGAAGTGGAGCTGGATGTCCTGGCGTGTCGTGACGTGCGCGATCCCGTCCGAGTACTCTTCGGCGAGGTCGGCGAGGACCTCCATCTGCTCCCCGTTCATCGCGCCGAACGGGATCTTGATCCGCAGCATTCCGGGGGCGTCCCAGACCGTGTTCGGACCCTTCGTCAGGTCGCCGCACGGATACTCGAGAGCCCGGCTGGCCGTGCCGTCGTGGCGCTGGCCGTTGTCGTAGCGCTGGCCATAGACGCCGCGGCGGAGGCGCGTCTCGGCGAACACCTTGTCGTCGATCTTGCCCTGGCGCTTCTGCTCGAGCTGGGTTTCGTAGATCTCGATCTGTTCGTCGAGGTGGGGTGGAATCCAGCGCTCGAGTCGGGCCTTCCAGGAGGCGGTTCCATTCGCGGTTTGCTGGCTCATGGCGTGTTCTCGTCAGGTCCTGTGGGCGAGGCGTTCAGCCCCATCGCCGTACTGCTCGTCGTATTCATGACCATAACAGTCACATTAGTCAACATTCTACGCAAAACCGGCAGCGAACGTTGCGTGCCGGGACGCAGGTTCGAGGACGACCGCCGTTCGGCGGACGGTCTGGCTACATCAGATCGCTGAAGTGGACCGGCTTGGGAAAGCTGGCGGATGCGGCGCGGATCTTCTCGCCGATGGCGGCGACATCCCACGGATCCTGGTCGTTCGGCCGGCTGGCGATCTCGAGCGCCTGCCAGGCCAGGAGCGACACCTTGTTCCCGCCGACCGCGAAGATCCGGCCGGTGATGTCCGCCGCGTCCTCGCTGCACAGCCAGACGACGGCCGGCGACACCTTCTCGGGCGCCAGCGGCTCGGCGGTGGTTGCCGGCATGATGTCCTCGGTCAGGCGGGACCAGGCCGCGGGAGCGAGAAGATTCACCGTGACGCCGTACTTGGTGCCCTCGAGCGCGAGACAGCGCATGAACCCGGCCATCCCGGCCTTGGCGGCGCCGTAGTTCGTCTGTCCGAAGTTGCCGAGCAGGCCGGAGGTCGAACTCGTCATGATGATCCGGCCGCCGGACTCCTGCTCGATCATCTGGTCGTAGGCAGCCTTGGTCACGAGGTAGGTGCCGCGCAGGTGCACGTCGAGGACGATGTCCCACAGCTCGTCCGTCATGTTCTTGAACGACTTGTCGCGCAGGATGCCGGCGTTGTTGATCGCGATGTCGAGCTTGCCGAACTCGTCCACGGCGCGCTGGACCATCGCCCGGGCGGCATCGCCGTCCGAGACCGAGCCGTAGTCCGCGACCGCTTGACCGCCCGCGTCGCGGATCTCCTGGGCTACCTGGTCGGCCATGGCGGTGCCGGCGCCGGTGCCGTCCCGCGCTCCGCCCAGATCGTTGACCACGACCGCAGCGCCTTCCTGCGCCAGGAGCAACGCGTGAGTGCGGCCGAGGCCGCCCCCAGCGCCTGTAACGAGTGCAACCTTGCCGTCGAGCAGACCCATGGTGGATTCCCTTCCCTATCGTCGTCCTGTCTTGATGCGCCTATGACCGAAACGCGCGAAGTGTAGCCCGAAACACTGGGTGCGCCGGCCTTCTGGCCGGCATCCGGGCCGATGCCGCGAAGCGGCGAGGCGATGCCGCCCTTGGGACCTCGCCCCGGTAGAGTCCCGTTGATGAAGATCCCGGCTGCACGGTTCATCGCTGGAGCTTTGGCCGCGCTGTGCCTCAGCGCTGCCACGAACACCAGTTCAGCGCAACAAGCACAGCAAGACCGGGACGAGCCCAGCGCGGCGATGCTGCTCCGGCAGGCAAGCCTTCACGAGTCCCGCGGCGACTACGAGGCGGCCATCGCCGGCTACGACCGCGCGATCGAGGCCGATCCGGGCGACTGGCAGCTGTATCTGCTGCGCGGATCGGCACGGTTCAAGGACGGCCGGATCGACGACTCGATCGAGGACTTCGACCGCGTCGTCGCACTCGATCCGTCGCAGGATCCGTACCTGTGGCAGCGCGGCATCTCGTACTACTACGCCGGTCGTTTTGCCGACTGCCGCGGCCAGTTCGAGCGCCACCGGCTGGTCAACCCGAACGACGTGGAGAACGCGGTGTGGCACCTCCTTTGTGTCGCGACCGAGGACGGCCTGGAGGCGGCACAGGAGGCGATGCTGCCGGTCGGCCCGGATGCTCGCCGGCCGATGAAGGAGATCGACGCCCTGTTCCGGGGCGAGGGCAGTGTCGAGGAAGTCGAGGTGGCCGTGCAGGAAGAAGGTTCCGGCGCGCGCTTCTACGCCGATCTGTACCTGGGCCTCTACTACGAACTCGTGGGCGAGGAAGAGAAAGCCGAGGCGGCGATCGAGCGCGCCGCGTCGCTACCCAACCGCGGCTACATGGTCGAGGTGGCGCGGGTGCATAGGCAACTCCAGCACTAGCCGGCGCCGTCCTGCAGCAAGGCTCCGCTGTTGTCTGTGTCAAAGGAACATGTACGAGTTTGGCGCCTCCTCCAACCGTGGGTACGATGACTCCGTGATCGACACCCTGCAGGCGGCACGAGCGTTCCGGAAAGCGGGCTTCACGGAGGCTCAGGCGGAGGCCGTACTGCAGACGATGAAACTGGTGGTCGACGGCGATCTCGTGACCAAGGCGGACCTGCGGGTCGCGAAGGCGGACCTGCGGGCCGAGATCCAGACGGTCCGTACCGAAGTCCAGTCCCTGCGCGGAGACATCTACCGGCATCTGTGGATCATGGCGGCCGGCATCGTTGGGATGACGGTGGCGCTGGTCAAGCTGCTCCCCTGAGCCGACTTGCCGCAGCGGCACTTGGCGCCCGTTGCCGCGTTTGGGTGTGACCGCCCTCCATCTTCCCCAGGTAGGGACGATTCGATCGGAAAGGCCCGCTGGCGTCACTCGGGCCTCCCGGTGCGAGCATCTAGAGAACGCCACCTTCTGGGACTACTTCGACGGTCTACGGCACCAACTTGAGTTCGACTAGACGAGCGTTGCTGTGCCCCGCTCCCAGGAAGCCTGCGTCCAGAGTTACCGACCAGAGGATTCGTTCTTCCTCCTGCCAGACGAAGGCAGTCATCCTCCCAGGGGGCACCAGCAAGAGTGGCACAGACTCCACAACGGATCCGGTGAGGTGGAGAATCTGGGGCCTGCCGCTCCACGGTGTCAGTGCCACTCCACCGTCGGAGTCGAGGTAGGACACCGGAGGAAGGCCCATCTCGGGCATCCCCGCGTCGGCACTTTCGAATCGAACGATCTCGGTTTGGGTGATTCCGGGAGACGAGGATCTGCCTGAAGCGAATCGGCGCTGCTTCAAACCACCGGTCATCGCGATCCAAGCCGTTCCATCCTGGGAAATGCTCGACGAGGCACCGCCCCATCCTCTGGGCATGTTCCTCGGATCCCACTCCCAGTCGAGCTGCGGAGTACCGGCTTCGTCCAGTCCGTAGACTTGGTAGGCCCTGTCACAGTGATTGTCGCCTTCGGACAGGGGGACGCAGTTGGTCAGAACGAACCGTCCGTCGGCGAGAAAACGAAGTGCCATCGCGTTGTCCGAGGGCACGGTAGCTGTGCGCGAGGTCAGTCTGTTCAAGTAGACCAGGAAGGTCGTTCCCTCCTCCCGGCCGTGGCCCTGAGCGACTGCAATCATCCCGGTTCCGTTGTCCCGAACGCTGCCGCCGACGATCCGACCTTTCGGGAGCTGCAACAACTCATCCGCCTTGACGTCGGCGGCGCAGGCGAAGAAGACAGTTGCCGAGAGCATGAAGCGCACGGCTCTCGGCAACGTGGCAAAGCGTCGTCGCGACTCCGGAATCGTAGGTTCGGGGCTTGGAGGCCTATCCATCGCCAGCGATCGCCCACAGGTGCCCGTCGGTGCGGATGTACCAGACGCCGCCGACCAGGGCCGGCGAGGCGATCGTCCGTTCGCCGATCCGGTTGACGTGGAGGAGTTCGAAGTCGGGCCCTTCCTTGATCACGAAGGTCTCGCCGTTGTCGTTGGTGAAGAAGATCTTGCCGCCGAAGGCGACCGGCGCGGCGGAGAAGCCCTCGCGCATCCGCTCGCCCAGGCGTTCCTGCCACACGACTTCGCCGCTCTTCGCCTCGTAGACCGTGATCACGCTGACCATGTCGTTGACCATGTAGAGGTACTCGCCGACCAGCATCGGCGCGACGACGAAGGGCGAGCCCTTGGCCGCGGTCCAGACGATGCGGCTGTCCGTCACGTCGCCGTTGCCGCCGGGACGGATCGCCAGGGTGGGGCCGGCGCGGCCGGAGGTGCTGAACAGCAGGTCGTGGCCGACCACGGGGCTGGGGATGACCTCGAAGGTCGTGCCGCCGGCGCGCCACAGTTCGCGGCCGTCTTCCGGCGCGTAGGCGATCACGTGGTGCTGGCTGTTGACGATGATCTCGTCGCGCTCCTCGCCGTCGTCGGTCGTGACCGAGATTGCGGCCGGAGAACTCCAGCCGACCCGGGTGTCCCGCTCCGTGCGCCAGAGTTCCTCGCCGGTGCGGCGGTCGAACGCCGCGATGAAGGAGGCGGCGCGCTGCTGCTCCTGCACGATGATCAGCCGCTCGCCGAGCAGAAGCGGCGACGAGGCGGTGCCGTGGAAGGCGTTCAACTCGCCGAAGGACTTGTGCCAGACGATCTCGCCGTCCATGTCGAGCGCCAGCAGGCCGTGGTTGCCGAGGTAGGCGTAGACGCGCTCGCCGTCGGTGGTCGGGGTCGAGGAAGCGTGGCCGTTCTTCGGGTAGGCGCGCTCGGGATTGGCCGCGGGCGCCGCGGTGGTCCAGAGCCGCTTCCCGGTCGCCCGGTCGAAGGCGAGCACGGAGCGTTTGGCGCCGGCCGCCTCGGCGGTCGTCAGGAGAATACGGTCGCCCCAGACGATCGGCGAGGAGTTGCCCCTGCCGGGAACCGGGACCTTCCAGCGTACGTTCTCCTCCGGGCCCCAACGGTCGACGTAGCCGCTGCCCGCAACTTCGCCCTGGCCGCTGGGACCGCGCCACTGCGGCCAGGTGGTGGCCGGGTCCGCGTCCGCCGGCGTCATCCGCGCCCGTTCGTTGGCGGCGGCGGGGTCGGCGGCAAGTGCCGTGAGGAGGAAGGCGAAGGCGAACAGGCGAAGCGGCGTCATGCGAAGCATGCTTGAAGAAGTCGTGTGGCTCATACCGGAATGATAGAACCTGCCGCGAATCGGAACCCACTGGGAGCAGCATGGAATGAGCGACACCTTTCGAGCGGTCGTCGTCGACAAGGTCAACGATCAGCACACCGCCGGCCTGCGTGACCTGGCGCTGGGCGACTTGCCCGAACACGACGTGCTGGTCGATGTCGAGTACTCCACCCTGAACTACAAGGACGGTCTGGCGATCACCGGCGCGGCGCCGATCTGCCGTTCGGTGCCGATGGTCTGCGGCGTCGACCTGGCCGGGACGGTGGCGGAGTCCGCTTCGGACTCTTTCTCCCCCGGCGACCGCGTGCTGGTCAACGGCTACGGGCTGAGCGAGAGCCACTGGGGCGGTTACTCGCAGAAGGCGCGGATGAAGCCGGAGTGGCTCGTTCCGGTGCCGGAGGCCTTCACCAACCTGCACGCGATGGCGATCGGCACTGCCGGGTACACGGCGATGTTGTGCGTGATGGCGCTGCAGGATCACGGTGTGACGCCGGAGAGCGGCGATGTCGTCGTGACCGGCGCCGCTGGGGGCGTGGGCTCGGTGGCCGTGGCGCTGCTGGCGCGGGCCGGCTACCGGGTGATTGCCTCCACCGGACGCGAGGCGGAACATGACTACCTGAGCCGTCTGGGCGCCGCCGACTTCATCGCCCGCGACACGCTGGCGGCGAAGCCGCGGCCGATCGGCCGGGAGAGCTGGGCCGGCGCGGTCGACGTCGTCGGCTCGGCGACGCTTGCGAACCTGATCGCACAGACCCGCTACGGCGGCTGCGTGGCCGCCTGCGGACTCGCTGGCGGCATGGATCTGCCGTCGAGCGTCTATCCCTTCATCCTGCGCGGCGTGGTGCTCGCGGGCGTCGACTCCGTGATGGCGTCCATGGAGCGGCGGCGGGAGGCCTGGCGCCGGCTGGCCGCGGAGCTTCCGGCCGACCTGCTGTCCGAGATGACGACGGTCGAGCCGATGAGCCGGATCGAGGAACTGGCGGCGTCGATCCTGGCGGGCCGGACGCGCGGCAGGGTGGTCATCGACGTCAACGCGTGAGCGACCTAAGGGGGAAGAGTCGAATGAACCGGGGAACGCGGCTGGGAGTCCTGGCAACGACCCTCTGCCTTGTCGTTGCCCCCGTTGCGATCACGGCCCAGGTCAGCGAGTGGCCGGTGACCACCGGCGACAAGGGCGGGCAGCGCTACTCGCCGCTCGACCAGATCGACGCGGGCAACGTCGGCGAGCTCGAGATCGCCTGGCGCTGGTCGTCGCCCGACAATGATCGGGTGGCGGAGGATCGCCGCTTGCGCAGCCGCCGGATGCAGCCCGGCGGCCACCAGGTCACGCCGATCAAGATCGGCGACCGCCTCTACGCGACCACCGGTCTGAGCCAGGTCGCCGCTCTCGATCCGGCGACTGGCGAGACGGAGTGGGTCTACGATCCGGAGGCCTACGACGCCGGCCGTCCCACGAACCTCGGCTTCGTTCATCGGGGTGCCAGCTACTGGGCAGGCAGGCCAGCCGGCGATGGCGCCGAGGCGGTGCCGGCGCGGCTCTTCTACGGCACCGGCGACGCCCGGCTCCTGGCGGTCGACCCGTTCACCGGCGAACCGGTCGGCAGCTTTGGCGACGGCGGAGCGGTCGACCTGACCGAGGGTCTGCGCCGCGAGGTCAGGCGGCGCCGCGCCTACGCCGTCAGTTCACCGGTCATGGTCTGCCGCGACACGGTGATCGTGGGCGCCTCGATCTCGGACGCCCCGAACCACCCCGACGCGCCGCCCGGCGACGTCCGCGGCTTCGATCCGGTGACCGGCGAGCTGCGCTGGACCTTCCACTCGATTCCGCAGCCGGGCGAGTTCGGGCACGCCACCTGGGAGAACGACTCCTGGCAGTACACGGGCAACGCCAACGTGTGGACGCTGATCACCGCGGACGAGGATCTCGGGCTCGTCTACCTGCCGTTCGGCACGCCGACCAACGACTGGTACGGCGGCCACCGGCTGGGCGACAATCTGTTCGCGGAGAGCCTGGTGGCGCTCGACTGCGGGACCGGCGAGCGCAAGTGGCACTTCCAGGCGATCCGTCACGGCCTCTGGGACTACGACCTGGTGACCCCGCCCATCCTCGGCGAAATCGAGGTCGACGGCCGGGAACTCAAGGTCGCCGCGCAGCTCAGCAAGCAGGGCTTCGTCTACGTCTTCGATGCGGACAGCGGCGAGCCAGTGTGGCCGATCGAGAACCGGCCGGTGCCGCGGAGCACCGTTCCCGGCGAGCGGTCGGCGGCGAACCAGCCGTTTCCGACCAAGCCGCCGGCGTACGAGCGCCAGGGCATGCACGAGGGCCAGTTGCTCGATCTCACGCCGGAGATCCTGGAACGGGCGAAGGAGATCCTGGCGCAGTACGACTACGGTCCGCTCTACACGCCTCCTTCGCTGCGGGGTACCTGGCAGGTGCCCGGCTGGGGCGGCGGCGCGAGCTGGCCCGGCGGCGCCTTCGACCCGGAGACCGGCTGGCTCTACGTGCCATCGTTCAACCGGCCGGTGGTGCTGACGGTCAAGAAGCCGGATCCGAACCGGTCGTCCTTCGACTACATCGGTTCCATCCAGATCAGCCCGCCCGGTCCCTTCGGACTGCCGATCGTCAAGCCGCCCTACAGCCGGATGACGGCGTACGACCTGAACCGCGGCGAGATCGAGTGGGTGCGGCCGCTGGGACAGGGGCCGACCGGACATCCGGCGATCCGCGATCTGGACCTGGAGCCGATGGGCTCGGGCTCGCGCGCCCACGTGCTGCTGACGCCGGAGCTGCTGTTCGTGGGACTGGAGGCCGCGGTTCACCCGGACGCCGAGATGGAGAGCGAATCGATGGATCTCGAATCGTCGGCGCTCGAGGAACTGGCCGTGGCGGACGAGGAGCAGGCGGCGATACTTGCCGAGATCGCGGCGAGCCGCGACTGGCGTTTCGAGCCGTCGACCTTCTCCGCCATGGACAAGACGACCGGCGAGACGGTCTGGTCGGTAGAGATTGAAACCGGCGTCGGCGGGTCGCCCATGACCTACCTGCATGGAGGCCGCCAGTACGTGGTCCTCGCGGTGGGCGGCAGCGGCGTGCCGTCGGAGTTGATCGCCTTTGCGCTGCCGGGAGAAACAGGCTGAGTTTCGGCGCGTACAATCCCTCGGGCACTTTCCCGGCACCGAGCAACGAAGGAGAACGAAGATGTTGCGACTTGGCGAATGGACGAACCGACGGCGTCTTGGTGTTCTTGCCGCCTGCGCCTTCCTGTTGGCATCGGTAGGGGGAGCGGCGATGGGCAGTGACCTGATGGATCGGGTGGAGCACGGCTACGCCGACTCGAACGGCGTCAAGATCCACTTTGCTTCGATCGGCGAAGGCCCGCTGGTCGTGATGATCCACGGCTTCCCGGACTTCTGGTACTCGTGGCGGCACCAGATGGAGGAGCTGTCGAGCGACTTCCAGGTCGTCGCGATCGACCAGCGCGGCTACAACAAGAGTGACCAGCCCGAGGGCGACGAGAACTACGACATGCGCTACCTGGTCGGCGACGTGGCGGCCGTGATCCGTCACCTCGGCCGCGACAGGGCGACGATCGTGGGCCATGACTGGGGCGGCGCGGTCGCCTGGCAGTTCGCGTTCCACGTGCCGCAGATGACCGAGCGGCTGATCATCCTGAATCTGCCGCATCCGAACGGCATGGCCCGGGAACTCGCGAACAACGCCGAGCAGCAGCAGAACAGCGGCTACGCCCGCAAGTTCCAGGAGGGCAGCCCCAGCGACCCGGACATCTTCTTCGGCATGCCGATGACGCCGCAGACGCTCTCCGGCTGGGTGCGCGACGAGGACGCGAGGAAGCACTACCAGGCGGCGTTCGAGCGCTCCGACTTCGACGCGATGCTGGCCTACTACAAGCGGAACTACCCGCGTGAAGGCGGTGGCGGCATCGGTCAGGCGGAGGGCCAGGAAACGCCCCGCCTCGGCATGCCGGTGCTCCAGTTCCACGGCCTGGACGACACGGCGCTGCACTCCGACGGCCTGAACAACACCTGGGACTGGCTGGACAGCGATCTGACCCTCGTCACCGTGCCGGGCGCCAACCACTTCGTGCAGGAGGATGCGGCCGACCTCGTCTCCACGACGATGAAGTGGTGGCTGCTGTCGCGGGTGAAGTAGCGGCCAGATCCCGGAGAAGGGTCGGTTCCAGGCGGGCGCCCGTGAGTGCGTCACGGAAAGGAACGTCCCCAAGGCTGGGTAGGTGCTTCCAGGAGTGAACTGATATGGCCGACGACACGTACTTCGAGATCTACAAAGATGAAGCAGACGAGTGGAGATGGCGCTTTCGTGTTGCCGGAACCAGACAGATAGTCGGTGCATCCAACAAGAGCTACGAGACGAGGAAGGACTGTCAGGACTCCATCGACGTCATGAAGACCTGTCGTGGTTCTCGCGTTTACGACCTGACCGAGAAGCCGCAGCAGACAGAGATCGGATGAAGTCGTGTATTGGGAGGTCCAGGACGGTTGACAGCGATGGGGCCATCTACCGTCCCGCGCCAGGTCTGCCAAGTGGAGAAGTGCGACCGGATGGACTTCGATGATGGGGAGCCATGGTGCGCGCGCTGTCTCGGGGAGGACGACGCAGTCGACCGCTGGTGAGTGTCCAGCAGGCCCCTTGCCTCTGCACACGCTCCCGGCGTATGTGCTGCGCCAGCCTGGACTAGACCGGGGATGGTGAGGGCGTAGTGACTCAAGAACTGGTTCTTGCCGACATCGCGGATAGCCGCTTCTACTCGGATGGGAAAGACGGTCCAGTCGTAGAGGTGCATCAGAGACGGATGGAAGGGCCTGTCCGTCTGGTAAAGGTGACTGAGCGGAAGCACTGCCCTCGAACCACCGGGCAGGTCTTCTTGAGTGATGCGAGCTTGTTTCGGCAGGACCCGGAAGGGGACCAGCACGACTCGACTCATCCGTCAAAGCACCTCCGGGTCCGGGTCAAGTTCCCGGACGGATGGAGGGACCTGGAAGGAGTTCAGGAGACCGCTTGGCGGTACTCGCCGGGGTTCATCTACTGCATGACCATGGAGCGCGACGTGGAGCCAAGCGTTGATCTGGGCGTGTTCGGAAGCAAGAAGGATCCCGTGGCCTCACGTCTACTACTGGACGTGATGGACTTTGCCGCGATGGTAGGTCACTCGCTCGCAGTGGAACTTGGCCTTGAGAGGGTGACGGTGGTCCACGGCAAGGTTCGTTACTTCGACTATGAGGGGCGCGACAGCGAACTGCACACGACCCACGTCCTTCAATCCCATGGCGGGGCGAGCCCTTCCGTTGAAGCGACCTTCATCAAGGGCCGGGCCTTTAGGCCGGAGAACGAGTACAGATTCGTGTTCCTTTGCGACCGCAAGGGCTTCGAGGGGGCCGTCCTGCCCGTCGGCCACTACGCCAGAGGCGGCGACCCGATAACGGTCTGGGAAGCCCTCTGAGTTCCCCCATGGCGGAGCAGTGGTTCGCATAGGGTCGATGGCCCGAGAGCGTCACGTGTCCCGAGTGCGACTCGCACAACGTTCAGGAGCGCCCCGCCCGGAAGCCGCTGCCGTATCGCTGCCGTGACAGCCGAAAGGACTTCCCGGTGAAGACTGGGAACCTGGGGCTCCAGAAGTGGGCCTGGCGATCGAAGCCACCAGCCGCGATTTGACGGCGGGCTCCGAGTGGTTGGAGACGGTGGGCAAACGAGCATGCATGCCTGGCCCTGCAAGGTCACGGCCAGTCGGCCAGTGCTCTGTCTACGTCCTCGCTGGTGATGGCCTCCGCGTCGGCACGGACGGCGAAGACCGTGTCGTCTCCGCCCTTTCGGACGGGAGTGAGGTTGCTGTAGCCGCGCCGAGCGAGTTCCGACAGGGCGCTGCCCAGGCTGCTGCCCCTCCGTGAAGCCAGCGCCTTGGCCGCGGCCAGCACGTCGCCGTCTATAGTCACAGTAACGCGCACGCAGCGCATCATGACATCAGGGAGTGGTTCGCGGTCCGGCTGCGAATTGTCGCAGGATGTGAGACACTTGCGACGGTGGAGATTCGGCACAAGGGCCTGCGCCAGTTTGCTCTGACGGGCTCGCGTCGCGGGATTCCGGCGGCAATGGCGAGCAAGTTACGGCGCATTCTCTCCGATCTGGAGAGCGCGGGCTCGTGACAACGATGGTTGATCCGGCCCATCCGGGGGAGACGCTGCGCGAGTGCATCGCCGGCGAGGGCCTCACCGTAACGGGCGCGGCGGAGAGGCTTGCCATTTCGCGCGCGACGCTCCATCGCCTGCTCGCGGGCCAGACGGGCATCACCGCCGCGCACGCGCTGTCGTTCGAGCGTTGCGGCTGGTCGAACGCCGAGTTCTGGATGCGCCGCCAAGCCGCCTATGATCTTGCGTTGGCTCGCCGCGAGTCGGCCGCCTGAGATAGCGCGCCCGGACCTCCTACCGTCCCAGCCTCCCGCGGTGCTGGGGTTTCTGCCCCTGCGGCGGAACCAGCACTACCAACGCGGCCGCGTGCTGACGTAGGCCGGGTCGTTCGTCAGTTGGACGACCTCGCCGGTTTCGATCTCGATCTTCCAGATCTCCCAGTTCCCGGAGCGGTCCGATTCGAAGACGATCCAGCGGCCGTCGCGGGAGAACCAGGGGTGGCCGTCGTTCGCGTCGGACACGGTCAGGCGGCGCTGGTTCGAGCCGTCGATGTCGGCCAGGAAGATGTCGTCCGTCGGGCCCGTTCGGTTCGTCTGCCAGGCGATCGTCTGGCCGTCGGGTGAGACGGCGGGCCGGCGATGCCGATGATCCCGGTCGGTGAGCGCGGTGTACGTACCCTGGCCGTAGCCGTCGAAGCGGATGATCGCGATCTCCATTCGCCGTTCGCCGTTCTCGGGCTCGTCTTCGGCCTGGAACAGGACGGCCCGTCCGAGGCCGACACCGTTGCCAACCGCGAGCGTCGTCGTGTTCGAGGCGTCGATCTGGCGGCGGTCGCTCAGCTCGAGGATCAGGCCCTTGTTGAAGCCATCGCCCTCAGGACAGTTCCGGGCGTAGACGAGCTGCCGGGTGATCGGCGAGATGCTGGCGTGGTGCACGGCGCAGCCTTCGACTTCGCGTAGCACCTCGCGCTCGCCGGTCGCGAGGTCTTCGCGGAAGATCCGGGCGCCGGCCTCGACGCCAGCTTCGGCGTCGGTGAACTCGGCGTAGACCACGCTCCTGAGGTCGAAGGTCAGGGAGGGGTGGTCCAGGTGCTGGGGAACGCCCTTGCGCACCAGGCGCACGCCGCTGCCGTCCCCCTCCATGATCCAGATGTCGGCGCCGCCGTAGAAGCCGGGGATCGTGGGCGTGGCGCCTGTGTTCGCGAAGCGCTGAAAGACGATCGGCGCCGTGAACTCGGGCTCCGCCGCCGCCGGCGAAGCGCCGGCATCCTCGCCTGATGGCGACTCCCCGTTGCCGGCGCAGCCGAGCGCCATCGCCGCGAGAGTCAGAGATGCGACGACGACGGCCGGCGAGTGGTGACGTCCGACCGCCCGCGGACGGGCGCTCGGACCGTGACGCTGGTGACGCGCGGACGCGCCACCAGGGTTCACTGGCCGGCGGGACCCGCCGGGGTCGCTGCCTTGGCGGCGGCGCTGTCGGCGGCGACATAGTCGATGAAGCCGATCAGCATCTCGTCCGTCGACTCGGCGCCCCAGGTGACGTCGACCGTCGGGTCCGGGTTGTGGGGGTTGTCGGCCGAGTTGTCGAACGCAGCCGAGACTTCGATCCGGGTCCCGGCCGGCAACCGGAGCGGTTCGGCCAGGTCGTAGGACGTCTGCCAGTTGAAGTCGTAGCGACTGACGCTCAGCAACTCCCGCTGCTCGCCGTCGGGCAGGAAGGCGGTGTAGGTCATCGACTTGCCGCGGTAGTGCATGTGGGGCGTGAACGAGCGGATCACGACGTCCTCGTCGAAGACGTGGGTCGCCTGCGCCCGGTAGTCCGCTTCACCGGCGGGGATGTGGAACGTGGTGTTCAGGATCCAGAGGTTGACCAGCTCCCTCTCGACCTCCTCGGGCTCGGCGAACCAGAGGGCGACGCGAGTCCGGTCGGTCGCGGCCTCGCCGTTCGGGTGGTAGTGAAAGTCGCCGAGCAGATTCTGTCCCTTGGGAAGCAGGCGGCCGGTGCCCGGCGGGAAGTGCTGCGGCGCGAAGCCGGCGGCCCAGGCGCCGACCCAGCCTTCCTGGTCGGGGTCGTCGTCGTCACCGCGCCACAGGATGAAGTGGTGAAGCACCGAGCGATCGCCGGCCTGGACCTCGATTGCGCGAATCCAGCGATCCTCCTCGAACCCGGTCTTGATCGGGATGTCGAGGAACTCGTCCGGTCCGTCGGCGGCGACTTCGTGGGGATCGAACTCGTACACCCAGTCCGGCTCGCCGAACGTCCACTCGCTGGCCTTCTTCGGCTTCTCGTAGACGGGCTCGTCGCCTTCGCCTCGGGGCGCGCCGTTCGCCGCCCAGCGGGTGATCGCCGCGATCTCGTCGTCGCTCAGGCTGATGTCGTTCGCCCAAGGTCCGTAGCCCGGGTCGGCGTCCCAGGGCGGCATGTCCCGGTTCTCAACCGCGCGGGCAATGGAGCGCGCCCACGGCCGCGCCTCGCGGTAGGTCCGCAACGACATCGGTCCGATCTCGTCCGGCTGATGGCAGGAGACGCAGTTGGCGTGGAGGATCGGCGCCACGTCGTCGACGAACGTGGGCTGGTCGACGTTCACGCCGCCGGCGATGGCCGGCGCCAGCAGGAGAAGTGCCGTGGAGGCGGCTGCGAGGCGCGTCAGGCGGGAGGCTCGGTTCATTCGGTGATCTCCGGAACTGTTCGAGATGTGGCTGGGATTGTAGCCGGGACGCCCCCGCCGTGTTCCGGCCCCTCCTAGCCTGTCGGCAGAGTGGCCGGGGTCTCGTTCTCGGCCGGCGTGCCGACCATCTCGCCCGGCCCCATGTCCATCCGCAGCGTGCCGTCGTCCTGAATGGAACCCTTGAGCTGCATCGTGTTGCCGGGCGTCTCCGCGGTGGCTGTCACGTTGTTGCCGTCCCAGACGATGTCGACGATCGGTGCCGGCAGGACGAGGGTGCCGAACTGGACGAACCAGCCGCCCGGGACGCCGCCGCGAGGCAGAAGCATGGCGGTCGGCTCGGGCCCCTGGCCCGGCTGGCGTTGTACGTCGAAGCGCCAGGCTTGGCCGGGATGGGTCTGGGCCAGTTCGGCCAGCTTGGCGAGCACCGGGCTGGCCGGTTTGGGACTGACGCCCTCGGCGGCCACGAAGTCGACGAATCCGATCAGCATCTCGTCGGTCGAGTCGGTGCCCCAGGTGACGTCGATCGTCGGGTCGGGGTTGTGAGGGTTGTCGGCCGAGTTGTCCCAGTGCGCGGTGACCTCGATCCGCGTACCGGCCGGCAGGGCGACCGGCTCGACGAAGTTGTAGCCCGTCTGCCAGTTGAAGTCGTATCGGCTGACGCTGAGCAGGTCCTTTTCGCCGCCATCGGGCAGGTGCGCGGTGTACCTCATGTCCTTGCCGCGGTAGTGCATGTGGGGAGCCAGCGAGCGGATGACGACGTCCTCGGTGAACACGTGGTTCGCGCGTGCCTCGTAGTCCGGGTCGCCGGCGGGAATCTTGAACGTGGAGTTCATGACCCAGAGGTTGATCAGTTCCTTCTCGACCTCCTCGGGCTCGGCGAACCAGATGCCGATGCGGGTCTTGTCGGTCGTGGCCGTGCCGTTGGGGTGATAGTGGAAGTCGCCGAGCAGGTTCTGGCCCGCGGGCAACAGGCGGGCGGTGCCCGGCGGGAACTCGTTCGGCTTCGCGCCGGCGGCCCAGGCGTCGATCCAGGCGTCCTGGACCTCGCTGTTCGGGGCGGCGCGCCAGAGGATGAAATGGTGAACGACCTCACGGTCGCCGGGCTGGACCTCGACCGCCTTGATCCAGCGGTCTTCCTCGAAGCCGGTCTCGACCGGAATCACGGCGAACTCGTCGGGCCCGTCGGCAGCGACCTCGAACGGGTCGAACTCGAAGACCCAGTCCGGCTCGCCGAAAGCCCAGTCGCCGTCGCTTGCCGGAGGCTCGTAGACGGGTTCGTCGCCGTCGCCGCGGGGAGCGCCGCTGCTTGCCCAGCGGGTGATCGCCTCGATCTCCACGTCGCTCAGGGAGATGTCGTTGGAGAAGGGTCCGAAGCCCGGGTCGGCGTCCCACGGCGGCATGTCGCGGTTCTCGACCGCCCGGGCGATCGAGCGGGCCCAGGGGCGCACCTCGCGGTAGGTGCGCAGTGACATCGGCGCGATCTCTTCCGGCTGGTGGCAGGAAGCGCAGTTCTCGTGGAGGATCGGCGCGATGTCGTCGACGAAGGTGGGCCGTTCCAGGTTCAGGGCGTGGCTCGCGGCGGGGATGGCGAGCACCGCGATGGCGGCGACCATGGGCGCGTGGCGGAGCAGGGGAATCCGGTTCATATCCAGGTCCTTGAGAGCGGTTTGAACGTGTTCGTGGAAACACGGCGGCCGCCGGATGCGTTTACAACTCAGGGCGTTGCACTCCGTGACCGCGATGGTTTCGACAGTACCCGACTATACGGCGCTGGTGGCTTCGGGTTTCGGCTTCCGGCCAGATCCCGGTGCTACGCTCGGCGGTATGTTTCCGGTCGGATCGACACGCAGGCGAGGCTTCCTTCCGGCGGCGGTTCTCCTCGTGTCGAGCCTCTGCTGGGCCGACGGCCTGGCCGCCCAGAACGTGCTTTCGAGGGCGCTCCAGGAACGCATTCAGGAGAATCCGCACACGACCGAAGCGGACGTCGAGGCCGGCGCCAAGGTGTTCCGCCGCAGTTGCTCGCTCTGCCATGGCGCCGACGGCACCGGCGGCGACGGCCCCGACCTGACGCGCGGCCTGTTCCGCCACGGGAGCAGCGATGCCGCGCTGTTCCGCAACATCCTGACCGGTATCCCGAACACGGGCATGGGCGGCATCTACCAGCCGGACAGGTCAATCTGGCAGGTCGTGTCCTACGTGCGCTCGCTCAGCCGGGGCGGGGGCGCGGAAGAAGTGCCGGGCGACCCGAGACGTGGCCGGATGCTGTACATGAGCCGCGGCTCCTGCTCCGATTGCCACCGCCTGAACGGCTCGGGCGGACGCATCGGTCCGGACCTGAGCGACCTGGGCTGGCGGCGCGCGCCGGTGCACATCCGGGCTTCCATCGTCGACCCCTCGGATGAGATGGCCGCTGACTACCGCACGGTCGAAGTCAGGACCAGTGACGGCGGTGTCGTCCGGGGCGTGTTGCGCAACGAGGACCGCTACTCGATCCAGCTCCTGGACGAGTTCGAGAACCTCCGGTCCTTCCAGAAGACGGACCTCGCGGCGATCGACAAACCGGAGGAGTCCCTGATGCCGCCTCTCAGCAGCTTCTTCCGCGGCCGGGACCTGGACGATCTCGTCGCCTACCTCTACTCGCTGCGACCGGAGTGAAGATGAAAAACACTGGGTGCGCCGGCGGTCGCGTGGGCCTTCTGGCCCACGGTACCGGCATCCGGCGCGCAACGCCGGCTCCGAAGAGGCCGCTCGCCGCTGTCGCTTTCTTGGCGTTCCTGCTTGCGGCTGGCAGCCTGTCCGCCCAGGGCGGCGTCTCCTACGAGCGACTGCGGGCGGCGGACGACGAGCCGGGTAACTGGCTCATGTACTCCGGCCAGTACGACAGCCAGCGCTTCAGCCGCCTCGACGAGATCAACCGCTCGAACGCGGCGGACCTTCAGCTCCGCTGGGTTCATCAACTGCCGACGCTTGGACGTGTTGAAACGACGCCGCTGGTCGTCGACGAGGTGATGTACGCGACGACACCGGACAACGTGGTGATCGCGCTCGATGCGCGCACCGGCCGGCGGTACTGGTCCTACGCTCACGAGCTGCCGGATCAACTCGCCCTCTGCTGCGGCAAGCAGAACCGGGGCGTGGCCATTCAAGGCGACCGGCTCTACATGGGCACCGTTGACGCGCACCTGCTTGCCCTGGACGCGAAGACCGGCGCGGTGATCTGGGACACCGAAGTGGGTTCCCCGCGCACGGGGCACTCGATCACGGCCGCGCCCATGATCATCGGCGATCTCGTCATCACGGGAATCGGCGGCGGCGAGTACGGCATCCGGGGTTTCCTCGACGCTTACGACGCGGATTCCGGTGAACTCCGCTGGCGCACCTACACGATTCCGGGACCGGGCGAACCGGGCAACGAGACCTGGGAGGGCGACTCCTGGAAGACGGGCGGCGCGCCGACCTGGATGACCGGCTCCTACGACCCCGAACTCGATCTCCTCTACTGGGGCACCGGCAATCCGGGGCCGGACTGGAACGGTGAGGTCCGCGAGGGCGACAACCTGCACTCGGATTCCGTGCTGGCGATCCGCCCGGACACTGGCGAAATCGTCTGGACCTTCCAGTTCACGCCCCACGACGTCCACGACTGGGACGCCTGCCAGGTGCCGATTCTGTTCGACGCGGAGTACCAGGGCCAGCAGCACAAGCTGATGGCCTTCGCCAACCGGAACGCCTTCTTCTACCTGCTCGACCGCGAGACCGGCGAGTTCCTGTTCGCGCGCGAGTTCGCCCGGCAGACCTGGGCCGAGGGGATCGACCAGGACACCGGCCGCCCGATCCGGGTCCCGAACATGCTCCCCAGCGAGGAGGGCACCCTCGTCTCGCCGACGATCGGCGGCGCCGCGAACTGGTTCTCGCCCACGTACAGCCCCGACACCGGCCTGTTCTACATCCAGGCCTACGACGCGGAGATGCTCTACTACATGGCCGAGGCGGAGTACGAGGAGGGTGAGCTCTTCGTCGGCGGATACGGCAAGCCGGCCGGGCCCGCCGACCAGTACGTCAGCGCGGTGCGCGCGCTCGATCCGCTGACGGGCGACCGCGTCTGGGAGTACCGGGTGCAACCCCGGTCCAGATCCGGGCTGCTCGCCACGAAGGGCGGACTGGTCTTCGGGGGCAGCGTGGCCGGCATCTTCTACGCTCTCGACGCCGAGACCGGCGACGAGCTCTGGCACCGCCGGCTTGGCGGCGACGTCCACGCGGCACCGATCAGCTACGAGGCAGGCGGACAGCAGCACGTGACTCTCGCCGCCGGCCGGGCGCTGTTCACGTTCGCGTTGCCGGCCGAGTAGGGACCCCGTCCAGCCGGCGATGAAGGTCTTCCCGGAACTGCTGATCGAGGATCTGCGCGCGGAGATCGAGCCGGAACGGCTGGGACGTCGGGCGGGAGAGCGGGGCATGCCGCCGCTGAACGCCACGGACGATCCCGGGCAGACAGAGATCGAGGAGTTCATCGAGGCGAAGAAGAACGAGGCGGTGAGGATCCGCGACGAGCAGCTCGAACAGGTCGACAACCACCTGGACCAGGTCGACCAGGCGGTGCTCGCCGGCGACCTGGAATCGTCGGCTCGCAAGGCCGCGACCGAGTTCAGGGAAGTCGAGCAGAGCGAGCTCCAGGCGCTCAAGGCGAGCCTGCACGAGTTCGAGCGGAAACGGCGGGACTTCTTCGACTTCAAGCACCGCAACGGACTGGACCGCGAGCCGGACTACGTGAGCCAGCGGACGACGCTGTTGCTGGTGGGTCTGATCGTCCTGTTGTTCGTGATCGAGAGCGGCTTGAACGGCGCCTTCCTGGCCGTCGGCAGCGAGGGCGGTCTGGTGGGCGGATGGGGTCTGGCGCTGGGCTTCAGCGTCGTCAACCTGGTGCTGCCGGCGCTGTTTTTCGGTCCGGTCAGTCGCTACGTGAGCCACATCCACGTGCTCCTGAGGGCCGTGGGAGTGCTGGCGGTCCTGGGATGGCTTGCGACCGCCCTCGTGCTCAACCTGGGACTGGCGCACTTCCGGGACGCCTCGGCCGATCTGATCGAGAACATCGGCTCCGAGGCGCTGAGCCGCTTTCAGGCTTCGCCGCTCGGGCTGCAGGACGCGGAATCGTGGCTTCTCTTCGTGCTCGGCTTCTTCTTCTCCGGGGTCGCCTTCTTCGACGGCCGGAAGCTGTTCGGCGATTCCTATCCCGGCTACTCCCGGAAGCACCGCAAGATGGAGGAGGCGCGGGCCGACTACGACGACCTCTGGCAGGACGTGGTGGAGCAGTTGCGCACGATCCGGGAGGACGGTCTGGACGCGATCCGGCGCACGGCGCACCAGGCGAAGAGCCAGCCGGTCGAGCGGCGGCGCGCGCTCGAGAGCGAGACGAAACTGCTGGTCGCATTCGAATCCCATGTCGAGCAGTTGCAGCGCTTCGGGACGATGCTGATCGAGGAGTACCGGGAGGCGAACCGCTCGGTCCGTTTCGACCGCGGTACGCCCGAGGCGTACGGCAGGCCATGGAGGATGGATCCGCCGGTGCCGCACCGGCGGGGCCGGGAGCCGGTTGCGGTCGAGGACGTCGATCTGGACACCTTGAACGAACAGTACGAGTCGGCACTGGGCCGCGTACACGGGGAGTGGGAACAGACCCGGGCGCGGTTGGACCTCGAGGGCTCGATGTCCGATCCGGCGGAGTCCCTTTCAACGAATGGCGGCAGCTCGTAGACGGCGGCGCCGCCGTTCGCGGCGGGGTGATCTCTCGCCGCGGGATCTGGCAATCGGCGGCGGTATCGCGGTCACGGTACTCGTGCTGCTTGTCGTTGCCGCGCGCTTCACGGTGTTCGCCCCGAAGCCGCCGGATCGTGACCCCGAGACTGGTTGTCCCGACGCCGGCCCCGCGGCCCTGACCGCGATCCTGGTCGATGTCACGGACCAGGTCGGCGCGATCAGCCGCGCCGACGTGCTCGCGCACCTCGACGAGTACGTCGCGGACAGCCGGGAGGACGAGATGGTCCTTGCCTATGAGGCGAAGCCGGTGGGGGACGAAATCGGGGCCCCGCTGCTCTCGGTCTGCCATCCCGGCGATCCCGACGAGGCCAGCGAGTGGACGGAGAACCCGCGGTTGATCCGGCGACGCCTGGAGGAACGGTTCGAGCAGCCGCTCGATCGTCTCTTCGCCGAGTTGCTCGGCCGGGATGCCGCGCCGACTTCGCCGCTCATGGAGAGCGTGCAGAGCGTGGCGGTTTCCGTTCTTGGCCGGCACGAGTACGCGGACCTTCCGAAGCGTCTGATCCTGGTTTCCGACCTGATGCAGAACACGCGCAACCTCTCCTTCTTCCGCCAGGCGGTCGACTACGACGCCTTCGCCGCGACGAACGGCGCCGGCGCGCTGCGCACCGACCTTCGGGGAACCGCGGTCGAGGTCCTGTTCGTGCAGCGCACGGCCCACCAGCGTCTGGACGGCACCCGCGGCCTGATCGACTTTTGGCAGCAGTGGATCGAGGACCAGGGAGGCACCCTGAATCGGGTCGTGCGCGTCGACGGCGTGAACTGATGCCCGTCGACTCGCGGCAACGGTCGATGGATGCCGAGCCGCGGAGCGGCCGTGGACTGTTCCTGGCGTTCTTCGTCGGCGGGGGTTTCCTCATCCTGTTGATGAAGTCGTTGACGGCCAGCCCGCTTCTGGCCGTTGTGCTGCCGGTCGTCCTGATGGGCAGCTACGCCTGCCTGCTCGTGGAGTGGCCGGACCTGCGGCCGAGGTACGACTTCGCGGGCGACAACTTCTACTACCTGGGCTTTCTCTACACGCTGATCTCGCTGGCCATCTCGCTGTACCAGTTCAACACCGAGGGGGCGACGAGCTCCATCATCACGAACTTCGGTCTGGCGCTGACCAGCACGATCCTCGGCCTGGCCGGACGCATCCTCCTGAACCAGCCGCGGGACGAGGAAGAGGTCGAAGCGCGGGCGCGCGAAGACCTGGCCCGGGCGAACCGCCGCCTGCGGGCCGAGATGGAGTACTCGATCGACGAGTTCCAGCAGTTCCGCGTGGAAGCGAAGCGCGTGTTCGAGCAGCTCGACCGGGGCGTAGCCGCCGCGGGCGCCGCGCTGGAACGGCAGCTCGAACACCTGGAGAGCGGCGCCGCCCGGTTCGGGGCGCTCCGGCAGCGCGTCGCCGCGGTCGATGAGGCCGCGGCCGAGGCGGTTCACGACATCCAGGCGCAACGGGAGCGCTTCGTCTCCGAGTCGCAGGCTGTGAGCAACTCCCTTCAGCAACTGCTCGCGAACTTCCGTTCCGTCGACTTCCGGCGGGAGTTCATCGAGGAGTTGATCGAACCGACGTCGCAGCAGTTCCGTGGCCTGGCGCGGGAGTTCCTGTCCGTCGCGGAGGGTCTTCGGCGCATCGAGACGAGCCAGCTGCGGGTCTTGGAGCAGAACCAGAGCGCGGTGGCGCGGCTGACGGAGATCCTCGAAGAGAACCGCCGCTTCTCCCAGGCGAACGCCCGGGCGGCGAACGGCTTCCGGTACGCGACCGATGCCCTGGTTTCTCTGCGGGCGCAGATCGACCGGTACAGCGAAGGAACGCGGGCGGTCGTCGGCGAACTGGCGGCCGCGCGGCGCCAGCTACACGACGCGCCGGAGCGGCTGGAAGCGATGAACAGGTCGCTGCTACGCATGGCGGACCGACTCGACACCGTCGCGGAGGATGGCGGCCGGCGGCGCGAGTTGCAGCGCTGGGGTCTCTGATGATGGAGCGCGGCCGGACGTTCCCGCGCGGCCTGGTCCTTGGCTTGACGATGGCCGAGATCGCGATTCTGATCATCTTCGTCCTGCTGCTCGCCCTGGCCGCCCTGCTCGCGCGCGAGGCGGACCGGCGGCAGGCCGCCGAGCGGGAACTCGTCCGCTTCGAGCAGATCGCCGCCCTGTTCGAGGAGGAGGCGCTTCCGGAGGACCCGATGGCGCTCAAAGCGGTGCTGCGGGAGCGCGTGGATACACACCGGGACGCCGACAGTTGGCGGGAGCTCGTGCGCGAGGTCGAGACGACGCCGGGCGCGCTGCGGGAGATGGCCGAAGCGATGAACGCGGCCGCACGCGCGGGCATGTCGCCGGTGGAGGTCCGGGAGGCGATCGAAAGCCGGCAGGTCGGTGGCGGCACGGACCATCCGAGCTGCTGGTACGACCGTGACGGCACGGTCGCCTACCTCTTCGATGTAGCTCTCATAGCCCGTGGTTTCGTGGTGGATTTGGCTCGGGCTCCTCAGCATGAGGCCGAGCGCGCTCTGCTGCCCCTGGACCTCGTGCAGACCGAAAGCGTCGTCTCCCAGGCCCAGTTCCTCCGGCAGACCCGACCGGTGTACGAGTGGAGCGTCGAACGGGGGTGCCGGTTCTTCGTTCGCGCCTTCGATCTGACGGCCGCCGATCAGAAGGACCTCTACAAGCGCCGGATGCGCGTGCTCGAGTCCCGGTTCTACAAGAACGCGAACCCCACCGGCGGCCTGCCGGCAGGTCTTCGCGCCGCACGCTGAAAACGGGTTCCACGCCCGGCGGAGTGGCGCTACCTCGGGTACTCGGCGAAACAGGGAACGCTCTCGTCGAGCGCGCTCCACGGCGCCCTGGAGCCGACGAAGATGTTCACGGCCGGCTTGACTCCCGGGTCGGCGTCCAGCGAGCCGGCTGGAATCTGCATCCCACCGGGATCCCGGAGCCGGGGAACCAGGCTTCCGCAGTGCCGGCAGAACGCGGTGCCCTTGATGTCCGCTTCCGGCATCTTGTAGTCGACGACCGCGTCCCGGCCGCCCAGCCATCGGAAGGCGTCCTCCGCGGCGAAGACGAACGTGCCATAGGCGGCGCTCGTCTGGTGGCGGCACCGGGAGCAGTGGCAGTTCACCATGCGATCCGGTGGGCCGTCGAACTCGTAGGTCACGGCGCCGCAGAGGCAGCTTCCCGGGATGGCGCCGTGCGTCTGGGCCTCCCGGACGGGTTGCTCGATGCCGGGCGGAGCACCCCACTCCGGCGGATACTCGTCGTGCTGGGCCAGATCGTCGACGATCGTGTGCCAGGGCGCCTTCGAGCCGGCGAAGATGTGAAGCGTGGGCCGGATGCCGGGATCCTCGGCGACGCTGCCCATCGTGACGAGGGAGACGGAGCCGCCCTCGGGGTTGGCCGGCACGCCGGAACCGCAGCGCGGGCAGAAGTGCCGGACTCCGTGCGGCGAGGACTGGTAGTGGACGATCTGGTCAGCGCCGCGGGTCCAGCGGAAGAACTTCGGGTCGACCGCGCCGAAGGTGGCGTACGCGGAACCGTGGAACTTCCTGCACACAGAACAATGGCAGTGGGCGATCTCGATCAGATCGCCGTCGACCTCGAATGTGACGTCACCGCAGAGACAGGCGCCCGTGAGCATGACTCAACAATCCGTGCCGTGAGGTCGGTTTCCGGTGAGCAGATTGTGGCGGTGCGTGCGTTTGCCTCGTCGCGAAAGTCGGGGTCGGAGCCTGCGAGCGTACTCCGTTCACCAGCGTGGTGACCCGACTCCGCTACCGAGGCGGTGGCGCACCTTCCCCGGGCAGACACG
This sequence comes from Acidobacteriota bacterium, assembly GCA_026708285.1. Lineage (GTDB taxonomy): Bacteria > Acidobacteriota > Thermoanaerobaculia > Multivoradales > Multivoraceae > Multivorans. Next base: position 49,684 of record JAPOVF010000279.1, read on the forward strand.
AGGGCTGCCCGCAAGGGGCACATGGAAGCTGCGCCGCCTGGAAAGTTAGCACGCTACGGTAGGTTCCCTCCATGCGGCGTGGAGTTCTAGTGGCGGCCCTGGCCGCGGCCTGTCTGCTGCCGCTGCCGCTTGCAGCCGAGGATGGAGACGCTGCGGCCGACGCCCACGTCACAGTCGCGTTCGCCGCGGAGCCGACCCAGATCGACCCCACGCGGACCTCGGCCGGCGTCGACCAGTACTTCATGGCGCTGTTCTACGAGCAGTTGCTGACGGCCGGGCCGGACCTCAAGCAGCGGAACTGGCTGGCCGAGTCCTGGCGGTTGTTCGAGCGCGACGGAGTGTGGCTGATCGGCGTCGAGTTGCGGCGGGGTGTGCGGTTTCACAACGGCGACGAACTGACGGCGCACGATCTCCGCTACTGCTACCTCCGCCAGCGGGATCCGGGCCTGTCGCGCCAGGCCGGGCGCTGGCGGCACGTGGCCGACGTCCGCGTGCTGGGCGACTACGAACTGGAGATCGTCTTCAAGGGTCTGCCGGACTCGGCTCTGCTGCCGCTCAACCTCGACCTCTGGGCGATTCCGCGGCGCTACTACGAGGAGGTCGGGAACGAAGGTGTACAGGCGCATCCGATCGGTACCGGGCCGTGGAAGTTCGTGTCGCGCAGCGTGCGCGAGGAGATCGTCGTCGAACGCTTCGACGACTACTGGGACCCCGACTCGCTGCCGGGCATCCGCCGGCTGACGATCAAGATCATCCCCGAGGACACGACCCGGGTCGCCGCCTTCAAGACCGGCGCCGTCGACTGGATCGATGCCGTGCCGCCGGCTCAGGTCGCTGACTTCGAGCGCACGCCCGGCGTGAAGGTCGCCTCGCTGCCCACGAGCAACAACCTATTCCTGGCGCTGAACGCTCTCGACCCGAGAAGTCCGCTGGGAGATGTCCGCGTGCGACAGGCCGTGGCGCACGCGATCGACTTCGACGCGATCATCCGGTACATCCTCCATGGGCAGGGCATCCGGACGGTTCAGGTGACGCCCGGGGCGCCGGGGCACGACCCCGCGCTGAAGCCGTACGTCTTCGACCCCGACCGGTCCCACGAGCTGCTGCGGCAGGCCGGCTATGGCCGGGGCATCAACGTGAACTGCTACAACCTGACGACGCCGCGCGAGCCGTACCTCAAGGAAGTGGGCGAGGCGATGTTCGCCTACCTGACCGCCGCGGGCATCCGCTGCCGGATCGTGCAGCTCGAGTACGGAGCCTGGATCAACCTCGGCCGCCGGGATGCCCGTCCCGAGATGGACGGCATCGCGAGCTGGATGTGGGGCCACGGCGCCCTCGGCGATCCGACCGACCCGTGGGGCGGCCACCTGCACTCGTACGGCGATGGCTGGGGCTGGTACTCGTACCACGACGACCCTGAACTGGATGAGATGGTCGAGACTCTGCGCGTGACGGTCGAGCCGGAGGCGAAGGAGGCGCTGATTCGCGAGATCGCCCGGCTCAAGCACGAGCGGGTGGCCGGCGGCGTGCCGACCTACCGGCCGCTCGTGACGTTGGCCTGGCGTGACACGCTGCGCTTCGTGCCCTGGCCGCAGGCGAATTGGCGGATGATGCGGGACATCGCGTTGGCGGCAAGAGGATCCGACGGGGCGGAATCGCCAGGTCCGTGAACCCGACGAAGCGATGCGCGCCTACCTGATCCGCCGTCTCTGGCAGGGCGCGGTGGCGGTGCTCGGCGCGCTCGTGATCGTCTTCGTGGCGCAGCGCCTGGCCGGGGATCCGGTAGCCCTGCTGCTGCCGATGGATGCTTCGGAGGAGGATTTCGCCGCGATGCGCGAGGCCCTGGGGCTCGACCGGCCGCTGCCGGTCCAGTTCCTCGTCTTCCTGCGCGACGCGTTCACGGGCGACTTCGGCGAGTCCTACCAGTGGCAGGCGCCGGCGATGACGCTGCTGCTCGAGCGCCTGCCGGCGACCCTGGAACTGGCGCTGGCCGGGCTCGCCTTCGCGTTGCTCCTCGCCGTGCCGCTGGGGGTGATGTCCGCCGTCTACCGTGGCCGGTGGGTCGACCGTCTGGCGAAGGTGCTGGCCTTGCTCGGTCAGGCGATGCCGGGATTCTGGGTCGGCCTCCTGCTGATCCTGTTCCTCGCCGTGAGGCTCCAGTGGCTGCCGGCGTTCGGCCGCGAGGGACCGCTTCATCTCGTGCTACCCGCGGTCGCCCTCGGCTGGTATCCCGTTGCCGCGATGACGCGCACCCTGCGCTCCTCGATGCTCGACATTCTGGACAGCGACTACATCCGCACCGGCCGGGTGATGGGCCTGCCCGAACGCACCGTCATCTGGCGCTACGCGCTGCGTAACGCCGCCGTGCCCCTGGCGACGATGATCGGCGTCTACTTCGCGAACATGCTCGGTGGCGCCTTCGTCATCGAGGTCGTGTTCGCCTGGCCGGGCGTCGGCCGGGCGGTGGTCGACGCCGTCTTCGCGCGCGACTTTCCGGTCGTGCAGGCCGGCGTCCTGCTGTCGGCGGTCATCTTCGTCGTCGTGAATCTCCTGGTCGACCTGAGCTACGGGCTGATCGATCCGAGGATCCGTCATGGCTGAGCGGAGGGTGCCCGTCGTCTCCTGCCTGGTTCTCGGCCTGGTGCTTGTGTGCGCCGTCGCGGGGCCGTGGTTCGCGCCTCACGAGGCCTCGGAGATCGCGCTTGCCGAGTCGATGACGCCGCCGTTCTGGCGGTCCGGCGGCAGCCTCGACTACCCGCTGGGAACGGACATGCTGGGGCGCGACATCCTGAGCCGGATCATCGCCGGCGCTCGCGTCTCGGTGACGGTGGCGGTCTACGCAATCGCCCTCTCCGGCGGCATCGGCGCCGCGTTGGGTGTCTCGGCGGGCTACTTCGGCGGAATGGTCGACGCCGTGATCTCGCGGCTGATCGACATCCAGATGTCGATTCCGGCGATTCCGCTCGCCATGCTGTTCGCCGCCGTGTTGCCGCCCGGCGAAGGGATGGTCATCACGATCATCGTTTTGACCTACTGGACCTGGTATGCACGGATCGTGCGCGGCGAGGTGCTCAGCCTGCGTGAGCGGGACTTCATCACCGTCGCCAGGGTCGCCGGCGTCTCGAGTCCGATGATCCTGATCCGGCACCTGACCCCGAACGTCCTGAACACGCTGCTCGTGCTGGCAACGCTCCAGTTCGGCAGCGTGATCGTCTTCGAGGCGGGACTGAGCTTCCTGGGGCTCGGCATCCAGCCGCCCCAGGTGTCGTGGGGCGGAATGCTCGCCGACGGCCGGAACTTCATCGAGGTCGCCTGGTGGTTGATCACGATGCCGGGGATCGCGATCATGGCTTCGTGTCTGGCGTCGAACCTTCTAGGCGACTGGTTGCGGGACACGTTCGATCCGAAACGGCGGATCACGTAGTGGCGTTCACTGGGAGCGCGGGCATCCTGCCCGCATCCGGTCCGAAGGCGGGCGGTCCATGAACGTGGCGCCGCTCGGGCCCTGGGGTTGGGCGGCCGACTTCGCTGAGTCCTATGGCCGGTTTCTGGAATCGGCGGGTGCGCCCGAGCACCTGTTCCCGGCGCGCGTGGTCTCGATATCGCGAGGCGTGTTCCACGTTGCCGCCGCGGAAGGTGAGATCGACGCGCGTGTGTTGAAGCGCGTCCGAACCTCGGCCACTGGCCCGCCGGCAGTCGGCGACTGGGTGGTGGTCGAGTCTTTCTCCGTTCCCGGCGTCGATCCGAGGATCGTCCACGTGCTCGATCGCCGGAGCCGGCTGTCGCGCAAGGCGGCGGGCGCGCGGACGGAAGAGCAGGTCGTGGCCGCGAACATCGACGCCGTGTTCCTGGTGATGGGCCTCGACGGCGACTTCAACCCCCGGCGCCTCGAGCGCTTCGTCGCCATGGTCAGGGAGAGCGGCGCCGAGCCCGTCGTCGTGCTGACCAAGGCGGACCTCTGCGCCGACCCGGAGGCCGGACGCGCGCAGGCCGAGGAGGCGGCGCCGGCAACGACGGTCGTTGCCGTCAATGCCCTCGCCGGCGAGAACCTGGAGCCGCTCGCGGCGCACCTGGCGGCCGGCAGGACCGTGGCCATGGTCGGCTCGTCGGGCGCGGGCAAGTCGACGCTGCTCAACGCCCTCTGCGGCGAGGTCGTGATGCGTACCGCCCCGGTCAGGGAGAGCGACGACCGAGGCCGCCACACGACGACGCACCGGCGGCTGGTTCAGTTGCCGGGCGGCGGCCTCCTGATCGACAACCCGGGTATTCGGGAACTCCAGCTCTGGGCGGACGACGAAGGCAGTCTGGAGGAGACGTTCGACGACATCGAGGAACTCGCCCTCGAATGCCGCTTCCGCGACTGCGGCCACGGGCGGGAGCCCGGCTGCGCGGTCCAGGCTGCGATCCGGGACGGCTTGATGGATTCGGCACGGCTGCGCAACTACAACGATCTCCGCGAAGAGCAGCGCCGGCTTGAGCAGCGACGCGACGAAGCGTCCCGTCGCGCCGGGGAACGAAAGCTGGGCGCCTTCTACAAGTCGGTCCAGCAGGCGAAGAAGAACCGGCGCTGGTAGCCGGCGTGGGCTACCCGGACGCGAAGCGCCGGCGCACGAGGGGCGCGGTCAGCGTGGACAGGGACTCCCTCTGCACGCCGTCCGCGTCGAAGTTGTCCGGCGCCAGCCAGCGCTCGTAGCAGGAACGCAGTTCCTCCCAGTCCCGGTCGATGATCGCGAACCACGCGGTGTCCCGGTTCCGGCTGCGGAAGATCGTGGCTTGCCGGAGCACGCCTTCGAAGGTGAAGCCGAGCCGCTCGGCGGCAGCGATGGACGGCGCGTTCAGGCGGTCGCATTTCCATTCGTAGCGCCGGTAGCCGAGTTCGAAGGCGTTCCGCATCATCAGGACCATCGCCTCCGAGGCGGCCGTGGTCCGCTGCATCCGGGGCGGATAGCAGATGTTCCCGACCTCGATCGAGCCCACGGCAGGGTTGATCCGCAGATACGACGCGACGCCGGCCGCTCGCCCGTCCGCTTCGTCCACGATGGCGAAGAAGAGCGGGTCTTCGCTTGCCGCCGCGGCTTCGGCCCAGGCCTGGAGGTCGGCGTGCGAGCCGAACGGACCGTAGCTGAGATAGGTCCAGATCCGGCCTTCGACATCGGCCGCGGTCGCTTCGTACAGGTCTTCGGCGTGGCGCGCGGGATCGAGAGGCTCAACGCGACAGCGGCGTCCAACCAGCGAACTGCGGGAGGGAGGCGGCGGGGCGCTCCAGCCGTCGAGCGCGAGCCCGACCGGCTGGCCGAGAGGATTCAGGGTCGATGGGCTCATCGGAGTTGGGAGCGGCGGGCCTCTGCCGCAGCGTGAGCCTAGACGAGTCCCCCGTTGGCCTCCGTATACTCCCGAGCATGTCCGTGACGCTGCTTGAACAGCCGCCGCCGACCGTGCCCAGCAAGCCTGGCCCCTATCGCCGGGCCGACTACGCCGCACTTCCCGACGAGCCCCGCTGCGAATTGATCCATGGCAGGTTCTACTTGAGTCCGAGCCCACGCCGAGTTCATCAATTCCTGGTCACGCAGTTCTGGCAACTGCTGCACATCGTGGCCGAGGAACGAGGTGGTGAAGCCCTCGTGGCCCCGATGGATGTCCATCTCGCGGATCACACCGTCGTGCAGCCCGATGTTCTCTACGTCTCCCCGGAGCGGCGGGAGATCCTCCAGGACTGGATCGAGGGCGCGCCGGATCTGGTGGTCGAGGTGCTGTCCCCGAGCACAGCGCGCATGGACCGCGTACTCAAGCTGAACCGCTACGCCGAGGCGGGCGTCCGGGAGTACTGGCTCGTCGATCCCGTTGCCCGAACATTCGAAGTCAGGGTGAACGATGGCGGTCGTTTCGTCGCCCATGCGCCAACCGGCGGAAGCTGGACGTCCCCAGTGGTGGTCGGCGTCGAACTGGACCTCGACGCGCTTTGGTCCGCTGTCGAGCGGAAGTTCGGCTCTAGCTAGGGCTACCCGAACAGCCCCTTAGCCGCCTTCGCCTCAGGCGCCAGCCAGGCGGCGACGCAGTAGGCGGCAAAGGAGATCGCCATCGCCGGGAAGACCGCGTGGATGCCCTGGATGTCGAGCAGCATCCACAGGCCCAGCGTCAGGCCGCCGGCCGCGAAGGACCACAGGGCCGCGGCGCCGTTGCCGCGGCGCCAGGTCAGGCCCAGGGCGAGGGAGGGCAGGAAGCAGGCGGCGTAGAGCGCGCCGGAGAAGGAGGTCAGTTCGACGATGCCGCCCGGCGGATCGATGGCGAGAATCGCGGTGATGGCGGCGAACAGCACGACGCAGACGCGGGTGTTGCGGACGGCGTGACGGTCGTCGGCCGGAACCAGTAGGCCAAGCAGGTCGCGCTGGAAGGTCGACGCCATGACGAGGAGGACGCTGTCGAGTGAGGACATGGCGGCGGAGACGAGGGCGAGGAACAGCAGTGCCTGCACGACCGGCGGGAAGATCGCCGGGTCGCTGAGCATCATCGGGATGACCTGGTCGGTGTCGGCGATGCCCTGGCCGACGACGAAGTGGGCGTAGAGCCCGAGCGGCGCCAGCAGGCTGAATACGATGAGGAAACTCAGGGTCGACACGACCAGGCCGCTTCTGGCGGCGGTTTCGGTCTCCAGGGCGTAGAAGCGCGAGAGCTGGCGCGGTTCGACGATCAACTTGACGGTGGAAGCGAAGACGACCCCGATCAGCATCCCGAGCGGCTGCGCCGTGTCCCAGCGGACGAGAGAGCCGTCGCCGATCTGGGCCAGGTCGGCGAGGCGTCCGATGCCGCCGGCGGCGCGGGTGATCAGGAAGAACATGAGCACCGCCGCCATCGTCATCAGCATGCCCTGGACGAAGTCGGTCCGCGCCACGGAGTGGAAGCCGCCGATCATCGTGTAGAGACAGACGATCAGGACGACGACGAAGAGCGACACGCCGTAGCTCAGGTCGAGGAGTTCGACCAGCAGCGAGCCGATGCCCTTGAACACCGCCGTCATGTACAGGAAGCTGGAGAAGATGACGATCAGGGCGGCGGCGAAGCGGGCCGGGCGGCTGTTGAAGCGGAAGCCGATGTAGTCCGGGATGGTCACCGAACCGAGGGTCTCGGTCACGCCGCGCAGGCGCGGCGCCAGCCACGCCCAGGCGACGAAGGAGAGGACGACCGCCGTCGGGATGATCAGGAGCCAGGCGATGCCCGAGGCGTAGGCCCTGCCGGCGAAGCCGATGAAGCTGTTCGTGCTGGCGTAGGTGGCGAAGAAGGAGACGCCCAGGATGATGCCGCCGAGCGACCGGCCACCGACCAGGAAGTCGGCGAGGTCGCGCGTCCGACGCTGGCCGAGCAGTGCATGGTGGACCAGAACGCCCGTGTAGAGGGCGAACAGGACGAGGATTAGCGCGTGTTCCCGGAGCCACATGGGCGTTCTTCAGCCTCGATGCTCGCGCGGCGGAGTGCACCGCGGCCGGGGTCGCCGGCTCACAGGCCCATCTGGTCCAGGTACCAGCCGTCGAAAACCTGGATGCAGGCTTCGCTCTCCTCGAAGGCGGTGGGGCGGTAGCCGCGCGACGAGACGCCCAACTGCGTGCGCGCGCAGATCTCCCAGTCCTGGCTGTTGACGAGGTGCCAGAAGTCCACGGCGTCGCTGGGGTCGAAGCCGGGGGCCGCGACCGCGTCGGGGTCGAACAGCCACTCGCAGACGACCCGCGTTCGATCGGCGGCGATCGGCCAGAGCGTGTGGGTCACGACGTAGTCCCGGTGCAGGCTGATCAGCAGGTTGGGGTACACGTTGTAGTACTGAACCGAGGTCCGGTCGGCCACTTCGATCGCGGGAAGGTCGGGCCGGTCGCTGCGTCCTGTCGCCGTCATCGAGTTGCAACCGTCGTTGAGTGTCATCGGGCCGCCGACGAAGAAACGGCCGGTCTCCAGGTTGCCGCCGTTACGGTAGTCGGACACCCGGTTCAACTCCGGGTGGACGACGGCGCAGTGGTAGCACTCGTTGTAGTTCTCGCAGAGGATCTTCCAGTTCGCCTGCGCTTCGTACTCGTGGCGGTCGCCCCGGACGAGCCGGCCCAGGGTGAAGCGGGACAGGTCCGGCAGGTCGGCGGCGACCTCCGCGAGCGGCGGCCCGTCGGCCGCGAGCGACAGGTAGAAGAAGCCGTTCAGCGCGTCGATCCGCACCGGCACGAGGCCGGCGCTGTTCGGATCGAAGTCCTGACCCATGTGCGGCGCGCCGATCAGCCGTCCGTCGAGACCGTAGGTCCAGGCGTGGTACGGGCATTGGAAGACGTTGGCCCGGCCGGCGCACTCGTCGACGACGCGCGATCCCCGGTGGCGGCAGACGTTGAAGAAGGCGGACAGTTCCTGCGTTGTCCCCTCTGCCGTACCGTTGCCGTTCGATCCGACTCCGGCGTCGGAGGCAGCGGTCCGCACCGCGATCACCGATTCGCCGCCGATCTCGCGGGTCACGAAGCGCCCCGGTTCGTCCAGTTCCTGGAGTCGTCCTCCGCATACCCACATGCGCGAGAAGATGCGCTCCATCTCATCGCTGAAGACGCCGGGGTCGGTGTAGAGGCGGCCGTCCAGCGGTCGGGGTGCTTTGCGCGGCGTCATGGACGAATCCTAGCGCTGTTGATGTGCCATCATCTCAGCCGTGCCGCGTCTCTTCCTGCTTGGCATCCTGCTCGGCGCGTTCGCCGCCCCCGATGCGGTCCACGCCCAGGAGGCCGAGGCGACGGCGCCACCCGAGGAGGAGCTGGTCGCGGAGTTCGACGAAGAGTTGGTGGTCGTCGGCAGCCGCGCGCGGCCGCGGTCGGTGACCGAGTCGTCCGTACCGATCGACGCCATCCCGGTCGAGGATGTCATCAGCCAGGGCGCCAGCACGCTGGACTACCAGTTGCGAAACCTCGTGCCCTCGTTCAATGTCGCGACCCATCCGATCAGCGGCGCCGCGTCACTGGTGCGGCCGGCCAGCCTGCGCAACCTAGCCCACGACCACACGCTGGTGCTCGTCAACGGCAAGCGGAGGCACCGGTCGGCGATTCTGGTCTGGTTCGGGGGCGTGACCGACGGCACCCAGGGGCCGGACATCTCGACCATCCCCGCGACCGCGCTGCGACAGGTCGAAGTGCTCCGTGACGGCGCCTCGGCGCAGTACGGCTCCGACGCGATCGCCGGCGTGATGAACTTCCTGCTCAAGGACGCTCCGTCGGGTGGCAGCCTGGAGGTGAAGAGCGGCGTCTACGGCGCCGGCGACGGCCAGTCGTACGCGATCGCCGGCGACATCGGACTGCCGCTTGGCGAGAACGGCTTCGCTCACCTGAGCATGGAGTACGGCAACGCCGACCCGACCAGCCGCAGCGTGCAACGCGCCGACGCGGCGGCACTGATCGCCGCCGGCAACACGCACGTCCGCGACCCGGCCCAGATCTGGGGCGACTCGGAGTACGAGGACGACCTGAAGCTGTTCGGCAACTTCGGCAAGCTGCTCGGGAACGGCGCGCAGGTCTACGGGCACGCCAACTACGCCGAGAAGACGGCGACACAGGGCTTCTACTACCGCAATCCCAACACGCGCGCGAACATCTTCAGCCTGGACGGCGGCCGCACGCTGCTCATCGGCGACGTGCTCGACGCGCAGGACGGTGTCCGTGACGGATCGGCGGGCTGTCCTACGGTCACGATCACAGACAACCGGCCGGATCAGGACGCGCTGGCGCAGGTGTTCGCCGATCCGAACTGCTTCTCCTTCCAGGAGACCGCTCCGGGCGGCTTCACCCCCTACTTCAGCGGCGTGATGACCGACATGTCCGCCGTCGCCGGGGTGCGCCGGAGCACGAAGAGCGGCTTCACCTGGGACGCCAGCGCCAGCTACGGCTCTCACGAAGCGGACTTCTTTCTGTTCAACACGGTCAACGCCTCGCTGGGTCCGGAGAGCCCGCGCGATTTCGATCCGGGCGTCTACCGGCAGGCCGAACTGAACCTGAACTTCGACGTCTCCTACGCGGTTTCCGAACTCGTTCACGTGGCCGGGGGCGCCGAGTGGCGCGACGAGCGCTTCACCATCCGTTCCGGGGAACTGCCGTCGTGGCAGGTCGGGCCGTACGCGGCGCAGGGTTTCGTTTCCGGCTCCAACGGTTTCCCCGGGTTCCCC
>JAPOVF010000054.1 GCA_026708285.1 Acidobacteriota bacterium
ACCAACGCACGGAAGTTACCGTGCGAGCCTCTGATGCGTCAAACGATTTGAGGGTCTACTGATGGGGCTGTTATGGCTCTAGGAGGACAGTGCGCCCGCCACTCCGGCCGCCGCGGCCGCGAATGCCGTCGTGCCCGCCCAATAGATGCCGGCGACCAGGAGTCCCCTCCGCGGCGACATCTCGAACACCGCGGCGGCGCCGAGGCCGAGCAGGACCAGGTGCCAGATGGAGAAGGGAGTGATGCTCGAGTAGATCGTCTCGAGAGCCAGGTTGTCCGTGGTGAGGAGGAGGTTGAGCCCCGGCACGGCTACTGCGTTCGCCGCATCGGTGGCTGACTCGATTGACTCCGGGCTGCCGCCCATCGACCATAGAAGGCCGACGAACCCTGCGAGACAGGAGATCACGGCTACGTGGACGGTGAGTGAGAACGACCGGCCGAACGTCGCGTTGCCGCTGAGGGCCACGGCCAGCAGCCAGACCACGAGAGCTTGGAAAAGCCAGCCGATCACGAGACCGATCACCGCGAAGATCACTCCTGCGGCGAGCATCAGGGCTTCGGCATTGGGGAGCACTTCCAAGATGCCCTCGAAGGCGGGGCTACCGGCGAGGCCCCTCAACATCAGCAGAAACTGCACGATCGAGGCAGAGAGCAGGAGCAGCGAGGCGCCGAGCCAGGGCCGCCGCGTCCGGATGAAATCGAAGCTGCTCTTCGGGGACGCGACGATACCGACGACCGCTCTGAGCCAGGCGCTTCGGTCCGCCTCGGCGGTACTGCCTGGGGCGCCGGGTTCCTTGACTCGGTGGAGCGTCTGATTTCCGCCGTCCTGATCTTCGGTCACGAGGTCTCCGGTTGCCAGCGTCGAGGATCGTTGGCGAGCCGGGTCCCATGTTGGCACATTCCCTCCGGTGCCCTTGGGGTCGTTCCGTAACCCCATCCCGTCGCGGAGCCCGCTCCGCTGCGTCCTCCGGCGCGGCCTCCTAGCCGGGCATGACGGCGGCTCCGACGCCAGCGAGGGTCGCCGCGAATGTCGTCGTTGCCGCCCAGTAGACACCGGCGAGCAGGTAGCCCCTTCGTTGCGGCAGTCCCAGGACCGACGCCGCGCCCAGACCGAGCAGGAACAGGAACCACAGCGTGAAGGGATTGAGGCTCGCCCACACCACATTGAGAGCGGCGCTGTCTCCTGCCAGCAGCAGGTTGAGGCCCGGGACCGGCTGAGCGTCCTCCATCGATTGGACGGCATCCAGACCTCTCAGACTGGCGATGAGGAACGTGGCGAATCCTTGAAACAACAGGATCAGCTTGAGGTGGACCATCAGCGACAGTGCTTGCGGGAAGCGCGCCTGACCGTGGAAGGCCAGCGCGAGGAGCCACAGGAGCAGGGTCTGGATCAGCAGGACCACCGCGAAGGTGACCCCGGCTACGGCGCGCCCGGTCCAGAGTGCGACCGGCCCCGCCTGTTCGGCTGTTGCCATCAGCAGGTCGGCCTGCTCGGCGCCTCCGGGCAGCACTTCGGCCAGTTGGGCCCTCATGCCCCGTTCCTGATACGGCCGGCCCAACTCACCGACCACGAGCGTGCCCAACAGCACCAGGAGCAGGGTCGGAAGCCAGGGTGAGTTCCGGCGGATGATCTCGAAGCTCGCCCGCGGCGAGATGACGATTCCGACGAGGGCGTTGTGCCAGCCCGTTCGAGATCGGTCGCCCGTCGCCTCGGTCTCGCGCGGGTTGTCGGTGGTCTGCTGATGTGCGGTCATGTCTTGCTCCGGTTGCCGATCCACGAGAGACGGGAAAACCGCTCTCGTCTGGAGATGCTGAGGATGAGGTTCTCGAGCCGGCCGGCACCGTCTTCTCCCCCGGCGTCGGGCAGTTCGCGGAACTCCTCCAGGGAGCACGACAGAAGGACCTTGCCGTCGCGAATGACTGCGATGTGGCTCGAGACGCGTTCGACGTAGTCGAGCATGTGGGAAGTGAGGAAGATGGCTGCTCCCTGCTCGGCCATCTGCTGCAGGATCGACATGACGGTCCGGGCGCTCAAGGCGTCCATCCCCTCGAACGGTTCATCGAGGAACAGGACCCGCGGCGCGTGAAGCGTCGCTGCCGCCAGCCGGATCTTCTTCCTCATGCCGTGCGAGTAGGTCGTGATCGGTCGCCTGGCGGCGTCCTGGAGGTCGAAGACGGCGAGTGCTTCGTCGGTTCGTTGCCCGGCGTCCTCGCGGCTCAGACCGTAGATGCGGGCGTAGGACAACAGCAGCTCCTCGCCGGTCAGGCTCTCGAACATGGTGCTGTGGTCGGGCACGATCCCGAGCTGCTGCTTGAGTTCCGTGTCGTTCACGTCGACCGGTTTGCCGAGCAGGCGGACCGTGCCTGCCGTGGGCTTGAGCACCCCGGTCAACATCGACCAGGTCGTCGTCTTTCCGGCCCCGTTGGGCCCGACGAAGCCCAGGATCTGACCTTCCCGGACGTCGAGGTCGACGCCGTCGACGACGACGTTTCCGCCGTACGAGCGGGTCAGGTTCTCTGCCTTGATTGCTTCCATGAGTTGGGTGTTCCGTGTGGTTTGGGTGATCAGAGGAGGCTCGATTCCATCGGAGGGCCTTCGCCAGGGTCGTCGAGCAGGAGTTCGCGGCCGCGGGCTGCCAGGGCACCGAGCGTGCCTTCGACCGAACGGTTGGCGAGAATCGACGTGATCGCCGCGGTGCGGCCGAAGATCCAGACTAGGCTCAGTATCGCGATCAGGCTCAGGATGTTTCTCTGGAGGGCATCGCTCTCGATGGCAAAGATCGCCGGAAGCAGCCCCAGAGTGGCGACCGTTGCGAACGCGAGGAACAGGACGGCAACGAAGATCGCCACCGCCAGCGGCTGTCTGCTCCGGCGCACGGCGTCCGGCAAGGCCAGCCGCGCGAGGGTCAGCAGCAGGTCGGCCCGGCTGCCGGGCTTGCCAATCGTCGTCATGGAGACCTCTAGGTCGTGCCTGGCCCCTGCACGGTGCCGGCAGTCGCCCTGTCGGGCGCGTGGTCGGATGGCGTCGGCGGAGCTTCAGGCGGATCCGCCAGCAGGAGTTCAGGTCCGCGCGCGTTGAGCACACGATCTTGCCGTCTCCGAGAGGCGAATGCGGCCGCGGCAGCGAGGAGGAGGACTGCGACCGCGATGAACCCGGCGGTGAGAGCGCTGAGACGCTCCCGAGCGTAGAGAATGTACAGAGCGAAGGAGAGCAATGCTGGAGCCAAGGCGATCTGCGGTATCAGGAGAGACGCCGCGAACTTGGCGGCGTTCGTCTCGCTGCTCGGGCCGGCACTGCGTTGGGGCCAGTAGACCTGAATCAGGCCGTATGCGGCGTCTGCTAGGAGGAGCCCGGCAAGCACCAGGCAGGACGCAACCAGGAAGAAGCCCCAGCCGAACCAGTCGAGCGGCGTCAGACCCAGGACGAACACAAGGATCGGGACGCTCATGAGGGCGGGCGCGCGGCCGGTCGCGCGGAAGATCTGGGGGACGGTGAGGGGCAGGCCGAGCGATTCCCTCCATACGTGGCATGTCGGCGGCTGCTTCTCCACTCGAAAACCATGAATGGCAAGACCGATGAGCCCAGCGAGACCGACTGTGAGACCGGCCAGGGCCGGTATCCACACCAGGGCGAAGGCGGCCGTGATTGCTAGAAGTAGCCTTGCCGGTTTGAGGCGCAACAGGCATTCCGTTTCGAGCGCCGAGAGGGTGGCCACGGGAGTGAGGCGGCGCCATCTTCGGAGTCCTCGGGTCAGCGGAAGCACGCCGGGAGCGACTCGACGGTCACTGCCGGGGCGCTCCAGGTAGCTACGAAGAAGGAGCCGGTTCTCTAGCGCGACCAGGGCGCCGAGAATGGCCATCAGGCCGCCGAGTCTCGCCAGATTCGGCAACGAAGGCCCCGGGTCGTGGACGATAGCGGCGACAAGCCCAGGCGGCGTGTAGCCGAGTCCGCCGAGAACGGCGGATTTCTCGAGTGCCCCAGTAATGCCTTCGGAATCGACCTCTCCGCCGAGCGCCAGCGAGCCGAAGAGAATCGCGCCCTGACCGGCAGCCATAATCACCACCATGGCCAGTGTGCCGAGCCCGCCTTCGACCGAGCGGTTGGCGAGAAGCCACAGGATCGCCGCGGTGCGGCCGAAGATCCAGACCAGGCTCAGGATGCCGAACAGGGTGACCGGCACCCCGCTGACGCCTCCCGACCTCATGACGGTGAGGTAGACGCCGGCGGGGCCGAGAACTGGGAGCCAGTAGCCGATCGTGCTCAGGACGAAACGGAGGCCGTACAGATCTCGAAAGCCGACGGGCAACCGCAGGAGGTCCTCCAGGTCGAGCAGCCACGTTACGGGTGCTCGAAGCGCTACCTGGGCGAGTAGAGCGAGCGCCGTCACTGAGCAGGCGATCAGGTTGAGGAGGTTTCTTCGCAGGGCGTCGCTCTCGATGGCGAAGATCACCGGAAGCAGCGCCAGGGTCGCAACAGTCGCGAACACCAGAAACAGGAGGCCGACGAGAATCGCCACCGCGACCGGCTGGTTGGACCGCCGCACGGCGTCCGGCAACGCCAGCCGCGCGAGCGTCAGCAGGAGGTCGACCCGGCTGCCCGGGTTCGTGAACATCGCCATTGAGTCCGAACGTCGCTCTAACCTGCTCGCGGGATGGGTGGGCCGGCACCTGGAGTGGTGGCGGGCCGAATCGGCCGCTTTGCGCAAGGGAAACGAGACCCCCCGCAGACTTGCCTGGCGAAGGGAGCGACCCTAGGCCCAGGGGCGATGGCTAGGTCTGGCAGGGGGTCCGGCTCGCAGGCCCACTGCGCCTCTGACGACCAACAGACGGACGCTACC
>JAPOVF010000365.1 GCA_026708285.1 Acidobacteriota bacterium
ACCAGGGCTACGTCGTCCTGGGCGTGAACAACCGCGGTTCGTCCGGCTACGGCAAGACCTTCTTCCACATGGACGACAGGAAGCACGGCGAAGTCGACCTGCAGGACTGCGTGTGGGCCCGCACCTGGCTCGAGTCGCAGGACTGGGTCGACGGTTCGCGCGTCGGCATCATCGGCGGCAGCTACGGCGGCTACATGGTGGCCGCGGCGCTGGCCTTCGAGCCGGAAGTCTTCGACGTCGGCGTCAACATCTTCGGGGTGACGAACTGGATCCGGACGCTGGAGAGCACACCCCCGTGGTGGCAGGCGCAGAAGGTGGCCCTGCTCGGCGAACTGGGCGATCCGGCGACCGAGCGCGAGCGCCTGGAGCGCATCTCGCCGCTCTTCCATGCCTCGAACGTCGTCAGGCCGCTGCTGGTCGTCCAGGGAGCGAACGATCCCCGGGTGCTCCAGGTGGAGAGCGACGAACTCGTCGAGGCGGTACGGGCGAACGGGGTGCCGGTCGAGTACGTCCTGTTCCCGGACGAGGGACACGGCTTCAGGAACCGCGTGAACCGGATCGAGGCGTCGGAGCGCTACGCGGCGTTCCTGGCCGAGCACCTGGGCTCGTAGACGCCGCCGCCCGGCCCAGCCTCGCTTCGCGCCGTTCCGCGGCGCAGGCTCCTAGAAGTCGACGTGCAGCAGCAGGCCAGCGTGCTTGACCGATCCGGCGCCGTCCGGGTCGGTCGACACGTAGTTCGCCAGCACCCGCAGGTTGTCGCGGAGATACCAGTTGAGGGCCAGGGAGAGGCTGTGCTGGCTGCCGCCGGGGACGGTGCCGCGGCTCAGGTCGATGTGGTCCCAGCGCGTGGCGAGTTCCCAGGCGCCCCCGCCTCCGGGCACCGGCGCTTTGGGCCTCAGCCGGGTGAAGGTGCGGGAACTGCGGCTGTAGGGCTTCCTCTCTCCGGTGAGGAACCAGCCCGCCTCGACGTACCGGGCGTCGAACCGGGCGTTCCGGCCGTCCGCCAGCAGGTCGACCTGGGCGGACAGCACCTCGCCCTGTAGCCAGAACGAGCTTCGTGCCAGCACGAACTCTGCGCCCAGCAGTCGCATGCCGTCGGCGGGCAGCCATCCGGTGTCCACCGTGCGCGGCGCGAGCCGGACGCCGGTGCGGCCGCGCAGACGCACGGCGTCCGCGGTGGGCTGACGATGCGAGACGGCCACGCCGAGATGGAGGAGGAGATCGCTTCCTTCGTCTCCGTCCAGCGCGAGGCCGGTGAGGCGTCCACTCAGGCTCCAGTCCGCCCCGGGGCGTATGTCGTAGCCATCGCTGTCGCGGAAGGCGCCCACCGCCCAGGCGACGCGGTCACCGGGAAGCCGGTCGTGGACCATGAAGCCGAGGTTGCGGCCGGGCGCCAAAGCGGTGACCGCGGCCGGGCGCGCGATGAAGGAGTGGTTGTTCGACGACTGCTGGATCGAGAGGCTGAACGGCTCCTTGAAATGGCCCGCGCGGAAGGTGGCTGCGCCGTCGTTGGGCGTGGCCTCGATGAAGACGTCCGTGGGCACGAGGTCACCGCTCGCGATGTCGTGTTCGATCTTGAACGTGATCCGCCCGAGGAACTCGCCGTTCAGCACCAGGCGGACGCGTCGCCAGTCGATGCCGTCCTCGAACTCGAACCGTTCTTCCAGGATCGGGTCGGGCCAGGAGGTGCTGGCCTCGACGTGGACTCGCCCGCCGACGGAGATATCAAAGGCTCGCTCCTGGGCCTGGGTTGCCGTGGCCGCGTTGAGCAGAAACGGCGCGGCAAGAGCCAGGGAACGGAACATTCGCACTCCTCGTTGGGTCGGCATGGATCCCGGTGGTCTTGGCGACAGCAGCCAGCCCGGCGGCCGCTCGCGTCGCTAGGTTCATAACAAGGCGTGAAGAGACCGTGAAGATGAGCTTTATCGCCCGTTCACGAAAGACTGGCTAGCCTTGGCTCAGGTCAAACCGTGCTGAAGGTTCCGGACGTTCCATGAGCGCCATGAAGGTCGTCGTCATCGAGGACGAACCCGACATCCTCGAATTGATCGAGTACAACCTCCGGCGGGAGGGCTTCGAGGTTGCGACCGCGACCACCGGCCGCAGCGGTCTTGCCGTGATCGGTCGCGAAAAGCCGGACATCGTGCTGCTCGACCTCTTGCTGCCCGGCCTGGACGGTCTGGATGTCTGCCGCCGCCTTCGCGCCGTGGAGTCGACGCGCGACCTGCCGGTGATCATGGTCACGGCTCGCGGCGAGGAGAGCGATGTCGTGCTCGGTCTGGGCGTCGGTGCCGACGACTACATCCACAAGCCCTTCAGCCCGCGCGAGCTGATCGCCCGTGTCCGGGCCGTCCTGCGGCGGGGGCCGATGCGCGATAGCGATCCGGATCGGAGAGTCGTTCGGGGGCCGCTCGTGATCGACCCGGTCAAGCACCGAATCGAGGTCGACGGCCGGCGTATTGAGTTCACGCCTACCGAGTTCCGCCTCCTTCACTTCCTGGCTTCGCATCCGGGCCGCGTGTTCACCCGCGGCCAGCTACTCGACCGGGCGGTCGGGGACCGGGTCGTGGTCATCGACCGAAACATCGACGTTCATGTCCGAGCGGTGCGCAAGAAGCTCGGACCGCACCGTGGCCTGCTTCAGACCGTGCGCGGCATCGGCTATTGCTTCCGCGACGAAGAGGCCTGAGTGTAGGTTGTGGATACTCGAGTCGGCTGGGTCCGGCCGTTCGGAAGTTCCCATGATTCGCTCACCTCTTTTCTGGCGCCTCTTTCTGGGGGGGTTAGCGCTGCTGGCCTCCGGTCTCCTGCTTGGCGCGGCGGTCGCCTCGGGCCGGGTCGGCGGGGTCCTGGTCTGGACCGCGACGCTCCTGGCCGGCGCCCTCGTCGGGCTGGCCGCCGGCCGCCTGGCGAAGCGGGCGCGAGGTCTGCTGGCAAGGGCCGCGGCGCTCGGCTCCCCCGGGCCAGTAGGAGAGGCCGGCCGCGGTGACGAGTTCGTGCGTCTCGAAGCCTGCCTCGAGGGGAACGAAGCGCGCTTCGTGGAGCAGCTCGCGCAACTCAAGGCGGAACGCAACCAGTTGACGGCCGTCCTGGGCGGCATGGTCGAAGGGGTGGTGGCGATCGACCGCGATCGGCGGGTGCTGCATCTGAACGCGGTGGCCGCGAGCTGGTTTGGACGCCCGGCGCCGGAGCTGGCCGTCGGACGTCCGATCTACGAACTGTCGCGTCAGCCGGAGATCTCGGGTGCCCTGATCGAGGCGATGGAGAAGCGGAGGCAGGTGAGTCGCACCTTCACCCTGGCGCGCTTCGCCGGCGAGGTCGACGGCCCGGACAGATTCGAGCTGAACGCGTCTCCTCTGCTCTCGTCCCGCCGAGAGGAAGTAGTCGAAGGAGCGGTGGCCGTGATCCACGACATCACGGAGCTGGAGCGGCTGGAGAGCGTGCGCCGGGACTTCGTGTCGAATGTCTCGCACGAGCTGAAGACGCCGCTGACCGCCATTCACGGCTACGTGGAAACCTTGCTGGAGGCAGATCCGATCGATGGCCCGACGCGCGGCCGTTTCCTGCGCAAGATTCGCAGGCAGAGCAACCGTCTTGGTGCACTGGTCTCCGATCTGCTGACTCTGTCGCGGATCGAGTCCTCGGCCGAGCCTCCGGAGAAGGTCCTCGATCTGCGGTCACCGGCCCGCGAGGTGTTGAATCTGCTCGGACCGGCGAGCGAGGAACGCGGTCTCGAACTGGTCGCCGAGTTCCCCGAGGCTGCGGTCGAGGTCCTGGGCGAAGAGGAAGCGATCCGGCAGGCGCTGTCGAACCTGGTCGACAACGCGGTCAAGTACTCGTCCGCAGGCGGGCGTGTGATCGTGCGCCTGCAGGCGCAGAACGGGCGGGCGATGCTCGAGGTCCAAGACGAGGGGCCCGGCATCGCCGGCGAACACCTGGACCGGATCTTCGAGCGCTTCTACCGCGTCGACCGCGCCCGGTCCAGGGAGCTCGGCGGCACCGGCCTGGGCCTGGCGATCGTCAAGAACGTCGCCAGACGACACGGCGGGGGAGTGGAGGTCGAGAGCGAACGCGACCAGGGATCGACCTTCCGTCTCTGGTTGCCTGCGGCAGAATGAGGCGTACTTCACGCATTCTTCACACCTCTGCGTGACATTGGCGGCGAGGATCAAGGGTTTGGGAATCCATCTGCAGCGCGATTTGGACGAAGTGACGCGGTCGCTTCTGGAGGTGGCGGCGATGGTCGAGGACATGATCGCCAAGTCGCTCAAGGCGCTGCGGGAGCGGAGCGTCGATCTGGCCCACGAGGTTCAGCGGCAGGACCGTGTCATCGATGCCCGGGAGATCGAGGTCGAGGAAGAGTGCCTCAAGATCCTGGCCCTGCACTCGCCTGTGGCCTCGGACCTCAGGATGGTCGTGACCTGGCTCAAGGTGAACAACGATCTCGAACGGGCGGGGGACCTGGCTCGGAACCTCGCCGAGCGGGCGGAGAGCCTCGCCGTGGCGGAGCAGGTCGAGATCCCGCGGGAGATCTGGACGATGGCTGAGCGCATCCCGAAGATGTTGCGGGCGGCTCTGGACGCGGTCGTGGGAGGCGACACGGAACTTGCCCGTTCGGTGATCTCGGAGGACGAGGTCGTCGACCGCAGCCACGAGGCGATGTACGGCGTGGTTCGAGCGATGATCGAGGAGCATCCCGAAAGTGCCGGCACCAGCATCCAGTTCCTGTCCATCTCGCGCTACCTCGAGCGGATGGCCG
>JAPOVF010000269.1 GCA_026708285.1 Acidobacteriota bacterium
CCACCTTCTGATGCCGGCGCTGGGCACTGCACTCCCGTTCGCCGAAGTCGATCAGACCGCCGGCCTCGTCGCCGAGGAGCTGGACCTCGATGTGGCGGGCGCGCGGAACCATCTCCTCGACGTACAGACCGCCGTTGCCGAAGGCGCGCTCGGCCTCGGAGCGGCAGCGCTCGTAGGCCTGCTCGACGTGGTCGGCTGCGGTGACGATCCGGGCGCCGCGGCCGCCGCCGCCGGCGAGCGCCTTGATGATCATCGCTCCGCCATCCCCGAGGGCGGCGAAGAACTCGCGTGTCTCCTCCAGGGTGGTCGCGTGGTCCGTGCCTCGCAGGACGGGCACCTCCGCGGCGCTGGCGGCCGCGCGCGCCCGCCCCTTGTCGCCGAACAGCTCGAGAACCTCCGGCCGCGGGCCGACGAAGGTGATGTCGGCCTTCACGCAGGCCGCGGCAAAGTCGGCGTTCTCGGCCAGGAAGCCGTAGCCCGGGTGGAGCGCATCGCAGTTCGCTTCCACTGCCCGGGCCACGACGTCTTCGATGTGGAGATACGCCGGTACGCCGCGTCCGCGAAGCGGCACCGCCTCGTCGGCGATCCGCAGGTGCAGCCCGTTCGCGTCGTCTTCGGAATAGACCGCGACGGTGTCGATACCGAGGTCCATCGCCGCGCGGGCGATGCGTACCGCGATCTCGCCACGGTTCGCAATCAGCAGGCGGCGCATCGGCCCTGCCCGCCGGCCTGAGGCGTGCTCGATGTTGCGCGGAGGAGCGAACGCTCCGTTGAGGACATAGGGCGGGGATTATAGGAGGCTGCGCTGCTCTTCCGGATCCGATGCTGCTGTAGTTTCGGTCACGAGTCCGGTGTCGTCGTCGGTGATTACCGGCAGGCCGTTCGGGCCGAGTTCGATCAGGCTGTTGCGCTTGTGCGCGGCGAGGCGCGCTGCGGCCCATTCCCGCACCTCTTCCTCCTGGCTGAAGACGACGATCTGCCGTTCCGCGCTCAGCTCGAGCAGCAGTTCGAGGAAGCGCATCGTGCGCTCTGTATCGCAGTGGACTGTCGCGTCGTCGAGGAACAGGGGCGCGGACTCGGTCCGGTCCCCGAGGGCCTCGGCGAGCGCGATGCGGAGGAGAAGGTACACCTGATCCACGGTGCCGTGGGACAGCTCGGTGGCCGGCCGGTAGATGCCCTCTTCCACCTCGAGGCGGACTTCCAGGCCGTCCTCGGGGTCGATGCGGACGTTCGTGTAGCGGCCCGCTGTCACCTTCCTTAGACGCCGAGTCAGCGCTTCGCGAAGATCCGGCGCGAGCATGCGGTGAACTTCGTCCTGGGCCGCCTCGAGGTGTTCCTGCGCCGTCTCCAGGATGGAGCCCGCGAGGCGGAGGAGCTCCACGTCGCTCTCGGCGGTGGCCTGCTCTTCCTCGAGTTCGGCAAGGGAGGGTAAGTCGGCCTCTGCGGCGAGCCGGCCTTCGAAGTTGCTGGCCTGGTTGCCGGCATCGGCGGCCTCGTTGCGCGCCTCGGCCAGCTTCCATTCCACGGCGTCGCTGCTCATTCCTTCGAATTCCGCAAAGGCGGAATCGGCACCGGCTGCCGATTGCAGGCGAGCGGCTGTTGCCTCACGTTCCCCAGCGAGGCTCTGGCGGGTGCGGCCCTTGAGAAGACCCTGGAGCCGCTCCCAGTCGGTGCGCAGTCGGCCGAGACGGTGTTCGCGCTGGTGTAGCCAGTCGGAGGCCCACTGCTCGGGATCCGCGGCCGAGTCGGCGGGGAAGCCGGCTGCGGTGAGGGCGTCTCGGAAGCGGGCTTCGGCCATTTCGCGCTGCTTACGCTGCCGAGTCGCTGCCTGTTCTACTTGGCGGCGAGCCTCGATACGTGCGTTCAGGGCCTCGCGCTGGTTTGTTCCCGCGGCGAGTGCCAGGTTCCGGCGGCAGTCCCTCTCGTAGCTGTCGAGCAGGTCCGCCGCCGCAGTCTCGGCGTCGTCGACCCCGCGTCCAGCCAGTGCGGTCCGCAGGGCCTGCTCAGCCTTTGCCTCGTCTTTCCTGGCGGCAGCCAGGCGCTGCTTCCAGCTTGCGTGATCCCAGTCCCATCGTTCCCGCTGCCTGAGGGCGTCCAGGGCGTCTCGGACGGCGTCTGCAGCGGGTTCGAGGCCGAGTGATGCGAGATCACGGGCAGCGGTCTCCAGTTGCGTGTTGCGACGTTTGTGAGCCCGTTGGAGTTCCCAGAGTTCCATCCGGACGCCGCCCAGTTCCGAGTTCCGGTCGCGCTGCTCGTCCGGGTTGGGGCTCGGTGTGCGCCTTTGTGCGCGGAAGATGAGCAGGAAACTGACGAGCATCACGACATAGCCGCCGAGGCCCAGCATTCGCGGAAGCACTTCCAGGTTGCTCAGAACACCCACGAGACCGCCCGCGATGGCGCCCCACCATGGCCACTTACCGAAACCCGAGTTCGCTTCGAGTTCCTTCTGGTAGCGCGTCTGCTTCTCGGTCAGCTCATGGACGCGTCGCTCCATCTCGTCTTGGGGTTCCAGCGGCGGCAGCTCCAGCGTGGCGAGGGCGCGCCTTACCGTCGGTTCGTCGGTTGGGCTGATGCTTGTAGTCGGAGGGTCGCCCGGTCCGAGCCGTTCGCGCACCGCACGGATCTGGCGGGTTTCCCGCCACTTGCCAGCCGCCTCCGCAACCTCGGGCGCGATGTCGCGGTCGCCCTGAGCCGCGTCGGGAAGCTCGGCCAATTCTCGAGCCATGTGCTCGGCGCTGGGGCCTTCAAGCGCAGTGGGCGCTTCCGGTCGTCTGCGGTACTCGAACGCCGCCTCGCGTAGTTCCTTCGCCGTCGCGGAGTCCGGTCCCTCAGTCGGCCTGGGTGGGGGGCGACCGTCCGGGAACCGCTCTGCCAGCTGATCGATCTCGGTGATCGTGGTTTCGAGTTGATCCAGTTGAGCCTTCGTCCGGGCGTGCTCGCAGCGCCGAACCAGGATCGTCGCAGCATCCGTACGGTCGCGAGCCGCCTTGAGCTCGTCTTCCAGTTCCGCGCGCTCCTGATGTCGCTCTCTACCCCTCTCGAGTTCCTCGCCGGCCCTGGTAAGGCGCTGGATTGCCTGTTGCAGCGGCCTCGTCGAGTTGCGGCGCTCCGGACCGACCTGCTCGCGTGCGTACTTCTTCAGGCGGCTCAGCGCCTCGGCCGCGGTGGCGGCGCCGCCGGCGGAGGCGGCGGCGCGCTGGAGTTCCTCACGGAGCGCCGAGGCTTCGTCGCCCTTCTTCTGACGAAGCCGCTGGATATCGCCCTGGCCGATGACCAGGGTTGACGGCATGACTTGGCGGTTGAGCCCAAGGAACCTCGAACCGTCGATGCTGCCGCGGTAGATCAGCTCGTCGCCGATGGGGCGCCCGGTGTCGGCGTCGTGGGCGACGCTTTCCTTCGCCTTGAGATCGCGCTGCTGGATCTCCACCGGACGGCCGTCGTCGAGCTGGAGTTTCACGGTGACCCGCCAGGGCCGACCGTTCCAGGGTTCGTACTGGCGTTCGAACTCTCGCTCCTCGAGCGTGTTGGCGCCGCGTCCGCGTCGGCGGCCGCAAAGGCCGGCGAAGATCGCCTGCAACCAGGTCGATTTGCCGGCTTCGTTCGTGCCGTGCACCACGGTCAAGCCGCCGGCGAGGTCCAGCGAGCCGGAAAGTTTGCCGAAGTCGTGGGCCTGGATCCGGAGGATCCTCACACGGACCCTCCCTCGGCCGGAGTAGCGGCCGTTTCGTCCGAGGGAGCCTCATCGCCGGCATTCATGCGCAGTTCGTTCACGAGTCCGATTTCCCTGCCGTCGAGAGCTCGCAGGCCGGCGAGCAGGACGAGCCGTTCTGTCTTCTGGTCGAGCTCGGCCTTCCGGACCCTCTGGACGAACATCCCCTGAACGGTCTTCGGTTCCTGCTCGATCTGCTCCAGGTCGTAGGGTGAAGTCAGACCGGACGTATCGACGAGCACCTGGTCGATTCCGTCCGGCGGATCGAATGCGCCGGCAGCGAAGTCGTCGGCATGGAGATGGAGGTCTTCCGGCTCTCCCGTCAGTTGGATGCGCGCTGCGCCGGCCAGGTCGGCGAGTGCGCCGGTGACCCGCGCCCGTGCCTCGTCGGCGTTCTCTGCTTCCGTCAGGTCGACTTTCAGGCTGTGCAGTGCCGGTGGTCGCGGATCGAGCCGCCGCGGCGTGACCCGGCCGTTCTCGACTTCGAGGATCACCGCGGTGCCATAGGCCTCGTTGAACTTGAGCCGTTCCAGGGAGCCGAGCCGGGTCCACGTCGGACGGTCGGCGGGTTTGTGGGAGTGGCCGACGACGGCGTGGTCGAACCCTGCGGCGGCGATCTGGTCGCTTTCGAACGGGGCATGCCGGTACTGGCCCTGGAACGCGGCGTTGCGCTCCTCCCCGTGGAACACGGCGATGTGAGTGCCGGAGCCCTCTACGCGGAATCCGTCGTCGAAGAAGCCGGGCGTATCGACCGGCTTGCGATGGGCGGCGCCCCAGATCGTCAACCCGTCGGCGAGCACTCTCGACGTGAAGTGCGTCTCGCTGAAGATGTGGACGTTGTCCGGCCAGTCGACCCGCCGGTATCGGCTCTCCGTGTCCGCGTAGTCGTGATTGCCGGGAGCGGCGAAGACCCGTAGGCCCGATCGTTCGAAGGTCAGGCGCAGGAATTCGACCGTGTCCGGCGACACGAGTTCGTGCTCGAACAGGTCGCCGCCGATCAGCACCGCGGCAGCACCCTCGTGCCGGGCCT
>JAPOVF010000024.1:0-3207 GCA_026708285.1 Acidobacteriota bacterium
AGTGGGTCTGTGGCTTTCGCCGCTCACCCGAACAGGCGGCGAGCAACAGGCCCCGGCCCGAAAGGAGGTTGCGCCGCGAGGCGTCGGCGCGCCGCGGTCAAGCCGGCACGAGGCAAGGGGGTGACAGGCGGCCCGTGGGCCGAGCGGAGCGTCCTGGCGGCTCCTTGCGCCGGCCAGCGGGGTGGCGACGCCGGAGGCGCGCTTCGAATGTCCACCAGGTCGACCACGGAAGCGGAAAGGGACCGCCGCCGGCGTCGCCGGCGATATGCGGCCGTCCACGTGTCCCCAGGTTCCGAGGCAGGGAAAAAACGGCCCCGGCCGGGTCGACGCGACTTAGCGTAAAGGGACGGAGCGTAGCGGACTAGCGGCGACGTCGCAGCGCCTCCCAGTCGACGCCGGCGTTGCAGGCTTCGAACGCGCCGCGCGGGCCGGTGAAGCCCAGGCCGCGGCACTTGGGGCAGACCTCGCCCGTCTCGCGGTCCGCGAGCGGGTGGAGGCGGCGGGTTGAGGGTAGATTGGAGGCTTGCGCAGGCCGCGGCGGCCCCCTGGAGGGCTGTTTTGGGGCCTCCTGACGGGTTGAGGAGGCCAAAGTGTCAGCATGCAACCCGCTTTCCGGGTCGCGCCCCCTTCGGGAGCCGCGACCGGAGGAAGGAAGGTCGCCGGCTATGCCGGCGGCAACATCCGGCCGTACGCCTACGGCGTCCGGCCAATTCCGATGAACGGCCTCCCCGTCAACGCCAGGCTCCGGCCAGCGCAAATCCATCTCTGACGCGCCGGAGCCGGAGGCGCCGGCTAACGCCGGCGCGCTACCGAATGAGGAAAAGGTCAGCGGTAACGCCGCGTTCAGGTCGAGGCGCTCGAGATCGGCGCGGCGGCGCGCCACTTCGGACGCCGGCTTCGCCGGCGGACGAGGCCGGCAGGAGCACGGGCGGGCGCTGTTGGTATCGAGGTCGACGATCACGCCGCGGCCGTGGCACTCGGGGCAGGTCCGCGACTCCGGGCGTTCCGCCCGGAGGTGGCGATGCTGCAGGTAGTAGCAGAGCGCACGGCTCACGCCGTGCGCCTCCGCGAATCGCACGCTCCTTGTCCATGCGGGCGGCAAATTCGTAGTCGGCCGCCTCGCTTCTGCTCCAGTGATCGACGGCGGCGTTCTGGAGCGCCTTATAGGTGGCGATGAGCTTGTCGTAGAGAGCCTCGACCTCGGCGATGGTGGTTTCGGTTTCCGCGCGCATGACATCGTCCGGCGGCACCGGCTCCGGGGCTGGTCCGGCGAGCCCGATAAGCATGCTGTCCAGAGCTGTCGCGACCTCCATTGCCGGGGCAAAGGCCGCTTCAACGTCCGCGCTCCTTCGCTCCGGGGTGCGGGCGTTGATGTAGACGACGCCGGCGACGCTGACGCCGAGCCAGAGGCCGGCGACGATGGCTAGGCGCTTGAAAAGGCGGACCATTGGGCTTCCTGGATGGGCGTGTTGATTGCGGACATGTTTACTTGTTTCCTGCTTGGATTGGTGGGTCTGTGGCTTTCGCCGCTCACCCCCGCCAGGCGGCGAGACACAGGCCCGCCCGGAGAGGAGGAAGGGGCAGGTGTTCCACGGGCGGCCATCAGGCGGAGGTCCCGGCGCGCGCCGGCGCGATCTCGGGTCGGCCGTGCTTGGCGAAGAGCTCGTTGAGGGCCTCTCCGACGAGGTCCTGGATGGTGCAATCGTGCTCGGCGGCCATGATGCGTAACTGGCGCTTGACCTCGGGATCGAAGTATCCGGTGACGTTGGATTTGCCGGCTCGCCCGGACCGCGACTCTTGCGCCGGCTTCGGCGCGGCCGTCTGGCCTCCGGACTTCAGCATGGCCGCTCGAAGGTCCCCTTTGTTCGTCATTCGTGTTCTCCTGTTCAAGATGTAAGTGCTTCACGGACGGAGGTGTAAACAAGTTGCGTCTCCGCCGCGGCCTTGCCTTGCGGTTCGTGCTCCTGGACGCCCAGGGCGCGTGCGCTCGCGTGTTCGAAGGCGACGCGCTGGCAGAGCACGTTCGGGCAGACGGGCAGGCCCAAGTCCGCGATGACGGCGGCGGCCTAGTCGCCCCTGGCGCCGCGCCAGGGCACGGCGTTCAGGATACTGAGGGCCGGCGTGCCGGCGTAACCGATCAGATCGACGGTGGTGGCGACGGTTTCGAGGTCGAAGATCGCGGGCCGGCACGGCACGAGGACGAGGCGTGCGGCCTTGGCCGCGGCGAGCGCGGCTCGCTCGGCGTGAGGCGGCGTGTCGATCAGCACCAGGTCCGCTCCGCCCTGGCGCGCGCCGGCCACCATGGAGTCGAGCCTGGCTGGTTGCGCGGAGAGGACCACGGGCGACGCGGCTTCGCGCCGGTCGCCCCAACTGCTGGCGGTTGCCTGGGGATCGAGGTCCACGAATCGCGACCGTACGGCCGTCAAGCTCGGCGGCGACGGCTAGGTTGACGGCGAGGGTGGTCTTCCCCGTGCCTCCCTTTTGGGCGATGACCGCGACAACCTCCATTGCGCGTGAAGGGTATCACATGCCAACGTGTTTACAAGGCAAGGAGTGAGCGTGTTGGAAGCCTCAGAGTCGTTCATCGCAGCCGGCGGTCTTCAAGATGTTGTTCGCCGTGTGGCGGCTCTTGAGTGGTCTCGGCACGATGAGGGTCTTGTCGCGGGCTGGTGAGATCCACTTCTCGTGGGATCCCTTGCCGCCCTTGATTCGCTGGAAGCCGAGTAGGGACAACTGTTGGATCACCTGGCGGTAGAAACCTTGGGCCACGTCAGATCGAGTGTCGCGCCGGCTCTTGCGTTTGCAAGACGATCGCCGGAATGAGATCTCCGAGGGGCATCCTCGCGATGTCACTAGTCGTGAGGTGGTTCGCGATGATCAGCGCGGGGGCGTGTTCGGCAACCAGGCGCCGGAACTCATCTAGGGTGTCCGCTTCTATGTGGAGGCCCTCGATGTTGCTGTCGGAGTAGAAGACCTGGGCTTCAGCGTCCCAGAGGGCGGTGACGAGGTAGAGGTCTTTCATGCGATGCTCGCTTAGCGCGGGGTGACTCTATTACGGCCTGAAGCGACGGCCAGGGCCGCCGCCGGCCGTGCGGACGCCCTTAGGCGTTCTCCTCCGGGCTCTCGGCGCGGAGTTCGTGGATGCGGGTGTGGACCTGGTCGGCGAGCTTGGCGAGGACGAGCAGGTCGTTCAGTCCGAAGCTTCGT
>JAPOVF010000024.1:3217-4735 GCA_026708285.1 Acidobacteriota bacterium
GAGCTTGCCGAAGGTGACGCCGTAGCGGACGTTGCCGTCGTCTCCGACGTGGTTCCGCCAGATCGCGGCCTTGACGGTTCCGATGCGGACTTCCTCGGCGGGCGAGTTCTGGGTGGACATGTTTTGTTTCCTCCTTGGGTTAGTGGGTCTGTGGCTTTCGCCGCTCACCCCCTAAAGGCGGCGAGGCACAGGCCCGCCCCAAGAGGAGGAAAAGGCGAGTGTCCCGCAGGCAGCCATCAGGTGGAGGTCCGGGCGCGCGCGGGCGCGAGCTCGGGCCGGCCGTGCTTGGCGAAGAGCTCGTTGAGGGCCTCTCCCAGGAGGTTCTGGATGGTGCAGTCGTGCTCCGCGGCCATGATGCGCAGCTGTCGCTTCACCTCGGGATCGAAGTATCCCGTGACGTTGGATTTGCCGGCTCGTCCGCTTCGAGGCTGTTGGGGCGACGAGGCCGCGGCCGTCTTGCGGCGAGACCCCAACATCGCGTCCTGGAGATCTCCTTTGTTCGTCATCGTGTTCTCCTGTTCAGAGTGTGATTGCTTCACAAACGGAGGTGTAAACATGTTCGACTTCCGTTGCGGCCTTGCCGCGCGGCTCGTGCTCCTGCACGCCCAGGGCGCGCGCGCTCGCGTGTTCGAAGGCGACGCGCTGGCAGAGCGTGGCGGGGCAGACGGGCAGGCCGAGGCCGGCGATGACGGCGGCGGCCTGGTTGCCCCTGGCGCCACGCCAGGGGACGGCGTTCAGGACGCTTAAGGCCGGCGTGCCGGCGTAGCCGACGAGATCGATGGTGGTGGCGACGGTCTCGAGGTCGAAGATCGCGGGTCGGCACGGCACGAGGACGAGGTTCGCGGCCTTGGCCGCGGCGAGCGCGGCGCGCTCGGCGTGAGGCGGCGTGTCGATCAGCACCAGGCCCGCTCCGCCCCGGCGCGCTCCGGCGAGCATGGACTCGAGCCTGGCCGGTTGGGCGGAGAGAACGACGGGCGACGCGGCTTCGCGGCGGTCGCCCCAGCTGCTGGCGGTCGCCTGTGGGTCGAGGTCGATGATCGCGGCCGCCCGGCCGTCGAGTTCGGCGGCGACGGCCAGGTTGACGGCGAGCGTGGTCTTGCCCGTGCCTCCCTTCTGGGCGATGACGGCGAGAACGTCCATTGCCCGTGAAGGATATCACAGAGCAACGTGTTTACACGACAACTCGCGGACTTGGGGAGAAGTTCAAGAGGTGTTCAGGCGGGTGCCAGGGCATGCTCGGCGCAAGCTACAACTCGAGCTTGCGCAGGAGCTCTGAGAGGCTCAGCTGGTGGTGTCGCGCAACGCTCTTGAGAATGCTGGAGAGGGTCTTGACCTTGATGGGGGCGTGCAACGGGATCACTTCGTGGTGTTCGCCGTTGACCTGGGTGGTGATCCGCACGTGGGAGCCTTTCTGGCGAACGGCGGTGTATCCGAACCGCCGCCGTAGCGCCGCTTGCAGCGTCTGGGCGCTCACGTTGCGGGGCAGCTTCACGCGACGAGGACCTCGTCGCGGACGAA
>JAPOVF010000254.1 GCA_026708285.1 Acidobacteriota bacterium
TCGGCCTCCTTTCGCAGCGCAACGAGGTCGTGGCCGCCAAGGCCCTCGGCTTCAGTCTGTTCCGGCTGGCCATGCCGGCCCTGGTCGCGGCGGCCGGGGTCGCGCTGCTCAGCGCGACCCTCGAGAACTCGGTGCTACCGGCTTCCAACGCCAAGGTCGCCGAGTTCTACGATCGCATCCGCGGCAACGCGGGACCGGTGAAGACCTACCACGGTGCCGACCGCCAGTGGCGTTACGCCCAGGACGACACCGGCGGCGGCTACATCTACAACTACCGACACTACGACGCGGACCGCCGCACGCTGCAGCGCCTCCAGGTGTTCCGCTTCGACCCCGAGCACCGGCTGATCGGTCGCCTCTACGCCGCCACGGCCCGCTACGTCCAGCCAAGCGAAGACGAGCCCGGAGGCTGGCAACTGGTCGATGCCTGGGTGCGGGACTTCGACGGTCTCGCGATCACCAACAGCAACCGGTTCGCAGGACCTCAACCGGTCGACCTTCCCGAGGAACCCGCGTTCTTCGATAACGAAGTCAGGTACGCCGACCAGATGAACCGCCGCGAACTCAAACTGTACGTGGAGGACCTCGTGGCGGCTGGCAACTCCGTGCCGGAGCTTCAGATGCAACTCCACAACAAGACCGCGCTGCCCGTTGTCTGCCTGGTGATGGGCCTGGTCGCGTTGCCGTTCGCCTTCCGGCTCGGCCGCCAGGGGGCACTCTACGGAATCGGCATCTCGATCGTGCTCGGCATCGTGTACTACACCGTGATCAGCGTGTTCGTGACACTCGGTCAGTCGGAGGCACTGCCTCCGCTGATCGCGGCATGGAGCCCGAACGCACTGTTCGGTACGCTCGCGGTCTACCTGTTCCTCGGTGTGAGGACCTGAGCGCCTCGTTGGCTACGCGACGGCCCGCCGCAGGGTCGCGGCACGGTCGGTGCGCTCCCAGGGGAACTCGGCCCGACCGAAGTGGCCGTAGGCCGCGGTCTTGAGATAGCGCGGCTTTCGCAGGTCGAGCGCCTCGATGATGGCCCGCGGCTCGAGCGCGAACTCGCCGCGCACCAGTTCCTCCAGGAGCCGGTCCGAAAGTCCGTCCCGTACGGTGCCGAAGGAGTCGATATGGACCGAGACGGGTTCCGCCACTCCGATCGCGTATGCCAGCTGGATCTCGAGCCGGTCGGCCATGTCGGCGGCAACCAGGTTCTTCGCGATGTAGCGGGCCATGTAGCTCGCTGAGCGGTCCACCTTGGTCGGATCCTTGCCCGAGAAGGCTCCGCCACCGTGGTGACCGACCCCCCCGTAGGTGTCTACGATGATCTTGCGGCCGGTGAGCCCGCAGTCTCCCTGCGGACCGCCGACCTCGAACCGGCCGGTCGGGTTGACGAGGAGTTTCGTCTTCTGCGCGCCCTCCTCGTGATACAGGCCGGCAGGCATGGTCGGTTGGACCACGCGTTCCCGCATGAACCCGCGGATCTCGTCCATGGCAACGCCCGGCGCATGCTGTGTCGAAACGACGATCGTGTGCGCGCGTAGTGGAGCACCGTTCTGGTCGTACTCCACCGTAACCTGCGATTTGCCATCAGGACGGAGCCACTCAGCTTCGCCCTCGCGCCGCGCCTCGGCGAGGCGTCGTGTCAGACGATGCGCAAGGACGATGGGCAGTGGCATGAGCTCCGCGGTTTCGCGGCACGCGTAGCCGAACATCAATCCCTGATCGCCCGCGCCCCCGGTGTCGACGCCGAGGGCGATGTCTGGAGATTGCGGATCGAGCCGGATCTGCACCTCGCAGTCGTCGGCGGCGAATCCAACCCCGGTCTCCGTGTAGCCGATATCCCGGATGGTCTTCCGAGCCACGGCCTCGAAGTCGATCTCGGAGCCGTCGGAACGGACCGTGATCTCGCCCGCAAGCAGGACCAGATCCGTGCTGACCAGCGTCTCGCATGCGACCCGGGCCTCCGGGTCGTGCCGGAGCGCCGCATCGAGCACGGCATCCGAGACCTGATCCGCGACCTTGTCGGGATGACCCTCGGTCACCGACTCGGACGTGAACAGACGGCGTATTCCACTTGCACCGGTGCGCATCGGCAGCGAACCATACCAACTCATCGGCATCACGTCTCTTCCACTCTCCCTTTCGAGTCCGTGCGTAACATCTCGGTGATGATCCGCAGCCGGAACAACCCCCAGGCGCGCACGATCCGGCGGCTGCGCAACGCGCACGCGCGGCGGCGCATCGATCTGCTCCTGCTCGAGGGCCCGCACCTCGTCGAGGCCGGCGCCCAAGCCGGGCTCGAGTTCCACCACCTTCTGGCGACGCCCGAGTTCGGTACGGCCCATGCCGAGCTGCTGCGCCGCCTGGAAGAGCGTTCCGAAACCGCGGCCACCCCGATCGACCGCGACCGGCTGCACGAACAGGCCGACGTCGATGCTCCCCAGGGCATCGCCGCCATCGTCGACCCGCCACCCGGCTGGCACTCCGCAGAAGACGAGACCCTCGTCCTCACCCCCGGCCTTCACCTCTACCTCGACGGCATCCAGAACCCCGGCAACCTGGGGGCCATCGCCCGCTCCACCGAAGCCGCCGGCGCGGCTTCCCTCCTCCTGGCCCCGGGCACTGCCCGTCCCAACCAGCCACGAGCCCTTCGCGCCTCAGCCGGCAGCCTGCTCAGGCTGCCCGTGTGGACCGATGTCTCAATCGACCTGATCCCGCCAGAGCTTCTGTTGCTTGCTCTGACTGCCCAGCCCTCCCGCGATGGCGGGCCGCCACCGAAGGTGCTCTTCACTCCCGGTGCTTCGGATCGCACGCAGCTTGGCGACCTCATCTCTTCCGATGCCGTACTGGCCGTGGGCAACGAGAGCAAGGGCCTCTCCAGCCCGGTGCTCGACCGCGCAGACGCGCTGCTGTCGATTCCTACGTCTCCCCCGGTCGAGTCTCTCAACGCCACGGTCGCGGCATCCCTGGCCCTGTTCGAACTCCAGCGGCTGCGCCCTACGGAACAGTCCCGGTAGGACGGCATCGTCCCCCGCGCTCCCAGCCCGGCGGGTAACTCAGTTCCTCCGGCCGGCGGCGCGCTCGTTCAGCAGGCGGGTCAGCGCGGGCGCGACTTCGTGCAGGTCGCCGACGATGCCGTAGTGGGCGACGCTGAAGATCGGCGCCTCGGGATCCTTGTTGACCGCGACGATGATCCTTGATCCGCTCATGCCCATCAGGTGCTGGATCGAGCCGGATACTCCGAGCGCCACGTAGAGGTTCGGGGTGACCGTGTGCCCGCTCGAGCCGACCTGGTGCTCGCGCGGCAGCCAGCCGTTGTCGACCACCGGCCGGCTGGCACCGAGTTCGGCGCCGAGGGCTGAGGCCAGGTCAGCCGCTACCGAAACCTGGTCGGCCCCGCCCACGCCTCTGCCCGCAGTCACGATTCGTTCGGCGCCGGCCAGGTCGACGCCACCGGTGCTCGCCGCCTCGCGGCCCAGAATCTCCCTTTCGTTCGTGGGTTCGATGTCGGCCGGCAGACAGACATCGACGACCTGCAGGGGCGGCACCGGCGGCTCTTCCCCGCTGAAGGCGCCACTCTGCAGTGTCGCGACAACGGTACGCGCCTTCGGCCGAACCTCGGCCTGCAGCTTGGCCTGCAGGATCGATCGGTAGAAGCGCGGGCCACCGTTCTCGTCTTCGCTTTCCGCTCCGCAGATCGACGGGACATAGGCGGCGCCGAGTCGCATGGCGAGTAGCGGCGCGAACTCGGCGACCTGGTAGGTATGCGGCAGGATGACCACCGTCCTATGGTCCCGTTCCTCGCTCCTCTCCGCCGCGATCAGAGCGCTCAGAGCCTCGGCGTAGATCCCCGGCGAGTAGGGCCCCAGCAGTTCCTCGTCCAGCCTGGCGAGCCGCAGGTCCGATCCGAGACCCGGTCCACAGACGCGAACCTCCCGAGAGCCGGACTCCGAACCCGCGTTCTGCACCATCCAGACCACCGTGTCCGGGCCGCTCAAAGCAGCGACTCCCGTTCCAGGTGCGCGACGAGCTCTGCCGCGGCCGCCTCGGGCGAGGTGTTGCCGATCAGCAATCCGCCGCCGGTCGGAGGAAGACGGATCGCCGTCGTCTCGATTCCAGCTCCGGCCTTCCCCACCAACTCCGGGTCGACGCCGAGGTTCGAGCAGTTCATACGCTCCAGCGGCTTCCTGCGGGCCTGCAGCGTGCCGCGCAGAGAGGCGAAGCGGGGCTTGTTGATTCCCGCCTGCACCGCGAGCACGGTCGGCAAGTCAAGGCGGAGGACTTCGTTCATCCCGGCCTCCAGTTCACGGACGACACGTACCGAGCGGTTCTCTTTCTCCAGGTCGACCGCCATCACCAGCCAGGCGTAGGGGCGACCCAGTACGTGTGCGAGGACGGCCGGGGTCGCGGCCTGCCCCAGGTCGTCCGACTGCGCGCCGGCAATCACCAGGTCGCATTCTTCCCGACGCACGGCCGCTGCCAAGGCACGACCGTCCGCCAGCGCGTCGCCGCCCTGGAACGCATCGTCGACGAGGTGCACGGCGCGGTCGGCGCCGAGCGCGAGCGCCTTGCGCAGGGCTTCCTCGACCCGGGCGGGCCCGAGACTGAACGCGACGAGTTCAGGGCGCTCGCCACCGGCCTGATCGGCGGCCTCGATCAGCAGCAGGGCCTCTTCGAGCGCGCAGAGATCGCAGCTCGAGATGACCC
>JAPOVF010000235.1 GCA_026708285.1 Acidobacteriota bacterium
CCGCCAGCGCCCAGCGACGGTAGCTGGTGAGTTCTCTTTCGGCCCGTTGCCACTCCGCGCCGTCCGCCAGCGGCTCGAAGATGCGGTCGAACCGGATGTGCCACGCGTCGTGGTCGTTCATCAGCGCCTGGGTGCGGTCGTTCACCCGGCGCGCGACCAGGGAATTGTCGTTCGGGATCAGGTGGCGCCGGATGTCGACCTGAGCCTCGATCCGCACGTAGCCGGCTATGTCGGCCGGCGTGGCGGGTTCGCCGCCGGCGGGGTTCGACGCGTCCGCCGACTCGGGGAAGAACTCGAGCGTCAGGGTTTCGGAGATGGGGTCGTCGGTGCAGGCGGCGAGCGTGAGCGTGAGGAGCAGACCGGCGATGAGTGCCGCTGGGAGAGGCTCTGAACGCCGGTAGCTGGACACCGTCACTTCTGCACGCTCGCTTCTAGCGATTCCGGATCCACGTTAGCCGGTACTCGCCGAGCGGCGTAAGCGCCTTTTCCAGGTTCTCCACGATGTCGGATGTCTCGGCTGGCCGAACGACGAAGGGGCGAGCCAGGACCTCGTCGAGCTGACAGTCCCGATCACACTCCCGTTCGTCGTCGGTTCGGGCTCGCTGCGAGCCGCGAAAGAAACTCTGCAGGTCGGCGTCCACCCAGAAGCGGGCGAGATTGGGCGACACGATGTCACCCAGCACGTCGACCACGGCCCAGGACACGCCGCCGGCCGCCACCGCCCATGCATCTTCCGCCTGGTGGAAGCCGACCGCCTCGACCACGTCTCCGTCGGGCTTCACGGTCACGCTCCCCGGAAAGGCATCGAACACCTGGTCCAGGGCTGCGTACAGGGCGAACGGGTCGCCGTCGATCGCTTCGTCAGGCCAAAGGGCCGAGAACAGGTCCTCGATGAGGCGTTCCAGGAGTTCTTCCTCATCGTCGGAGACGTCCGCCTCCAGGTCGGCCCACGCCTCCTCGTCGGCCAGCGTGAGCGAACCGATCCAGCGACGGCGCTTTTTCGGGTTCTCCTCCAGGTATGCCCACACTTCGCCCACCGTGCCCTGGAACCGGACGATTGCGTTCGCAACCTTGAGTAGCTCTTCGCGGGCGTCAGCGAGTTCGTCGTCCGTCGGGTGGGCTTCATGTGCCGGCCTGAAGCTCAGGGTCACGGTTCGCGGCGCGTCCGATTGTGGGGCGTCGCTTCTGGAGCTTCCGGCGACCTCGTAGGCCGGGCACGATCCGCGTGTCGGCGAAGAAGTCGACGAGCGCGGGGCCGGGTTCGGTCATTACGGCCCAGCGCTGGAAGCGCGAGATGAGCCCCTCTTCCTTCCTCAGATCGATGCCGCTGGACGCGGGATCCCGGAGCCGGTCGAAGCGCTGGTGCCAGGGCCCCGTTCCGTTGGCGAGTTCCGCTGCGATGTCGTCGATTCGGTTCTGGATCGCCTCGTCTTCCTGGTCCGCGGCATCCCGATTCAGCCGGACCTCGGCCCGGATCTCGATCGCACCGCCGGTTCCAGGGTCGCGAAGGAACTCGATCGTGAGGTTCTGCTCAACAGGCTGCGGCGCGCAGCCGGCCGATACTGCCGCGACTGCGGCCGTACACATGGCTGTGAGGAGGCGACGAATCGCGTTCGGTCGGGTTGAGCGGCGAAGCCGGGGCGTACGGATGGTGTGCATACGGTTGTGCAACGCGCGTAGGATCGGCGATCTTCCGATGGTGAACCGTTCCTGTCGATGAACCTGTACGCCTTACTCTACGAGCGTTTCGCGGCGGCGCTCGATTGTCCGAGTCTGGCGCTGCCAAGCGCAGCGAAAGGCGCGAGGGTGCCCGCGTGGACGTATGGCGATCTGGATGGTGCCTCGGCTCGATTCGCAGCGGCGCTCCAACGCCGCGGTGTTGAGCCCGGCGACCGGGTGCTCGTCCAGGTACCGAAGTCAGCCGAGGCGGTGGCGTTGTACCTCGGCGTCCTGCGTTGCGGCGGGGTCTACGTGCCCCTGAATGTGGCCTACACCGAGCGGGAGGTGGCCTTCTTCGTGTCCGACGCGTCGCCGCGCGTCGTCATCCGCGGCGGGGGTGGCGTCGGTGAGCCGGGCTCCGGGGATGGGCCGCGCGCTATCGGCATCGACGCGTTGTGGCGGGAGGCCAGGTCCTTCGATCCCGATCCGGCGATCGAACGCCGAGCCGACGACGACCTGGCGGCCATCTGCTACACGTCGGGCACGACCGGGCGCTCGAAGGGCGCGATGATCACGCATCGGAATCTGACCTCGAACGCGCTGGCGCTGTACCGGATCTGGGGCTTCGAGCCTGGTGACGTGCTGCTGCACGCCTTGCCGATCTTCCACGTCCACGGGCTCTTCGTGGCGCTGCACACGGCGTTTCTGAACACCTCCAAGGTCCTCTTCCTGCCCGCCTTCGATGCGGCGGAGGTGCGTCGGCTGTTGCCGGAGGCGACGGTGTTGATGGGCGTGCCGACGTTCTACTCGCGGCTGCTGGCGGAGCCCGGTTTCGGAAGCGCGGACTGCGAGAGCATCCGGCTGTTCGTCTCCGGCTCGGCGCCCTTGACCGAAGCCGTCTTCGGTGACTTTGAGGGCCGCACGGGCCACCAGATCCTGGAGCGCTACGGCATGACGGAGGCTGGAATGATCACTTCGAACCTGCTCGACGGGGAGCGCGTGGCGGGGACAGTCGGCTTCCCGCTGCCGGATGTCGAGGTCCGGGCGGTGGCTGAGGACGGCGCAGAGCTGCCGGCGGGCGAAGTCGGCATGCTGGAGATCCGTGGCCCCAACCTCTTCGCCGGCTACTGGGCCTTGCCGGACAAGACGGCCGAGGAGATGCGCGGCGACGGCTTCTTCGTCACCGGCGACCTGGGGAGCGTCGACGTCGAGGGCCGCGTGACCCTGGTCGGTCGCGGCAAGGATCTGATCATCGCCGGGGGTTTCAACGTCTATCCGAAGGAAGTCGAGGACAGGCTGGACGAAGTGGAGGGCGTGCGGGAGTCGGCCGTGATCGGCGCTCCACATGCCGACCTGGGGGAAGGCGTAGTCGCCGTGCTGGTCGCCGAAGGAGGGCCGGTCGAAGACGATACGCTGCGCACCGCGCTCGAGGCGGGGCTCGCACGCTACAAGCATCCCCGCCGCTTCTACTGGGTCGACGAACTGCCGCGTAACGCGATGGGGAAGGTACAGAAGAACGTGCTGCGCGAGCGGTACCACGGCGCCTATTGCGCATGAAGGTTCACGACCCGCGGACGAGGGTCCGCGACCGATGAAGGCTCAAAGACGGCTGAAGGAGGAAGCACAGTGACGCAAGCAGACAAGAAACTCGACGGCAAGGTAGCCCTGGTCACCGGAGCGAGCCGCGGCATCGGCAAGGCGATCGCCGAGCTGTTCGCGGAGCACGGAGCGCGGGTCGCCTGCACGGCGCGGACGCTGTCGGAGGGCGGGCACTACCTCGGCGGCTCGCTCGAGACGACGATCGAGGCGATCCGGGCCGCTGGCGGCGATGCCACCGCGTTCGCCTGCGACGTCTCCGAGTACGAGAACTGCGAGCGGCTCGTCGACGAAGTGGGCGACGCGCTCGGGCCGGTCGACGTGCTGATCAACAACGCCGCCCTGACCTACTTCATCCCGGTCGTCGACTTTCCGATCAACAAGTGGCACCGCTCGACCGCGGTCAACTTCCACGCGCCGTTCTATCTCTCGAAACTCGTGCTGCCGGAGATGATCGGGCGTGGCGCGGGCAGCATCGTCAACGTCTCCTCGGGCGCGGCGATCGGCCCCGGCCGCGGTCCCTACAAGGGCCCTCAGTTCGCGGGCGGCTCGCTCTACGGAGCCGAGAAGGCGGCACTGGAGCGCTTTACCCAGGGTCTCGCCTCCGAGGTCTACGAGCACGGCGTGTCGGTGACCTGCTACAGCCCTTCCCAGATCGTGCCGACCCCCGGCGTCGTCCACCACCGGCTGATGGAGGGCCGCG
Organism: Acidobacteriota bacterium; assembly: GCA_026708285.1. Taxonomy (GTDB): domain Bacteria; phylum Acidobacteriota; class Thermoanaerobaculia; order Multivoradales; family Multivoraceae; genus Multivorans. The sequence goes on from JAPOVF010000235.1 coordinate 3,959, forward strand.
ACCCGAACGAGGCCGAAACGGTCGAGACCATGGCGGAGGCGGCGTTGCTGCTTGCCACTGAGCCGCTCGACCGGGTGACCGGCCGGGTGACCTACAGCCAGGCGATCCTGGAGGAGTTCGGCTGGATCGAGAAGGGGCGGGGACTCGGCACGGAGCGCCAGGGCTCCGGCTACAGCATGATCTGAGGGCTACGGTCCGCTCTCGCCCTTCACCGGCTTGCCGGCGGCGATCCACTCTTTCTCGAGCTGGCGCGCTCCCTTGAGCTGCCCCAGCATCGAGTAGTTGCCCTCGTGGCAGGCGTACTCGTAGTTGTACTGGTCGGTCTTCGGCCAGGGCATCTCGCCACCGTAGGACGCCGTGTACTCCTCGTCCTCGACCTCAAACTGGTAGAGCAGCGACTTGCCGTCGATCGGGCGGAAGCGCTCCGTCACCTTCATCGCGCCGCGCGGCACGCCGGCCGACGTTCGACCGTGCAGCATCTGGGGGGCCGCTTCACGGCGGAAGTTCGTCGTCTCCACGACCAGGGTGTCGCCCTCCCAACGGCCGATCGAGTCGCCGGAGTAGGACCGGTACGGCGCGGGCGAATGCTCTGCGTCGATCCTCACGACCCGCGTCCAGTGCATCCACTCGATGTGGATCATCAGGTAGTCGTCGGTCTGCACCAGGGTCTTCAGGTTGTTGTAGGAGATCGTGCGGATCGGGATCGAGGCGCCGGGCTGGTAGATGCAGCG
>JAPOVF010000055.1 GCA_026708285.1 Acidobacteriota bacterium
CGAGCATCGTCAGGGTTCGGTGCTGATGATCTCGGCCGGAGGCGGCGAGTAGGCGCCACCTGGTCAGCGGGTCCGCCGGGTACGGTCGGCGGACATTGCAGTTCGGAGGCCGGTCCCGTCGGGGCCGGCCTCTTTCTTTCCGGGTGCTGCTCGTTCTCTGGCTGATAGCCTGCCGCGGTCGTCAGATGCCGCCTGCGAAGCGGAAACCGAAGCGATGAACGTCTCTCAGCAGCCAGAAACAGCGCCAGCCCGTGGTGAGGAATCATCGAGCATCAGGTGGATCATGTTCTGGCTCTTCTGGTTCTACTACGCCCTCGCGGGATTTGAGCTGGTCCGGGCGCTTCGAAGACTGAGCGACGGGTTGGAACTCTCGGTTGCGACCTTCGCGGCCCTGAGCTTCCTCGCGGGCCTGCTGGTTGCAGCGGTCTTGTGTGCGCACAGCGAGGGTGTCGGGCTGCTGGTCTGGGTCGAGCGGCTCCCGGACAGGCTGATGCAGTCGGTGCAGTTGACTGGTCTGGTCCTGATTCTTACGGCCCTCGCTTCCACTACTCCTTGGGGGACTGGCATAGAGGAGCTACACGATCCGGCCTTCATGCTGGGATTCGGTCTGACGGCTCTTGCCGTGTTCTGCAATGTCAGGCCGCTCGTGGGACGGCGTCGGGCTTGAACAAGCTGAGTTCTCGCAGGACCGAGAGCACGTACTCCAGCTTGGGCATGCGTTGGTTCCTCTTTGGAGTGCAGGCTCTGATGGGGGTCATGTTTGCGGTCGTTGCTGTTCGGGCGCAACGCGACGGTCCGTTGGCCGTCGCGCTCGGGGGCCTGGCTGTCCTCTACGTTGGTGCCTTTCTCCTGGCCCGTGGCAACCGACGGTCGAACGCTTATGGGTCGGGTGCTCTGCTGACGTCGCTTCGTTCGTGTCCCTCCTGGTTCGGCTACGCCGTCCTCGGTGTCGCCGTCGGCCTGGTGGCCTTCTACACGTACGTAGTTGTTGGTTCCCTCAACGACCGCGCCGGGGATTCGCCGCACGCGGTGGAAACGTTGGCACCGCTCATGGTGTTCCTGTTTGGCTGCGTCGGACTTCTACAAGTTCTGCCGAGACTCTCGTTCGGGCGCCGCTGAGGAGTACCCATGGCCTGGTTGGTGGTCGTCCTGGCTGGCTGCGTGCTCCTGGATGCCGTTGCCTACACCGTAGCCTCACGGCGTCCTTCGGCCCCTCGAGGCCTGTTGGCGGTGCAGTCTGGCCTGAAGTGGTTCAACTGCGCGGGCGTCCTGCTCTGCGTGGGCTGGTTCTGGTCGAGGTTGTTAACGGGTGGCGTGTCCTACTCGGGTTGGGCCACGGCCGCCGCGGGCTTCGTGACGGTCGCGACGGTCTGGGCAGTCGTCACATTCGTCGCTTCAGGGGCCAAGCCTGAGGGAAGGCGCGACGGAGGTGGCCGTCGGGTTCTTCGCTTGGCACCTCACTATGCCCGACTTGCCGCCATCCTGTTCCTCATGGCGGTGATACTCGGAGGCGGCCCGGACGACTCGGGTGCACTGCTGTTCCTCATGATTGGCTTGGTGCTCTCGGGTTCCCTGGAGCGATCGACGTTGGCGTCGCTGGAAGCCCCGCGCTCAGTGTCGGTGGTTTCCGAAGACGACGGCGAGTAGACGACTCGCCGTCCACCTCCAAGCCGCCCGGCACCTCTTCGCGTCGAGTTGATAGCTTGCCCTCATGCGGTTGACGCACCTGACCCTGCGCAACTGGCGCAACTTCAAGGAGGCGGACTTCCCGGTTCAGGATCGTCTGGTCGTGTTGGGTCCCAACGCGTCGGGCAAGTCCAACTTGCTTGACGCCTTGCGTTTTCTTAGGCAGGTCGCCTCAGCCGGCGGTGGTTTCCAGGAGGCGGTCCAGAGTCGGGGCGGGATACCACGCGTCCGCTGTCTCGCCGCGAGAAACTTCAACCACGGCCATGTGACGATAGGTGTTCGACTGGGGGACGGCGAGAGGGAGGATCGATGGTCCTACGAGTTGACGTTCACGCGGGAATCGCGGGGGCTGCACCGGCCGATTCTTTCGGGCGAAGTCGTGAAACGGGATGGGACGGTGGTCCTCGATCGTCCTGACGACCAAGACGAGACCGACAACGAGCGCCTGACCCAGACCTACCTTGAACAGGTGAATGCGAACCAGGAGTTCCGACCGATTGCCGACTTCCTCCGCACGATTCGGTATCTCCACTTGGTTCCGCACTTGCTCAGAGAACCGGGACGCCAAGCGGATCGCTCAGACGACCCGTACGGCAGCGACTTCCTCCTTCGAATCGCCAGAACTCCAACTCGCACGCGTGATCGGCGTCTGCGCCGAATCGGCAACGGGCTCAGAGCTGCGGTGCCGCAACTCAGTCAACTCGAACTGGTCCAGGACGATGCAGGTCGGCCCCACTTGGAGGCTCGCTACGGGCATTGGAGACCTAAGGGCGCGCGACAGAACGAGCACGACTTTTCGGACGGCACGCTGCGGCTTGTCGGCCTGCTGTGGTCTCTGCTTGAGGGAAAGCGAGACGCGGGGCCCGTGCTACTGGAGGAACCGGAACTCTCCTTGCATTCTTCGGTAGTACGGCAGTTGCCATCCATCCTGAGTCGATTCCGCGGCACCGGTGGTCCGCAGGTCCTTCTCACGACACATTCTGAGGAGATCATGAAGGACCAGGGCTTGGGGCTGGACGAGGTCGTCGTTCTGGAACCCGGAACTGAAGGAACCGAGGCTGTACCGGGAACTTCGGTTGAGGGTGCCGCCCGGCTGCTTGACAGCGGCCTTAGTTTGGCCGAGATCCTGGGTCCTCGCACGAGACCCAAGCGCGTCGACGAACTGTCCGGCCAGTTGTTCCTGCAGTGAACTTCGTCAACCTCGCCGTCGAGGGAGACACCGACGTTCCCGTTGCGGAACGCCTGATCGGTCTCTTGGACCTGGAGCCCCATGCCGTCGTGACTGGGCCGGGTGCGCCGAACCTCGATGCTCGGATTCCCGAGTTCAACCGTTCCGGTGAGCATGTGAACTGGCTGATACTGCGGGATCTCGACCATGACGCTTCCTGCCCAGCCGAGTTGGTTCGAAACCTCCTTGGTGGGCAGCCGATGGCTCGGCGCATAGCCCTTCGAGTTCCGGTCCGCGCGGTAGAGAGTTGGCTCTTGGCAGACCGGGAGGGCTTCTCGCGACAGTTCGGCGTAGGGCTGAGACAGGTACCGAGGCACCCAGACTCGCTGGTGGATCCGAAGCGCCGGTTGATCGATATCTGCAGGAGGTCCCGACGCGCCGATGTCCGCAGGGGGATGACGCCGAGACAGGGTAGCGGTAGGTCGGTCGGTCCGGAGTACGTGACCCGCATCGTGGAGTTCGCCCGCTTCATGTGGGATCCTGAACGAGCGGCTGAGGCGTCGGAGAGTCTCCAGAAGGCGCTAGTCGCCCTGCGACGGCGTGTAGACGATGGTACTTGGAGTTGACAAGATCCGGGCCCCGGAGACGGTGGCGAGTGGTGGGGGGCTCGGACGAGCGCGATCAGCCCACTGGAGGCGTGTCGTTGCTCGCCCGTCAGGTTTCTGGAGGTGCGGTCGGTGAAGTGGCTGCTGGTGGGGTTTCTTGCGGCCTTCGGGGGTGGGCTTCTCGCTCAGAGGATCGCCGAGTCACGCGACCATCCGGTGTGGCGGCCGAGGACGGAGCTTGCCGTCGCGTGGGTCTACTGCCTGCTGGCGCTGGCAAGTGTGGCATGGTTCTGGTCACGGGGCCTTGAGTTGATAGGTACGGGCACGTCCGTGGCCCGCTGGGCCATCGCTGCGTCCGTGCTCGTGGCGGCTGCCGTGGCCCTGCGCCTGGCTGAGCTGTCCACCTCGAAACACAGCTCGAAAGGCGCGACAGCGGGCCCCTTCTGGGAGCGTCGCCCTGTTCGGGAGATGGTCTTCTGCACTGACCTTGCAGGGATGCTGTGCGCCCTGCTCGCGCTGTTGTTGTCCACCCGCCCTGAGGAGCCCACGACGTTCCCACTGCCATTGCTTGTTCTCGTCCTTTCGTCGACGATCCTTCGTCAGAACGAAAAGTGAGACTCCGGCGCTGGCGATGACGTTGCTGTTGTGCACTTGTTGAGTCATCGCCGATGATTGTCTGGCGTGGCCCGAATCGAATTGCTCACTGGGCTAGCTTCCTGGTCTTTTTCGCCGCCTTTGGCCTGTGGACGCTCTTGGCTTCGGAGGTGTCGAAGGATCCCGCGTGGCCGGCGACGGCGCTGGGCATCGTGGCGCTCCTGGTGGTCGTCGTCTTCGCGCTTGCGTGGGCCGGCCGGGGGGCTGTGAAGAGTGAGGGCAGCAGTCTGTTCCCGGCGTTCGATGGCGTTCCCAGCTGGGTCGGCTTGGCCCTGGCCCTAATCGGCTTAGGCTGTGTCGCGGCAGGTGCCTACAGCTACTACGTCCACGACAGGGAGTTCTGGATCGCGGTGCAGTTCTACGTGGTCGGGTTCGGGGCGATGGCTCTCTCCCAGGCTCTCCCGCGTTTCCGTCGTCCTTTCGCCCGGGACTAGGCGGTCGCAGCGTTTAGAACGTGTACCTGAGCGAGTTCGAAAGGACCACATCCGTCTCCTTGACCCCGGTTGGCGGTTCGCTGTCGTGGGCGACGTTCAGGCTGATCGCCAGGGCCAGTTGACGGAAGAGCT
>JAPOVF010000301.1 GCA_026708285.1 Acidobacteriota bacterium
CCGCCAAGGCCCTCGGCTTCAGCCTGTTCCGGCTGGCCATGCCGGCCCTGGTCGCCGCGGCGGGGATCGCGTTGCTCAGCGCGACCCTCGAGAACTCGGTGTTGCCGGCTTCCAACGCCAAGGTCGCCGAATTGTACGACCGGATTCGTGGACATGCGGGACCGATCAAGACCTACCACGGTGCCGACCGCCAGTGGCGCTACGCCCAGGACGACACCGGTGGCGGCTACATCTACAACTACCGCCACTACGACGCGGCCAGGCGCACTCTGCAACGCCTGCAGGTGTTCCGCTTCGACCCCGAGCACCGCCTGATAGGTCGCCTGTACGCCGCGACGGCCCGCTACGTGCAGCCAGGCCAGGACGAGCCCGGCGGCTGGCACCTGGTCGATGCCTGGGTGCGGGACTTTGACGGTCTCGCGATCACCAACAGCAACCGCTTCGCAGGCCCTCAACCGGTCGATCTGCCCGAGGAACCGGAGTTCTTCGACACCGAGATCAAGTACGCCGACCAGATGAACCGCCGCGAACTCAAACTGTACGTGGAGGATCTGATGGCCGCCGGCAACTCCGTCCCGGAGCTTCAGATGCAACTCCACAACAAGACCGCGCTGCCCGTGGTGTGCCTGGTGATGGGACTGGTCGCGTTGCCCTTCGCCTTCCGACTCGGCCGCCAGGGGGCGCTCTACGGAATCGGCATCTCGATCATGCTCGGCATCGTGTACTACACCGTGATCAGCGTGTTCGTGACCCTTGGCCAGTCGGAGGCACTGCCTCCCGTGATCGCTGCGTGGAGCCCGAACGCGCTGTTCGGGACGCTCGCGCTCTACCTGTTCCTGGGCGTGAGGACCTAGCTGCTAGGCAACGGCCCGACGCAGGGTCGCGGCGCGGTCGGTGCGCTCCCAGGGGAACTCGGCTCGACCAAAGTGGCCGTAGGCCGCCGTCTTGAGATAACGCGGCTTCCGCAGGTCGAGCGCCTCGATGATCGCCTGAGGCTGGAGTGGGAATTCGCTGCGTACGAGTTCCTCGAGGAATCGGTCCGAGAGCCCGTCCCGTGCCGTGCCGAACGAGTCGACATGCACCGAAACGGGTTCGGCCACTCCGATCGCGTAGGCCAACTGGACCTCGAGACGATCCGCCATGCCGGCGGCAACGAGGTTCTTCGCGATGTAGCGCGCCATATAGCTCGCTGAGCGGTCCACCTTCGTCGGATCCTTGCCAGAGAAGGCCCCACCGCCGTGGTGGCCGACTCCTCCGTAGGTGTCGACGATGATCTTGCGGCCCGTGAGCCCGCAGTCCCCCTGCGGACCGCCGACGATGAACTGACCTGTGGGATTCACGTGGAGGATCGTCTCCTCGTCCAACAGGCGGTCAGGGACGCACACCCGTACGACCTGCTCGAGCACGACCTGCCTGATCTCCTCCTGCCCAACCTCTCGCGCATGCTGCGTCGATACGACGATCGTGTGCGCGCGGGAGGCCTGTCCGTTCTGGTCGTACTGCACAGTGACCTGGGATTTTCCGTCCGGTCTCAGCCACTCGTGCTCGCCCGAGCGTCGCAGTTCGGCCAACCGCCGGGTCAGGCTATGGGCGAGATCGATGGGCAGGGGCATGAGTTCCTGCGTCTCCCGGCACGCATAGCCGAACATCAGACCCTGATCGCCCGCGCCGCCGGTGTTGACCCCCAGCGCGATGTCCTCGGACTGCGGATCGAGCCGGACCTGCACCTCGCAGTCGTCGGCGGCGAATCCAACCCCGGCGTCCGTGTAGCCGATGTCCCGGATGGTCTTCCGGGCCACCGCCTCGAAGTCCATGTCGGAGCCGCCGGAACGAACCGTGATCTCGCCCGCGAGCAGCACCAGATCCGTACTCACCAGCGTCTCGCACGCTACCCGGGCCTCAGGATCGCGCCGGAGCGCCGCATCGAGCACGGCATCCGAGATCTGATCCGCGACCTTGTCGGGATGACCCTCGGTCACCGACTCGGACGTGAACAGACGGCGTATTCCACTCGCACCAGTGCGCATCGGCAGCGAACCATACCAACTCATCGGCATCAGGTGTCGTCAACTCTCTGTTTCGAATCACTGCGTAACATCGCGGTGATGATCCGCAGCCGGAACAATCCCCAGGTACGCACCATCCGGCGCCTGCGCAACGCCCACGCGCGCCGGCGCATCGACCTGCTCCTGCTCGAGGGCCCGCACCTCGTGGAGGCAGGTGCCGAAGCGGGGCTCGAGTTCCACCACCTTCTGGTGACGCCCGAGTTTGGTACGGCCCATGTCGAGCTGATCCGCCGGCTCGAAGACCGTTCGGGAACCGCGGCCACCCCGATCGATCCCGACCGGTTACTCGAACAGGCCGACACCGATGCCCCCCAGGGCATCGCCGCACTCGTCGACCCGCCCCCCAACTGGCACTCGGCAGAAGACGAGACCCTCGTCCTCACCCCTGGCCTTCACCTCTACCTCGACGGCATCCAGGACCCCGGCAACCTGGGGGCCATTGCCCGCTCCACCGAAGCCGCCGGCGCGGCTTCCCTCCTCCTGGCCCCGGGTACCGCCCGCCCCAGCCAGCCCCGCGCCCTCCGCGCTTCCGCGGGCAGCCTGCTCCGATTGCCCCTGTGGACTGACGTCTCAATCAACCGGATCCCGCCAGGAGTTCCGTTGCTTGCCCTGACAGTGCAACGCACCAGCAAGGGCACTCCTCCACCGACCAAGTTACTCTTCAGCATCGACGATTCCGAACACCGGCTGCTTGCCGAGCTCATCTCCACCGATGCGATCCTGGCCGTGGGAAGCGAAAGCAAAGGTCTCTCCGGTCTGGTTCTCGACCGCGCGGAAGCACTGCTATCGATCCCGACCGCTCCTGCCGTCGAGTCTCTCAACGCAGCGGTGGCTGCATCCCTGGCTCTGTTCGAACTGCAGCGGCTGCGCCATACAAAGTAGTCCTGGTAGGACGGCATCGTCCCGGCCCGGCGGGTGATTCAGGACGTCGTGCCGGCGGCGGCACGCTCGTTCAGCAGGCGGGTCAGCGCCGGCGCGACTTCGTGCAGGTCGCCGACGATGCCGTAGTGGGCGACGCTGAAGATCGGCGCCTCGGGATCCTTGTTGACCGCGACGATGACCCTTGATCCGCTCATGCCCATCAGGTGCTGGATCGAGCCCGACACTCCAAGCGCCACGTAGAGGTTCGGGGTGACGGTGTGCCCGCTCGAGCCGACCTGATGTTCGCGCGGCAGCCAGCCGTTGTCGACCACCGGTCTGCTCGCGCCGAGCTCAGCGCCGAGCGCAGAGGCCAGGTCCGCCGCTACCGAAACCTGGTCGGCCCCGCCCACGCCTCGACCGGCCGTCACGATCCGTTCGGCGCCGGCGAGGTCGACGCCTCCGGCGCTCGCCGCCTCGCGGCCCAGAATCTCCCGTTCGTGCGTGCGTTCGATGTCGGCCGGCGGACCGACGTCGACGACCTTTCGGGGCGGCGCCGGCGGCTCGTCGCTGCTGAAGGCGCCACTCTGCAGGGTCGCTACAACGGTACGCGCTCTCGGCCGAACCTCGGCCTGCAGCTTGGCCTGCAGGATCGAGCGGCGAAAACGCGGGCCACCGTCCTCGTCTTCCCGTGTCGCTCCGCAGATCGAGGGGACATAGGCGGCGTCCAGCCTCATGGCGAGGAGCGGTGCGAACTCGGCGACCTGGTAGGTATGCGGCAGGAGGACGAGCGTCCTGTTCCGTTCCTCGCCCCGCTCCTCCGCGATCAGAGCGCCCAGGGCCTCGGCGTAGAGCCCCGGCGAATAGGGCCCCAGCAGTTCCTCGTCCAGCCTGGCGAGCCGCAGGTCCGATCCAAGAGCCGGTCCACAGACGCGAACGTCGCAAGAGCCGGACTCCGAGCCCGCGTTCTTCACCATCCAGACCACCGTGTCCGGGCCACTCACAGCAGCGCGTCCCGCTCCAGGTGCGCGAGGAGCTCTGCCGCGGCCGCCTCCGGAGAGGTCTTGTCGATCAGCAGTCCGCCGCCACCCGTCGGGGGAAAACGGATCGCCATCGTCTCGATTCCAGCGCCCGCCTTCCCCACCAGCTCCGGATCGAGGCCGAGGTTCGAACAGTTCAGCCGTTCCAGCGGCTTCCTGCGGGCCTGCAGCGTACCGCGCAGCGAGGCGAAGCGAGGCTTGTTGATCCCCGCCTGCACGGCGACCACTGCCGGCAACCGGAGGCGGAGGACTTCGTTCATCCCGCCTTCCAGTTCCCGGACGACGCGTACCGAGCGGTTCTCCCTCTCCAGATCGACCGCCATCACCAACCAGGCGTAGGGGCGACCCAGCACCTGTGCGAGAACGGCCGGGGTCGCGGCCTGCCCCAGATCGTCCGACTGCGCGCCGGCAATCACCAGGTCACATTCCTCCCGGCGGACGGCCGCTGCCAGAGCACGACCGTCGGCCAGCGCGTCGCCACCCCGGAACTCGTCGTCCACGAGATGCAAGGCCCGGTCGGCACCCAGCGCGAGCGCCTTGCGCAGCGCTTCCTCGACTCGGGCGGGTCCGAGACTGAACGCGATGAGTTCAGGTCGCTGGCCACCGGCCTGCTCGGCGGCTTCGATCAGCAGCAGGGCCTCTTCGAGCGCGCAGAGATCGCAGCTCGAGATGACCC